>JASFMR010000004.1:0-65284 GCA_050117475.1 Balneolaceae bacterium | reverse complement strand
GGCCGTCTACTTCAACAAGGTCTCCAATTACAAAAGGGCGATCCAGGAAAATGATTAATCCTGAAATGAGGTTGGATAGCGAATCTCTGGCCGCAAAACCGATTGTCAAACCTACAATTCCCAATGAGGCCAGGACTGCTGATGTCTTTATCCCCACCGTGTCTAAGGCCGTGACCAGCCCAAAAATTAACAACCCGTATTTAATGATTGAATTTACAAAGACGGTTGTTGTCTCGTCCATTTTGCTTCTCCTGAAGATTGGCTGTAATACCAAGTGCATTATTTTCCACAGCAAATAGAATGCTAAAAAAACAACCAGTAATACAAATATATTAATGAGCCAGTCTGCCAGCAACGTCCCTATAATTTCCGGGTCAAATACCCTTGCCAACTGTTGCGATATCTCATTTATTATTTCAGTCATCGTGTACTCCTTGTTAATAGCCAGATTTTGATTTCAATCGTCTGAAAGATTCCAGATCAAAAATATTTCATATCATAAATTACACTATCCTCAGCTCGCGACAAAAGGTTAAATGAAGCCTGATGGCTGAACTAGCAACATCCACAAGGAGCTGTCCCTTTTAGCTTGGAAACAAGGGGGCATGCTATCTTTAGTAGCCTAGAAGCGATGGAATCTTTTTAACCGGGCAAACCCGGTTTCCGGGAGATCTTTTTATTAGAAATAACCCGGGAGGGAATAACAACACGGACCGGCTGTTACGATTGAATCGTTTGAAGCATATTTTCAGCATCATGATTGTTGGTTCACGTTTATTAATCAATAGAAATATACCTGCCTTTTTTCTTTCGGCTGGTTGGTAGGTTTTGTATTTTTGGGTTTACTAAAAAAATGGAAATATTTAGATAAATGGCTCAGCGCAGAGAAGCACGAGAAGCGGTTATACAAGCTTTGTACGCCGATGAGATTGGGAAAGGCGAGTGGAAACACACGATTAATACAATAATAAAATCTCAATTTTCGGATGACAAAGAAACGTTCAGGTTTGCCGAACGATTGTTTTTGAGAGTTGTCAACAAACAAGAGGATTTGGATAAGATTATCCAGACCCATATTAAAAATTGGCGCATAGATAGGCTCACTACCATTGACAGACTCATATTACGTATGGCCATTGCAGAATTTTTATTCTTTGAAAACATTCCCACCAAAGTGACGATAAATGAGGCGATCGAAATCGCTAAGAGATATTCCACTCAAAAATCAGGCAATTTTGTTAACGGGATTCTGGATTCAGCCCTGGAGCAACTCCAAAAAGATAACCGCATTAATAAGAAAGGGAGAGGCCTTATTGAATCATCCCTTAATTCTTAGACTATTTACATAGTGAGTATTCAACAATTTATAGCTATTGGCGATATTCATGGCTGTTATAAGTCGATGGAAATGTTGCTCAAAAAACTGGAGCCTTATTATGATCGACAATTTGTATTTGTTGGAGATTATATTGACCGGGGACCTGATTCCCAAAAAGTGGTTGAGCGGTTGATAGCTTTCGGTAATGAAGTCGATGCTGTTTTTTTGCGTGGTAATCATGAGCAAATGCTTTTGGACGCAGTAACTCGCGGCGAATTTAATCTCTGGATGATGAATGGAGGGCGTTCAACGTTAAAATCGTACGGCTCGGACGGTAAATCAGTAAGTATATCCGAAGAGCACCTGAACTTTTATAAAAGTACAAAACTGTACTACGAAACGGAGGATTATTTTTTTGTTCACGCCGGACTGTCACCTACCAAAACGATAGAAGAAAGCCTCCAGGACGAAGATGAAATACGAGAGTTTTTGTGGGAGCGATCACATCTTAATGCTTTTGAAACTCCCTGGGAAAAAACAGTAATTTTCGGGCATACACCTCGTCCTCGTCCCCTTGTAAAAGACCATATGATTGGGATTGATACGGGCTGCGTCTATGATCGGGTGGGGTATGGAAAGCTTACTGCTGCTGTTTTACCCGAAGGGGAGTTTATTCAGCAGGTATGCCTTGACAGATAGGAAAAAAATTAATTTTAAGTATTAAACTGATTTTAAAAAATGAGCTTACGCTGTGGAATTGTAGGACTGCCCAATGTGGGTAAGTCAACACTTTTTAATGCATTAAGTGATGCCGGAGCCGATGCGGCGAACTTTCCCTTTTGTACAATAGATCCCAACATCGGTGTGGTCCCGGTACCGGATAAACGGCTGGATGATCTTTATGAAATCGTACAATCCAAGAAGAAGATCCCTACGAGTGTTGAGTTCGTTGATATCGCCGGTTTAGTAAAAGGGGCTTCCGAAGGAAAAGGGAAGGGCAATGCTTTTCTTTCCCACATCCGGGAAGTAGATCTGATTGTTCATGTGGTCCGCTGTTTTGACGACGAGAATGTTATTCACGTTGAAGGTAATGTAGACCCGGAACGTGATATCCACATTATAGAGGACGAATTGATACTAAAGGACTTGGAGTCGGTAGAAAAACGGCTTTCGAATCTCCAGAAGGATGCCAAGAGCGGTGATAAAAAGATTATTCAGCAATTCGAAGTCGTCAAAAAACTGAAAGAGCACCTTGAAAATGGGAATGCTGCGCGAACCTTTAAAGTGGATGGGGAAGAGCGAAAAGCTTATCGAGATCTTTTCCTGTTGTCGGACAAACCGGTGCTTTATGCTTGCAATGTCTCCGAGGAGGACCTGGACTCCGGTAACGAATGGGTTAATAAAGTAAAAGAAATAGCCTCAAAATTTGACGACGAGGTCGTAACTTTTTGTGCTAAGATTGAAGAAGAAATTGCTCAGCTGGATGATGAAGAAAAGCAAATGTTTCTACACGAGCTGGGCGTTGAAAGTGCCGGACTGGAACGACTAATCAGGGCGGCTTATAAAGAGCTGGGACTCATTACTTATTTTACTGCTGGGCCCAAAGAAGTTCGGGCATGGACGATCAAAAAAGGAACCAAAGCTCCACAGGCAGCCGGCGTTATCCACACTGACTTCGAACGCGGTTTTATCCGGGCAGAGACTGTCGGTTTTGAAACTTATAAAGATTTGGGGTCCGAAAAGGCGGTTAAAGACGCCGGTAAGATGCGCCAGGAAGGTAAAGATTATACTGTACAGGATGGCGATGTAATGCTTTTCCGGTTTAATGTATAATTGAAATACTCAATCGTATTGCCCATCGATTATTTTTCTAAGGCAATTCTAGCTACGGGATGTATTAGGTTATAATATCGGGATGGGAAGGGCTACCTAATTTTAAGGACGTCCATTTATTTTTGAATACTGCCGGACTTAACCTCTTTCTTTTCACCGGGTTTGATGATTGAGAAGGAAGTAGTATCAGCCGGCATGTTGGAAGGGTCAATACGGTCATGCACCACCCATGCATCCGGATAATTATGTTTCACTAATTGAGTGAAGTCATCTGCCTTATCCCGGTTATGAAAATCCCCGACGTGAACTTTATAAAATGGTTGTTTGAAGAACACATATGCCTTGGCTGAATAGCCGACAATGGTTGTATCTGACCAAACCCTGAATGCATTTGCTACCGAATCAGCCAACTGTACATTCTTGGTTGAAATTATTTGAATCCGATACCCATCGAAGGGGTCGCTATTGATGGATTCGTCACTGGAGCTTTTCTTTAAAAATACAGAAGGCATATCCTGGCGCTGAGTAGCATAAACATCACTTAACTCGCTACGATTGTTATCGAGCATCAGTTGTAAATCGCTCATACTTTCCCTTGCTACCCGAATAGAGTCTTCACGCCTGGATCCTGAATCATCAGCCACTTTCTTGGTAGTGCTACAGGCTGTCGAGATGACTATGGTGATTACAATGAATGTGTAAAAAAGATTTCGATAGTGTAAACTCATAAATTAAAGTCCAACAGGGTGCCAAGTCGTTTTTGTTTCCTGAAAGTTCGTAATAAAATAGGGAGACTGTGTATCACTTTTAGACCAGTCTTCAATCTTATCCCGTACCACGCGTTTTAAGTTTAAAGTAGCATTCTCATCAATTTGTTTCCTTGTTTCCTTACCTACTGAACTGTCAGTGTAGAAAAAAGCATTTACGTCCTTGTGTGTTGTCATATGTTCCATTAGCTCTGAACGGTAACCGGTAAGAATGTTCACGACTCCGCCCGGAACATCTGAGGAATTGAGTACTTCTGCAAAGCTTATTGCACTCAAGGGATATTTCTCGGAAGCAAGAACTACGCAGGTATTGCCTCCCACAATAACGGGTGCGACAACCGATACCAACCCTAAAAGCGGACTATCTTCCGGTGCCCAGATATTTACGATTCCCATTGGTTCCGGCATCGAAAAGTTGAAATGTGAGCTGGCCACCGGGTTTACCGTTCCAAAGACTTGCTGATATTTATCCGACCAGCCAGCGTAATAGATCAGCCTGTCGATGGTGGCTTCGACTTCTGAAGTAGCCTTCTTTGTTTTGTAGCCAACAGTTTCGAGCTCTTCGATGAACTGTGTCTTTCGGGTTTCGAGCATCTCTGCGATGCGGTAAAGAATCTGTCCTCGGTTGTAAGCAGTGCGACCACTCCAACCCTCAACAGCATTCCGCGCTTCAACGACAGCATTACGCAGGTCCTTACGCGAGCAACGGCATGCATTGGCAAGAATTTCTTCATCGCTATCATAAACTTTATAATAGCGTCCAGATTCGGTTCGTGGAAAGTTGCCGCCGATGTATATCTTGTACGTTTTTAAAACCTCAATGCGATCTGTCATGGGAATAAATTTTTGAACCGGTTACCATGGATTCGAATGTACCGAATTCGGATTAATTATTGCAATTTGACATAGGGATACAAGCCTTGTAAGCCGCCTTCCCGGCCTTCGCCGCTCTCTTTATATCCGCCGAACGGAGAGGTGGGATCAAACTGGTTATAGGTGTTGGCCCAAACGACCCCATTGCGAATTCTACCGCCAACTTTGAAAATCTTGGATCCTTTGTCAGTCCAAACACCGCCGGCTAGTCCATAAGGCGTGTTATTAGCTTTTTTGATACCTTCCTCTGCAGTGCGAAAGGTTTGAATCGTCAAGACGGGACCAAAAATTTCTTCTTGCACAATCCGGTTTGATTGCCCGACATTAGTGAATAGGGTAGGGCGGCAAAAGTACCCTTTTTCAGGGATATCGCAGGAGCTCTGATACATCTCTGCTCCTTCATTAACCCCTATTTCCAAATATTTATTGATCTTTTCAAATTGTTGTTCGGAGTTTATGGCCCCTATATCGGTATTTTTGTCCAAAGGGTTTCCGACGATAAGTGTCTCCATCCGATCGCGCAGTTTTTGAACCACATTGTCAGCAATTCCTTCCTGTACGAAAAGGCGGGATCCTGCACAGCAAACATGCCCCTGGTTAAAGAAAATGGCATTGATGATGCCCTCAACGGCTTGGTTGATAGGGGCATCTTCAAAGATAATATTGGGACCCTTACCACCCAGTTCAAGCGTGTATTTCTTTTCGGTACCCGCCAGTGATTTTTTGATAATCTTGCCGACTTCTGTTGACCCGGTAAAAGCGATCTTGTCTATATCATCATGGTTGACAATAAGTGATCCTGTCTGGCCGGCACCTGTGACAATATTTACAACACCGTCAGGTAACCCGGCATCCCGACAAAGTTCTGCAAATTTCAGTGCGGTCAATGACGTAGTCTCAGCAGGTTTTAGCACTACGGTATTACCCGTTGCCAGGGCCGGAGCAATTTTCCAGGCTAACATGAGCAGTGGAAAGTTCCAGGGGATGATTTGTCCTGCCACTCCAAGCGGCTCCGCTTTTCTGCCCGGAAAGGCATAGTCTAGTTTGTCTGCCCATCCGGCATAATAAAAGAAATGGGCTGCCGCCAGAGGGATGTCTACATCGCGTGACTCCCGGATCGGTTTACCGCCGTCCATTGATTCCAGTACTGCAAACTCACGTGCTCGTTCCTGAATTAAACGTGCCAGGCGGTAAATATATTTGCCCCGTTCTTTGGCTGCCATTGTTGACCAGGGGCCTTCAAAAGCTTTTCTGGCTGCCTTAACTGCTTTATCGATATCCTGCTGGGTAGCTTCGGCGAAAGTTGTTATATTTTCTTCTGTAGCCGGGTTCACAGAAACGAAATATCGCCCTTTTTCAGGGGTTACGAACTTTCCATCGATAAAGAGCTCATACTGTTCCCTGATCTCTGCGTGATCGGTGCTTTCCGGGGCTTCATCATAATCCCAAAAACCGTCAAAATTAAGTTTGGATGTGGGAGAGGAGGGTTTGTAAGGTTTCTCCTCGATGGGTTCAGCAGTTTTTTGATCGTCAGCCATATTAGAGTGGGTTTTTTACAACTTGGATTTCACTATTGTGACGGTGAGAATTTGAAGATTGTTATATGTCAATCATTAGAAAAATAGTCGGCACTTTGATAGACGCCGGTTTTTTGTTTGACAATTTGCATTAGCAAATCATTGGCCAGGGAACTGGCCCCAAACCGAAAATATTGGGGAGTTAGCCAATCCGTTCCCAATGTTTCCTTAACGAGGACCAGGTACTGTAGGGCTTGTTTGGCCTTGCGAATACCTCCTGCGGGTTTCATACCGACTTTCCGACCCGTGTTATAATAAAAATCACGAATAGCCTCCAGCATTACCAGTGTTACCGGTTGTGTTGCGGCAGGGTTCACTTTACCCGTGGATGTTTTAATAAAATCTGCTCCGGCATGCATAGCCAAGTCACTTGCCTTGCGGACATTCTCGTAGGTTTGAAGTTCTCCGGTCTCCAAAATTACTTTTAAATGAGCATCACCACAGGCTTCTTTAACAGCAGAAATTTCATCGTATACATAAGAATAGTTACCTTTTAGAAATTCTCCACGCGAAATTACCATATCAACTTCATCAGCGCCGTCTTCGACGACTTGATGAGTTTCTTCCAGTTTATTTTCTAGGGAGGTCATTCCACTTGGGAAAGCCGTAGCTACGCTGGCAACATTAATCCCCGTACCGCGCAAAGCCTTGTGTGCAGCGCATACCATACGTGGGTAGACACATACAGCGGCAACCGATGGCAAATCGGGGAGACCGATGTAGGGCTCTTTGGCCTTTTGACAAAGCTGGATGACTTTACCCGGGGTATCCATGCCTTCAAGGGTTGTTAAATCTACCATGCTCAAGGCCATCGTCAGTCCCTGGATCTTTGACTCTTTCTTGATACTGCGCTTATTGAGCCGAGCCACCCGCTCTTCCACGCCAACTTGGTCTACAGCTACTGCCTGTGAAAAATCAGCTAAATTCAATCTGAAATCGGTATGTTAATAGGAATTTTACTCTCGTTAAATGAGAAGTTAAGCATAAGATTGCATTTCCCCCAAGTTCATCTCAAAATAACCAAAATGTTTTAAAATTGGTGATTGTAGGGTTTTCCCTGATAATATTTTAGCAGAATAAATACTATCCTGTTGGTAATAATCATAAAGATGGGGGAGTATTTTGAATAAAATAGGGAGTTATAAAAAAGAGCTGCTTCATTTATCACCCAAAAACTGGGAAGAGTTTCTAATGAAGTATTCCGGACTGCCGGGCCAGCGCGGGAATTTAGAATTGGCTCGTGCTTTTGCTGAAACGGCTACATTAATGGATTTCAAAAAATATGTTCGGTTGGATCCCGAAGAAGCCCCTGAAAATACTCCCGAGGTGTTCTTGGTTTTTTGTGGCGTATTGGGATTTGGGGAATATCTTGCTCATTATCACGATGGCGGGCTTTTAAGACAACTTAGAAAGCGAGCTAATGACCCCAGATGGCGGGTACGAGAGGCCGTGGCGATGGCTTTGCAAACGATTGGCCGAAAAAATAGCAAGCGACTGCTTAAGTATGCACGGTCATGGATTGAGGGATCGTTACTGGAGCAGCGTGCGGTCATAGCCGGATTTTGCGAGCCGGATATTCTTCGGGATGTTGAGGTTAAAGACCATGTCTTTGAATTCCTTGACTGGGCGACTGCTTCAATGATTGCTTTTGATGATAAAAAGGACGATGCTTACGAAGTGCTCCGCAAGGGATTAAGCTATTGCTGGAGTGTTGCAGCGGCTGAAATGCCTGAAAAAGGGAAGGGCAAAATCGAGCGGTGGATAAAAGAAAAACATCCTGTCGTAAATCGCATCATGAGGGAGAATCTCAAAAAGCAACGCCTTAGAAAGGTAGATCCCATCTGGGTTGACAATATGCTTGATAAGCTCACAGCTTAAACATTATCGGTGCCAAGTAATACGAACATAATTCTCAGCATCATAATTATAATCAATGTCGCCCTGGTAGGCATCGTGGATGGCTCCCCCTATGCGCCGCGCTGCATGCATACCCGTTGTTTTTATGATGATGGATTCGGATGTGTCGGTAATTTCCATAAGCCTTTCCAAGGGATGTCGAGACTGTTCAAGGCTGCTAATATTTCGGACGAGATTTAGAATCTCATCTTTATGTTCATCCAGAAATTCACCTTTTAATTCTATGATACCACCGGGATAATCGTCTGCTATGCGTTGACAAGCCGGGCAAACAGCTTCATGGGCTATTTCCGGCAAATCATCCCAAGTCCATCGGCCTTCTTTATAAAGAGCGCCGCATTTGATACAAATGGTAGGATCGGGATACTTTTGCCGCTCCAAATAGGTATCGATGCGCTTCTCTTTAAATATACGTAGCCGTTCCTGTTTAAAAGTATGTCCTTTCTTCTTTTTAGTCATTCTCAATCCTCATTTATGCTGTAACCATTTACCTTTGGGTGTTGTAGGAAGAAATTTATGAAACCAACTACCTGTAATATGTTTTGCTTCCTCTAGCTTTTTGCTTTCCTCGAATAAGTGAGAGGCCCCTGAAATAACAGCTAATTGCTTTGGCCCTCCCAATTTTTTCAAAGCTTTTTGGTTCATTTTGACTCCTTGAAAGTCAAGTTCACCAGCTATTAGCAACACTGGACATTTTACCAGCGATAGTTCATGATGTACGAGGTCAGTTCTTCCACTGAGTGAAACCACTCCGCTGATGATAGATTCCAGTTGTGCAGCGGTCTTTAGAGCAGAAGCAGCCCCCGTTCCCACCCCGAAATACCCTATTTTGAACAGGTTATATTCGGAATGATCATGCAACCAAAGTGTAGAAGTCACTAATCCACGACTCAGGACATCAATATCAATTTTGTATCCTTTCTCATACTGATGCAGAAAATCATACATCAATGTAGCAAACCCTTCTTTCTGAAGATGTTTGGCCATCTCTTTTTCGAGAGGAGTTACTTCTCCCCCGCTCCCCGTATGCGAGAAAATAATCAAACTCTTTGCATCGGTAGGAAGCGATAATATTGATCTTACCTGAAAGCCGTTGAATGGTAGTTGGTGAATGATCTCATACATAGCAAAACAATTGATTTACTTTTTAAACTCATTAATCCGCCGAAATAATGATGTAAGCGTTATCAACTATTTCGCGTAAGGAAATCTATGCCATTGTTAGATATGTCATGTATATCCCTACATCCTTATTTCCCAATGAATTACAAAAACCGTAGTAAAAATAGCTTCAATTACGTTGTATGCATTATGTAACATTCGTTTAGCTGTCAATGGAAAAATATTGGAGAATAACATGAAGAAAATAAAAACACTTGTGACCTTATTTGTCGCATTCTTTGTAGCTGCCGGAACGGCTTTTTCCCAACAAGGGCAGCAGCAACAGCAAATGCAGCAACAGATGAAGCAAATGCAGGATATGATGCAACATATGACCAACTTGATGCAGCGTACACAGGCAATGAACCAGGAAATGAACCAGATGATGCAACGAACTCAGGATGAGCAGATGCGAAATCAATACCAGCAAATGCATCAGATGGGCGAGAATATGGGTTTAATGCTTCAGAATATGAAAAACTCTGCAGAACGTTGTAACCAGATGCTACAGGATCAACAGATGATGCAAGACCGGGATATGAAAAGAGATATGGACCGATTACGTGAACATCTGAGCGCTATGACCAACCAGATGGACGAGGCTGTACAAGCGATGGAACGAATCAATAAACGACTTCGCGAACATCAGCCGGCTCAGTCAGAACAGTAAAATTTAGCATCAAATAATAAAATGTCGCACCCCGGTTTTTATATCCGATCACTTTTACTGTCTTTCGTAACTGGGAGTTTGTACATGTATCCGCTATATGCACAGGAGCTTACTTATTCCGGAAATATGCAATATGCGGGTGGTTCTTATTACTTCACAGAGCCCACATACAGCTTTTATCTTATAAATGGAATAACTTTGCAGAACAAGCAATACAGCTTGGGAATAACAGTGCCATTTGTCATTCAAAATAGCCCATGGATATCTTATTCACAATCAGGTTATCTGCCAACCGGCGGGCCTCAGCATGGGTCCGTTGGAAAACAAGGGGCTACTACGGGGATGGGTAGCGGAAGAAGAGGGCGTCGCCAGATTGATATTCCTGATACGGCTTCCTTCAGCCGTTCCAGCTTTAGTGATCCAACGGTTTCGGCCGGAATTTCAATAATTAACAGGACGAAAATAAACAGTGCTACCAATCTCCGCCTTATGGGTAATATCAAGATTCCACTTGCCGATCCTGATCGCGGATACGGCACCGGCGCCTGGGATGGAGGGCTGGGAACAGCATTCACCCAGCGTCTGAAAAGCTGGTTTCTCATGCTAAATCTCATGTATTGGTGGTTTGGAGATATGCCGGACCTAGCTCTGAGTGATGCATTAAGTTATGGAGCGGGCATCGGTAAATCTTTCAGCTCCGGTAAATGGATGTTACTGGGTTCACTTAATGGTATGACAAGGATTATCACGGATACCGATCCTCCCCTTAATGTGGGGGGCGGTGTTAATTATGCTATTAATGCAAGCAATTCAATTTCAGGAAATGCTTCGTTTGGACTCTCTGAGTCTTCGGCAGATTTTGTGTTTGGCATTGGATGGCAACTTCGCTTGAATTGAAAGCCGATTGGCGAGATTACATGAAAAGAGTAACAAAATATTTGCTTCAAAGTTGGTTAGGGGAGACACTTTGGAGTGAATACGGGGATGGGTGAAAACTCATCCCTGTTCAAATTGGAGTATATAATAGATTTCCCCACATTGATTAAGTCTAAATTACCACAAATTAGGTGGGTGAAAAATTTTGATATCATTCATTTTATTTAAACATGTTTTATAACCAAAGAGGATAATAAATAAATTAACTTAGTATGAATTGGTTTTTGACTTAAGAGAGAGAAGTTAGGCTTAATGAGTTACTTCAGAGTTATTTTAAGGGGAGATGCTTTGAAGTAATGCGCCAGGGGATGAGTGGGCAGCTCATCCCCAATCTTTTTCTATCTGGCACTGTAAAATAACCCATATAGGGGATTCCACTACAGCAATGTAAGGGTCTTTCTTAAGAAGTTACATTAGATGTTTTCAGTATTATTGAAAGAGACAGGAGAAGGTGACTTTTTAGCTGTTTCAGTGTACTATCTTTTAATGGGATGGAATGAAAAATATGATAAGCAAAGACGTTTTAGACGAGCATGAAATTCTTGAGAAAATTTCTCAGAGTGTGATCGTTGTTGATCCTGATGGAACCGTCATCTATTGGAATAATGCCAGTAAAAAGGTATTCGGATATTCAAAAGAAGAAATGATTAATCAACCTATTTCAAAGATTTATCCTTCTTTTGCAAAAGATAAATTGGAATTTGATCTTGAGCGGTTAAAAAATGGTAAAAATATCGATGCACAATGGAAGAGTATTACCAAAGATGGATCCATAGTCTGGATTGATCTTCATACAAAGCCACTTAAAAATGCTGATGGAGATATTATGGCGATCATTGCTTCTTCCTATGATATTCAACATTTAAAGGAGATTGAATCGGAGCTGGAAGAAAATAAAGCTCGGGCACAGGCAATATTAGAAACAACAGTTGACGGTATAGTAACTGCTGATGAGAATGGGCAAATTCTAAGTTTTAACCAGGCCGCTTCAAAAATATTTGGATATGATGAAGAAGAGGTCATCGGCAAAAGTGTGCATATCTTGATGCCGGAGCCGCACCGGTCGAATCATGATGATTATGTTCGGCGATATATCGAGACTGGGGAAAATCATATTATCGGCCTCCGGAGAGAAATGACAGGCATTAGAAAAGATGGGACTATTTTTCCATTGGAACTCTCGGTTAGCGAGGTCAAATGGAATACGAGCAGGATATTTACAGGTGTTATCAATGATATCACAGACCGGCGAAGATTGGAGCAGGAAATACTTCGTGTGTCTGAAGAAGAGCGAAGAAGTATAGGGCAGGATCTGCACGACGGACTGGGACAAATGCTCACTGGCATCGGGCTTATAAGCCAGAATTTAGCTCGAAAACTAAAATCCAACGGGATCCCTGGAGCAGATGAGGTGCAAGAAGTCTCGGATCTGATTAAGGAAGCGGATGAATATGCCAAAGCCCTTGCCCATGGGTTGATACATGTGGATGTCGAGGAAGGGCTTAATGTAGCTTTAAAAAGTCTCAGTGCACAGGCCCGAAAGTTTTTTAGAGTAAATTGTAATTTTACTAATAATTCGGATATTAAAATATATAACTCTATGACAGTATTGAACTTATACCGAATAGCTCAAGAGGCTGTAAGTAATGCTGTCAAACATGGAAAGGCTGAAAACATTAAAATTATACTTAGTTCAGCTAAGGATATCATTAAACTCGAAATCATCGACGACGGAATTGGATTTTCCAATTCAAAAGATAATGAACAGGCTAAAGGAATGGGAGTCCGTATCATGGGATACCGTTCAAATATGATGTCTGGACAATTTTCCATTGAGGAAATTGATAACCAGACACATGTAATATGCGAGATACCATCAGATAACATTTAAAGGACATTACAATGGCAGATAATTTTAAAAAGAGAATAGTAATTGTGGATGATCATCCCATCATGAGAAAGGGATTGGCCATGACGTTGGATTCCGAACCGGGATTTGATGTGATAGCTCAGCTCGATCGTGCTGAGGAGCTTATACAAAAACTTGACGAATATAAACCTGATTTGATATTGGTTGATGTATCCCTTCCCGGCATGAGTGGACTAGAGTTGGTTAAACACCTAGTTGCTCAGAAAGAAGATATTAAAATCCTGGTTGTCTCACGTCATGACGAATCACTTTATGCCGAACGTGTCATCAGGGCTGGGGCTAAAGGGTATGTGATGAAACTGGAAGCCGGCGAAGTACTTCTCAAGGCCGCCAAAAAGGTATTGCATGGCGGAATTTATGTTAGCGAAGAGGTTAGTGAACGCCTGCTGATGGGTATGGCCAGGGGACAGAAAGATGTTATGGAATCTCCCATTGAGTTGTTGAGTGACCGTGAACTCGAAGTTTTTGAATTAACCGGCAAGGGTAACAGCACAAGAGAAATTGCCGAAAAGCTTCATCTCTCTGTTAAAACAGTTGAGTCGTATCGGGCGCGTATAAAAACCAAACTGAATCTTGAGAATGCTACGGAGTTGATGGTGCATGCTGTAAAATGGGTCGAAAATGAGCATTCTGGCACTTTTTGATGTGGTTTAGGATGTAGGGATATTTCCTAATTGGAATACCCATTTTTGATTACAGGCTTCAAAAGGAACATACTGCATAGCTAAAGGCTTGGCTGGATTAAGTTTTGAACAAAAGGGACATCTCCCTTATTCATAGAAACTTAAGAAAAAAGAGGATGTAGTATCATGAAGTCGTTAGTAAAATACCCCAGCAGTACAACTGCAGTAACCAATCTAAGGAGAGAAATGGATCGGATTTTTAATGATCTCATTCCGTTTTCCTGGAGATTTGAAGAACCAGAAACCGAAATAGGATTCTGGTCTCCAAAAGCTGATATGGTCGAAACAGACAATGAATATATTGTTGACGTAGATCTTCCGGGGTTGACAAAGAAAGATATCCAGATCAACTATCATGATAATGTTTTGACTATTGAAGGAGAAAGAAAAGAAGAAAAAAAAGAAGAACGTGAAGGTTATTTACGCAGCGAACGTTATTTCGGCTCCTTCAAGCGCTCCTTCATGTTGCCCGCAGCTATTACCGATGAAAAAATCAAAGCAACATTTAAAGATGGTGTGCTCAAGGTAAATATTCCTAAAGCCGAGAAGAGCAAGCGTAAAACAGTAGCTATTGACTAATTGAGTTAGAGTTCATCTTTACGATGAAAAGGAACCGCATCTGATGCGGTTCCTTTAACTATTTGACACGAAGAGGTCTGAAATGGAAAAGAGAGTGGCTTTGGTTACAGGAGCATCATCTGGAATTGGAAAACAAACGGCTCTAAAATTTGCGCAAAAAGGATATAGGACAGTTATCTGTGATCTTAATGACGATGATCTGTATGAAGTTGAAGATGAAATTACCAACGAGGGGGGAGAGGCACTGGCTTTAACCTGCGATATCGCTCATGCAGATGAGGTCAAAGGAATGATTAACAAAATAATTCAAGAATTCGGCAGATTGGATGTGGCCTGCAACAACGCGGGCATTGAAGGAACAACAGCGCTAACGGCTGATTATACCATTGATGAGTGGGATCGGGTTATGAATGTAAATCTGAGAGGCCAATGGCTGTGTATGAAATATGAAATACCCCAAATGATAGAACATGGCGGTTCAATAATTAACATGTCTTCCATATTGGGTCAAGTGGCTTTTGAGCAAGCCCCGGGTTATGTAGCCGCAAAGCACGGCCTTATTGGCTTGACGAAAGCTGCCGCCTTGGATTATGCTAAACAAAACATCCGAATAAACGCCGTCTGTCCCGGGTTCATCGATACGCCAATGCTGGACCGCGCCGGTATAACCACTGATCCAGATACGAAAAAATCTATAATAGCCCTTCATCCCATAGGTAGATTGGGCAAAGCTGAAGAGATAGCAAATGCCGTAGTTTGGCTTGCTTCTGATGAAGCATCATTCATTACGGGACATTCTTTACTTGTTGACGGCGGATATGTGATTAAATAATCTTAGAAGGTGAGCGACGATGATGGAATTTACGCGTAATCCATTTGTACGATGGCTACAAGAAGTAGATAACAATAATGTTAGTGAGGTAGGAGGCAAGAATGCCTCGCTTGGTGAAATGCTAAAACATTTGTCACCAAAAGGAATCAATATCCCAAAAGGCTTTGCTACGACTGCCTATGCATACCATAAATATTTGGAATACAATAAGTTAGAAGATCCAATAAGAAATTATCTAAAAAAGATTAAGAAAAATGACATAACTATTGAAGAGGGTGGCAGGGCCATTAGAAAACTGATTTCAAATGGTATTTTTCCTATTTCTATGGCCCAGAGTATCAGGGACGCCTATTCTAGACTTTGTGTAGAATATGATATCATTAATGTGGATGTAGCTGTACGAAGCAGTGCTACCGCCGAGGACTTACCTACTGCCAGCTTTGCCGGTTTACAAGAGACATATCTCAATGTCAGGGGCGAAGAGGAATTACTTAAAGCATGTAAAAAATGTTTCGCTTCTTTGTTTACCGCACGCGCAATAGTATATCGTGAAGAGAAGGGGTTTGGCCACCTTGATGTGGGGCTTTCCATTGGCGTTCAAAAGATGATCAGATCTGATAATACCAGCTCGGGCGTGATGTTTACCTTAGATACAGAAAGCGGATTCCGCGATGTTGTGGTCATCAATGGCTCCTGGGGGTTGGGAGAAAATGTGGTCAGGGGGGTTGTAAATCCAGATCAATTTGTTGTATTCAAGCCTTTGCTTGATAAGAATGGCAAATTTCCAATCCTGGAAAAGAAATTGGGTGATAAAGAACAAAAAATGGTTTATGCGTCTGATGAGGATGGCCGAACCCGGAATGTCCCTACCACCGCAGAAGAACGTGCTTCTTTTGTGCTCGATGAAGGCGAAATTCTCCAATTGGCTATCTGGGCTAAACGTATTGAGGATCATTATGGACGCCCGATGGATATAGAGTGGGTAAAAGGGCAGGACTCACAGGATCTCTATATCGTACAGGCCCGTCCGGAAACCGTGCATTCCGCTGAAAGTGATTTCACGTTCAAAAATTATCGACTGTTGCATGGTGATGCCAAGGTTTTACTAACGGGACTAAGCATTGGCAGCAGTGTTGTTGCCGGTGCTGTTAAAAAAATTACTAAAGTTGATGATCTACAGTCCATTACCAGTGAAAATATTTTGGTGACGCAAATGACGGAACCCGACTGGGTTCCCTACATTAAAAAAGCCGCCGGAATAGTAACGGATTCGGGGGGGCGAACTTGTCACGCCGCTATTGTAAGTCGTGAGTTGGGAATTCCCGCCATAGTGGGCACCCATAACGGAACAACCTTGTTAAAAGATGGGCAGGAAATAACTATTTCTTGTTCCGAAGGTGATGAAGGGAAAGTTTATGAGGGCAAGCTCAAATATGAAGTGCAGGAGATTAACCTGGAGAAGCTTTCGGTACCCAAAACAAATATTATGCTTAACCTGGCCGCACCGGAATCTGCCTTCAAATGGTGGAAGCTCCCGGTAAAAGGGGTAGGGCTGGCGCGGATGGAATTTATTATCAGCCAGCATATAAAAGCCCATCCTATGGCACTTATACATTTCGAAAAGGTTCTTGATGAGCACGAGCGTGAAAAAATCCGCAAGTTGACACATCATTATGATGATAAGACCATTTTCTTTGTTGAAGAACTGGCGCGTGGAATTTCAAAGATAGCCGCATCACAATATCCTCAACCGGTGATTGTTCGCACAAGCGATTTCAAAACGAATGAATATGCAAACCTAATTGGTGGTGCTGCCTTTGAACCTCTTGAACAAAATCCCATGCTTGGATGGAGAGGAGCCTGCCGTTATTACAGCGAGGGATATCGTGAAGGTTTTGCCCTTGAATGTCGGGCTCTCAAAATGGTTCGTGAGGAAATTGGGCTTGATAACATTATTGTCATGATTCCATTCTGCAGAACTGTCGATGAAGCTCGTAAAGTGCTCGAAGAAATGGCAGTCAATGGCTTAAAACGGGGACAAAACGGACTCCAGGTCTACATGATGTGCGAAATTCCGGCTAACGTGATATTGGCAGAAGATTTTGCCCGCTATTTTGACGGATTCTCAATTGGTTCAAATGATCTGACGCAGCTAATTTTGGGAGTAGACCGTGATTCCGCTGAATTGGCTTACCTGTTTGATGAGCATAATGACGCTGTCAAGACCGCCATTAAAGATGTTATAAAAAGAGTTCATGAGGCAGGCATAAAAATCGGTTTTTGCGGCCAGGCCCCCAGTGATGACCCTACATATGCAAGTTTTCTTGTAAAGGCGGGAATTGATTCGATTTCATTGAATCCGGATAGTGTCATTAATGTGATAAACGAGGTTAATAAAATTGAAAAAAAATTACAGCCGGCGAATGCTTAATTCCAGCAATAGCGCCTTAAAACATTTGCGACGATGGTTACAACCAACGGCGGTCGTACAAATATTGGTAGTATTATCCGGGTCAGGGGGAGTGTTATAGATGCTTTCTTCGCTCATCAGCTGCCGGAAATTGACAGTAAGCTGGTTCTCGAGCTTAAACAGGATGATGGTCCATCAAAACCGGTGATCCTGGAAGTAGTATCCCACCTTGATGGGCAAACGGTTCGTTGCTTGGCTTTGAACCCAACGCAAGGTATCGCAAGGGGACAGAAAGTGCGGGACACCCAAGAACCATTGACGGTTCCGGTGGGAGAAGTTTTCCTGGGGCGTATGCTAAATGTATTTGGCGAGACTATTGATTTCAAACCCCCACTTACGGGACAGCCAAGAAGGTCCATACACCGGAATATTGTTCCGTTATCCGATCATGTGACCGGAAATGAGATCCTTCATACCGGTATTAAGGCTATTGATGTACTTGCCCCAGTAGAGAGAGGAGGAAAAGCCGGGCTTTTCGGTGGGGCGGGAGTTGGTAAAACTGTATTGATTATGGAGTTAATCCGGAATATAGTGGCTGCTTACCAGGGACTAAGCATCTTTTGCGGCATAGGGGAGCGTTGTCGTGAGGCTGAAGAATTATATCGCGAAATTAAAGAGGCCGGCGTTCTTGACCATACCCTCATGGTTTTCGGACAGATGAACGAAGCTCCCGGGGCTCGTTTTCGTGTTGGTCATTCGGCCCTGACTATGGCTGAGTATTTTAGGGATACCGAACGGCGGGATATACTGTTGCTCATCGACAATATCTTTCGATTTGTACAGGCGGGCTCTGAAGTGTCAGGACTTATGGGCAAGGTTACATCGAGAATGGGCTATCAGCCAACACTGGGTTCTGAGCTAGCTGAACTGGAAGAGCGGATAAGTAGTACCAGGAACGGGGCTATCACCTCTGTCCAGGCTGTATATGTGCCCGCGGATGATTTTACGGACCCCGCTGTAGTACATACGTTTGCTCATCTGTCATCATTTATTGTGTTATCCCGGGAACGTTCGAGCCATGGCTTTTATCCGGCTATCGACCTGCTTGAATCAGGTTCAAAGATGTTGTCATATGATATTGTGGGGGACCGCCATTATGAAATAGCCCAGCAGGTTAAGCAGACGCTTGCTTATTATGAGGAGTTGAAAGATATCATATCTATGCTGGGATTGGAAGAGCTATCGCCCGAAGATCAGCTTCTGGTAAGGCGTGCCCGGCGGCTGGAGCGCTTTCTCACACAGCCTTTTTCCGTAACAGAACAGTTTACCGGCAAGGAAGGGGTAATGGTAGACCTCAATGCTGCTCTGGACGGTTGTGAAGCGATTTTAAATGATGCATTTCCTCATGCACCCGAGCAGGCCTTTTATATGATTGGTTCTATTAATGAAGTTGCGGAGCAATACGGATGAGCTGGAATATGATGAAACTAAATATTATGACACCCGAAAAAAAAGTGGTGTCGAAAAGTGTGGAAAAAATTGTAGCTGAAGCCAGGAATGGCTCCTTCTGTTTAAAACCGAGGCATGTTGATTTCCTGGCAGAATTGGTACCCGGGATATTGAGCTACTGGACAGACGGTGAAGAACAGCTTTGGGCTGTAAATAGCGGTATTTTAGTTAAAAAAGATGACCAGGTTATGGTATCAGTACGGCATGCCATCCGAGGGAAAAATCTCGAGGAACTGGAGTTGGTTATCAAGGAAAAGTTCAGGGTGCTGAATCAAAAGGAAAAGGATACTCAAATAGCCTTAGAGCAATTGGAGGCTGATTTTATTCGGCGTTTTGTCGAATTGCAAAAAAAATGAGGCGGCCATGGTCGATAAAAAATCATCTGAAGATCAGGAAAAACGTTTTGAGGAGCACGTAAGAGATAAATCCAAACGCAGACTGAAAGCCAGGCGTGAATCACAAAAAGGCATATGGTTTGGAATCGGAATGTTCGGACTTGTAGGATGGTCGGTAGCAATTCCTACGCTTTTGTTCCTGGCTCTGGGGATTTGGATCGATTCGAATACAGAAAGCCAGTATTCATGGACACTGATGCTATTGGTAATAGGTATTGCCATAGGTTGTTTGAATGCCTGGTATTGGGTGAAGCAGGAAGGGAAAGAAATTGAGTGAATGAAATAATGAGGTTTTTTATGAGCACAACAACAATGATAATAATCAGCTTGATAACAGGGGTGCTACTGGGATCGTTTTATTTCGGCGGTCTTTGGTTAACTATAAAACATTTTACAGCAAAGAGTAAATCTTATCACCTACTATTTATTTTAAGTTTTTTATTGCGTACAACTGTTGTTGTCTCTGGGTTCTTTCTTTTGTTACAGATGGTGCACCAGTGGCAGGCATTGGCAGTTGCCTTGGTTGGTTTTTTGATAAGTCGAACGGTAATCACGAGGACAGTGAGCAATAAATCGCAGGTAATTTGAGCTTATGAAAAGGGCACTGAACATATCCATTAGAAAGGAGGATAGGATATGATCTTCTTTCTATTTTTAGGGGCTTTTTTTCTATTGTCATTTTTAATTGGACCGCTCATCGAAAAGGTAAGGGTTCCTTGGATATTTGCCGCTCTTCTGATTGGAGCCGGCCTGGCTGTTTATAATCCAATCCCTTCGATAAATGTGGATCCCTCATTTATTTTTTTATCTGATCTGGGGATGTATTTTCTGCTTTTTATCATCGGCCTGGAGATAGATTTGGAAGAAATCAGGAGGTTGGGAAAACTTATTGTTACAACAACCTTGCTGACGATTGCGTTGGCAACATTTTTTGGAAGCCTGTTCATCCATTACGTTTTTGGCACCCCTTGGCCCACAGCAACATTGGTTGCTATGTCGTTTGGGACTGTTGGAGAAGCAATATTAGTGCCGATACTTGATGAATTCAACATTATACACACTAAACTGGGACAAGCGATTATCGGCATCGCTACGCTTGATGATATTTTGGAGCTTACAGCACTGGTTTGGTTGAGTGTCTTATTAGGGATAAAAGGTGATATCCACACCAGGCTTGGGACAGAAGTGATTGCTTTTTTTCTGCTCATCATACTTACTGGCCTTCTATTCACCGTAAAACGGTTTATCCCGAAGATTAAATTACCCGACTATAGTGGAATCATAGTATGTTTTATGTTGATCATCTTCTTTGTCTACATCGGGATTGGCGAAATGGCGGGTATGGAAGCGCTGGCAGCAATTTTGGCCGGACTGGTTACGAAATATTTTGTTGATAAAAAACAGTTTCAGCTGTTATCGACTCATACCAAACTGCTTACATTTGGTTTCTTGGCTCCTATCTTTTTTCTGAATATCGGAATGGAAATGAACATGACATACCTGGCAACTAACGTACTCCTGGTTGTATTCGTCATTCTGATCTCCGGTTTTGCCAAGATGCTGGGCAGCTGGATAACGGCACGAAAAGAGATGGGGAGGAAGAAAGCCCTGCTTATGGGAATTGCGCTGTCGGTAAGGTTTAGCACCAGCATCGTGATTGTTACCGTGCTTTACCAGAATAGGTTGATCGGAAATGAACTGTTTTCGGTGCTTATCGCTTCGAGTATTTTATTCAAATTTATAATACCGCCATTATTTGCAAACCTGCTCGTAAAATGGAATATAGCCTTGAAACCGGAAGCCCATTTAAGATGAAACAGCAACCCGGTTTAACAGTACAGGAAGCACAAAAACGATTACAGGAGTATGGCCGTAATGAACTGGTGCGCACTACTAAAGTGCATCCTCTAAGAATTCTGCTGTCTCAATTTACCTCACCGCTCATACTGGTGCTAATTGCTGCCGCAATCATTTCGTTGGCTATCGGCTATTTACCCGGCCAGGAGTCGAATACCATAGATGCTGTTTTAATTCTTGTCATCGTATTGTTGTCTGGTATTTTCGGATTCATCCAGGATTATGAGGCAGAGAAAACAATTGAAGCGCTACAGGAGATGGCAGCTCCGCAAGCAAGGGTCATACGGGACGGCAGAGAAATGAAAATCTCATCTACCGAGGTTGTTCCGGATGATTTGTTGATCCTGGAGACGGGGGATATGATTACAGCGGATGGCCGGTTGGTGGAAACATTCCATTTGGAGGTCGATGAATCGGTATTGACCGGCGAATCCAGAGCGATTCGAAAAGAAGATGATGATGCCGTGTTTGCTAACACTTATGTCACCGGGGGAAATGCAAAAGTACACGTAGAAAAAACGGGCATGAATACCCGAATTGGAGAAGTCGCTTCCCGCCTGCAGGAGATGGGAGAGCAAAAAACACCATTCCAGGAGGAATTGGCCGAGTTGGGAAAGAAAATATCTCTTCTCACCCTGTTGATCGGGATCGTTATTGCAGTCATAGGTTTTTTCAAATTTGGGTTCTACAATTCTTTGCTGACGGCTATTTCATTGGCTGTAGCTGCGATCCCTGAAGGTCTGCCTGCGGTCGTGGTTTTGGCATTGGCTGTAGGCGCCAACTTGATGGTGAAGAAAAATGCACTTATCCGAAAGCTGTCAATCGTGGAGTCGGTGGGAGCGGTTGATGTGATCTGTGCAGATAAAACCGGTACGATCACTGAGAATGAAATGACGGTGGTAAAATTATTTTACAATGGTCGGGAGATTGAAGTATCCAATGAGGAGTTGAGTAAAGATCAAACCGGTGAATTGCTGTTGAAGTGTGGAATTTTGTGCAATAACACGTCAACCGAAACAGACGGAAATGGAAAAACCACCTACTTCGGTGAACAGACCGAGATCGCTTTACGAAAAGTAAGTGAACAGTACCTTGCCAAACGGGTTTTCCAGAATTACAGAAAAGTTAATGAGGTATCCTTTAGCTCCCAAAGAAAGATGATGAGCGTGGTTATGGAAGATGCCAGCGATAAGTATACTGTTTTTGCAAAAGGGGCCCCTGAAATTTTATTGGAGAAATGTAACCGTATCTTGCACAATGGAGAAATTTCAGATCTCACAGAAGAATCAAAACATTCCATACTGGAAGAGAATGAACTGTTGGCTTCTGATGCCCTCCGAGTGTTGGGTTTTGCTTTTAAACCCACTGAGATTTCGGTAGACGGTATTGAGGAAAACTTGGTGTGGATCGGATTACAGGCTATGATCGATCCGCCCAGGTCTGAGGCCCGTGATGCTATTGAAGAGTGTAATACGGCCGGTATCAGGGTTATTATGATAACGGGGGACAACCCGATGACCGCAAAAGCGATCGCCAAACAGGTTGGTTTAGAAAGTAATGGAGTTATTGATGGCACAGAACTCGATGAAATGGAGGATAAAGAACTTGAAGTACGATTGGATCATAACGTAAACATTTTCGCTCGTACCAATCCCTTTCACAAACTCAGAATCCTGGAAATTTTAGAAAAAAAACATAATGTAGCAATGACCGGCGATGGGGTGAATGATGCACTCGCAATCAAAAAAGCCAGTGTGGGAATCTCAATGGGGAAAAAAGGTACTGAGGTTGCCAAGCAGGCTAGTGATATTGTACTGCTGGATGACAATTTCAGTACAATCAGGGACGCTGTGAAGGAAGGGCGCGCCATTTTTAATAATATCAGGAAGTTTATCAATTACCTTTTGACCTGTAATTTTGCTGAAGTGGCCGTTATATTTACGTCAACTCTTCTTTTCTCATTGCATGAACCCATTCTTTTACCGGTACAATTACTCTGGATTAACTTGCTTACCGATGGCTTGGTTGCTCTGGCACTGGGGGTAGACCCACCGGCCGATGATATCATGAGAAAAGGGCCCCGAAAAATAAATGAGCCGGTAATCAACCGTCAACTGGGATGGTTGATTGGCTTGATAGGTGTTGTAAAGACAATAATGCTTTTGCTTTCATACTTTTTTGTTAAGCAGTATGATGCCGAATTGGCGCGAAGTGTGCTGTTCACAGCTTTTGTATTGTACGAATTTGTTCGAATAGCCACGATCCGGTACCAGGAAAAATTGAGCTGGTTCTCTAATAAATGGTTGTTGGTTTCATTGTTTGGCTCCCTGGTACTGCAGGTTTTTATCATTTATTCGCCCGTGAATGATTTCTTTTATGTTGATCCGCTGGGCCTAAAAGAGTGGGGCGTATTGATTGTGGGATGTATTGTGGGATTTGCCCTGGCCTTGCCAATTACCAAAGCCGTAATTAAATGGGTGCCGGAATAGCGGCACAGATATTAAGTTTATGTGTATAAGTGATTTAGCTAATATAAATTAAAAAAATGAGTACTTTGATTATATAAGTAACTGATTTGTCAAGAAAATATATATGGAAATAACGACTGATCATATCATCTTCTGGGAGTGGGAGTTTATCCGGATTAATGCAACGCTGGTATACAGCTGGGTCGTTATGGGAGTGCTTGTTATCGGTTCCTGGCTTATAAGTCGTCGGTTGAGTACGGGAATAAGTATGAGCCGCTGGCAAAATATACTTGAAGTGCTTGTGACGATGATACAGGATCAAATCCGTGAAGCCAGCAGGCAGAATCCCAGGCGTTATCTCCCATTCATTGGGACTCTTTTTCTATTCATCCTGGGTTCAAATGTGGTTGATGTGATTCCCGGAATCAGTGCACCAACGACCTCATTATCAACAACGACAGCTTTGGCATTTTGTGTATTTGTTGCGGTACCTGTTTTTGGAATTTCACAACAAGGGGTACGGGCTTATATGGCGCATTATACGAAACCCTCGTTGTTAATGCTGCCATTTAATATAATTGGTGAACTTTCCCGTACTATTGCTTTGGCAATTCGCCTGTTTGGAAATATGATGAGCGGAAGCTTGATTGTGGCTATTCTTCTAAGTTTGGCTCCACTATTCTTCCCAATTTTCGTTCAGGCATTCGGGCTTTTGATTGGGGTAATTCAAGCATATGTATTTTCAATCCTTGCTTTGGTTTATATCGCTTCAGGCCAGCGGGTTCATCAACATGAACTTGAAGAGGTAATAGAGGGACAAGGAGAGTAAAAAAGTAATAATCAATAATAATAATTATTAAACACTCAAGATTATGGACGCTGTAAGTATTATTGGAATGGTATCGATTATCGTTTCGGGAGTAACAATTGCTGTCGGCTCAATTGGTCCAGCATTGGGAGAGGGGCGGGCTTTATCGCAGGCATTGATAGCTATTGCGCAACAGCCGGATGAATCTGCGACGATTACCCGGACACTCTTCGTGGGGCTTGCTATGGTGGAATCAACGGCTATTTACTGTTTTGTGGTATCGCTGATTCTCATTTTTGCCAACCCTTTTTGGGACTATGTTATTCAACTAAGCGGAGGCTAACGTGCAGATTGATTGGTTCACATTCGTAGCCCAGATTATCAATTTTCTGGTTTTGATCTGGCTATTGCATCGATTTTTATATAAACCGATTATCCATGCTATGGATGAACGAGAGAAGAAAATTGCTTCTGAGCTGGAGGAGGCCCGTCTGAAGAAAGTGGAAGCAGAACAAAAGGAGCATGAATTTGATCAAAAAGTGAAAGATATAGAATCCCGGAAATCGAAGCTTCTGGAACAAGCCAGAGAGGAGGCTGATTTGCAGCAGAATGAGATGATGAAAGAAATTCGTGAGGAAATAGCGGGCATTAAAAAGCGATGGGAGGAAGCCATTCAAGGTGAAAAGGATGCTTTTCTTACACAGTTGAAGCAGGAAACGGGAGAGCAGATTATAGACTTGGTTAAAAATATACTGATTGACCTTACTGATCGCGGCTTGCAGGAACAAACAGCAGCTATATTTTTTGAGAAACTGAGAACACTTGATGACAAAGACAGGAAACGGTTAAAAGAAACCATTGAGGAACTGCAGATAAATCGGGCAGAGATTTATAGTTCATTTGAATTGGACGGTCAACAAAAACACCAGTTGACGGATTTACTTCGCGGCATTTCGGGCCGTGATCTTGAATGTGAGTTCAATATTTCTGATGAACTTGCTTTCGGAATGGAAATCCGGGTTGGGGGGTGGTGTATCGGATGGAATCTAAAAAGATATCTGGATTCACTGCGTAGTAATATGACAGACTTTTTCAGCGAACAGTCAACGGCTGGAAAATTGCCTGAGTTTAAATGAAGGTGCACTATGTCAAAATCCATTTTATATCATGTTATTCCCGATACCCTGGATGGCCTTGGCCGGCTTGTTTCGACCCGGAAAGACCATTTGCACATGGCAGAGACTGGAACGGTGTTATCGGTAGGCGAAGGGATTGCTATTGTTGATGGGTTGCCAAAAGTTGGGGCAGAAGAGCTGGTTTATTTTCCGAATAATATAGCGGGTATGGCTTATAACCTGGATCCAGAATCAGTGGGGGTAATCTTGCTCGACGATTCAAAAAAGATCAAGGCCGGGGATGAAGCGTCACGTTCGGGAAGAGTCCTGGATGTTCCGGTGGGGGAAATTATGCTGGGGCGGATCATCGATCCGCTGGGACGTCCGCTCGATGACAAAGGGGCAATTCATAGTAAAATTCATTATCCCATCGAGCGGCCTGCTCCATCAATTATGCAACGGGCCCCGGTTGAAGTCCCACTGCAAACGGGGATAAAAACGATTGATGCCCTGATACCAATTGGCCGGGGACAGCGTGAGTTAATCTTTGGAGATCGTCAAACAGGAAAAACGGCTATCGCACTGGATACGATTATTAATCAGCGCAATACGGGTGTTATATGTATCTACTGCGGAATTGGGAAAGAGAATGCTGAAATGTCAAAGATTGTCAGCGACCTGAGACAATATGAAGCTTTGGAACATACCATAATTGTTTCTGCCACAGGAAATACTCCCGCCGGAATTCAATTCATTGCGCCCTATGCCGCCACAAGCATTGGGGAATATTTTATGGAACAGGGGCGCGATGTTCTTATAGTTTATGATGATCTTACCTGGCATGCACGAGCTTACCGGGAACTGGCTTTACTTATGCGCCGTCCTCCAGGGCGGGAAGCTTATCCCGGGGATATTTTTTACATTCACGCCCGGCTGCTGGAACGAGCTACACACCTTAAGCCGGAGTTTGGGGGTGGTTCTCTAACTGCCTTACCAATTATTGAGACCGAAGGCCAAAATATTGCCGCATTTATTCCTACCAATCTGATTTCAATTACTGATGGCCAGGTTTATCTGTCACCGGATCTATTCCAAAAAGATATTTTACCCGCTGTTGATGTGGGAATATCTGTATCACGGGTGGGAGGGGCTGCACAGCTTCCCTATTACAGGTATGTCACCAAGGATTTGCGCCTTTCCTATACCCAGTTCCAGGAATTGGAAGCCTTTGTTCGTTTTGGTGCTCGATTGGATGTGGAAACCAAGAAAATTATTGAACGAGGGCGACGGATCAGAGAGATGCTAAAACAGAAGCAATTTAATCCGCATTCCGTTACACAGCAGATTCTGGAGTTAGTTGCGGTAACTAACGGATTCATGGATGATATTGAGATTAGCCGCATACCCATAGCAAAAAAAGTTATTTCCGAATTAACTAAAAAAGAGCTCAGAGATGTCGCCAAAAAAATTGAACACGGTGATGCATTAACAGAGGCCGAACGGGATCGAATGACTGAGATCATTAAACAAGCACTCGAGCCGACAAACGTTAAGGATTATGCAGAGGATTGATGTTGTTGAACGTAAATTAAAGTCTGCCAAAGACTTACATTCGATAGTTAAAACAATGAAAGTACTGGCGGCAGTCAGTATTAGTCAGTACGAGGATGCAGTGGAATCGATAACAGGCTATTTCGAAACCATAGAACAGGGGCTCCGCATTATGTTAAAAAGACAGCCGAATGTGAGTGCACTCTTGCAGCCTCCCAAGACAAAGGATCCAATAAAAAGGGTAGTCTTGGTGTTTGGTTCTGGCCAGCCGATGTGTGGGAGTTTTAATGAGGTATTGACAAACTATGTAAAAAACCATTGGTACGAAGACTACTTGCGTGATCCCGAAAAAGTTGTTGCAATTGGCAATCGCATTATGCCGGGTCTGGAACGCATTGGATGGAAGGTCAACCATCAATTTGAGGTACCAAGTACAATAGAGGCTATTAATGAAACCGTACAGTCGCTGGTTGTGAATATTCAGCAGTGGTATTCTGATGAGGGGTTTCAACGGATTTATTTATTTTACAACCATCCGATATCCAATTCACAGTATTCTCCGTTTCAGCAACAGCTTCTTCCAGTCGATACCAATTGGCTGAGCACGTTGGCCAATAAGACGTGGGATAGTCACACCCTGCCAAAATATACCATGGCCGTAGAAAGGCTTTTCCCGGCACTTATAAAACAATTGCTTTTTGTTTCGATATATAAAGCATTTTCCGAATCCCTCTCTGCGGAAAATAATAGCCGGTTGGCGGCGATGCAGGTAGCTGAAAAGAAAATTGAAGAGAAACTGGTCGACCTCAAAAAAAGATACCACAGCCAGCGCCAGATTAATATCACGGAAGAAATCCTGGATATTATAGGGAGCTATGAAGTATTGAGAAAGGATGAGGGCATAAAATGATACGCACCGATTATACAAATATCACCGGTTTTGCTGCGGTTTTATTGATTGCAGTGCTCACGATCTATTCTTTGGTGATGGCCCAGGCAATACTACTCCCATTGGCATGGTCGCTATTGATAGCCCTGTTAATACTACCCGTGGTTCAGTGGTTTGAACAAAAGAAAGTGCCTCGCCCGGTAGCTATCATCATGGTTTTAATTTTAGCAATATTTTTGCTTGGATTTATATTCTATCTGCTCTCCGTTCAGGTGGTGGGAATCCTGGAAGATGTCCCGTCATTAACCCGGAGACTGGATCAGTGGGGAGAATATTTGCAAAAATATACAGAGACCCGGTGGGGGGTGACGCATGAAATGTTTTCACGACAGATTGCCACTTCTATCTCAGGCATGATCAACGCCTCTCTTTTACAGATAAGAAATGCACTCTTTACCATTTTCCAGGCGATAACATTAATTACCGTTATTCCCTTGTATGTTTATTTCATGCTCTATTATCGGGATTTATTTTTTGATGCATTCCTTCGTATTGAACAAAAATATCAAAAACAGGCATCATCTCTTTTGGGAGAAATAAACAGCATTGTCCAGCAATACTTATCTGGAATGCTGCTTGTTACCGTAATCATTGGTGCATTATTTTATATTGTGCTAATTATCTTGGGGATCCGTTATGCATTTTTCTTTGCGGTATTGCTTGCCATATTCAACTTGGTTCCCTACATCGGCGTAATAATTAGCTCGTTGGTTGTTTTTTTATATGCCTTGGCAACTACGTCTTCCTTATTTTACCCGTTGTCCCTTTTGGTTTCCTTATGGTTTATCCAGTTTTTGGAAAATAATTTCATCACTCCGTTTTTGGTCGGGACCAGGGTGAAGGTGAATCCCCTGGCAGCCTTGATTGCCATTTTTGCAGGTTCAAGCATTTGGGGAATATCGGGAATGGTGCTTTTTTTACCTATGATTGGAGTGATCAAGGCCATTTTTGATACCCTAGAGCCATTAAAGCCTTATGGATTAATGTTGGGGAGTGCTAAAAATAACAACCAAGAGAGGGAGGGAGATTCCGGAAATGCGGGAGAAGAGGAATAGGGTGACTTATGGTGGTATCCTACAGTTTATTTCTGGAAATCTGTAAGTGGCTGCAATTAAGCATTGCGGAGGTAATTTTAGCCTGGTTTATATTTTGATTGATACGCAATAGGTAAAAAGCATGGATACTAAACAAACGGATGAATATAAAGGGAGCCCGGTTAATGAGACTTTGACCCAATTAGAGGTTGAGCGCAATAAAGGCCTTTCAGAACAAGAAGTTGAAAAGAGACGTGAACAGTTTGGTTTTAACGAGATAGAAGAGAAAGAAGAAGCTTTGTGGCATCGTCTGTTGCGCAGATTCTGGGGGCCAATCCCCTGGATGATTGAAGTGGCTGCCATCCTATCGGCCGTAGTGGAGAAATGGGACGACTTTTTCATCATCCTGGTAATGCTGGTTGTCAATGCGGGCTTGGATTTTTTTCAGGAAGGTCGCGCCCTGGATGCACTCCAGGCGTTGAAGCAAAGGCTGGCAAAAAATGTGACAGTATTGCGATCAGGACAGTTTTCGCAGGTCCCGGTACGTGAATTGGTGCCGGGGGATATTATCAAGATTCGTATTGGAAATATTATTCCTGCCGATGTGGTATTGTTGGATGGCGACTATTTATTAGTGGATCAAGCCGTATTAACGGGCGAATCTATGCCGGTCAATAAGAAAAAAGGAGAGGTAGCGTATGGTAATACCGTTATCAAACAGGGTGAGATGCTGGCGGTAGTGGTTAATACCGGCATGAATACAAACTTCTCAACAGTCGTAGAACTTGTAGCCGAAGCCCAGCGGGAAAAGCGAAGTCATTTCCAGGAAATGGTAATCAGAATAGGAAATTTTCTGATATTGGTAACCATAGCATTGGTGATTCTTATCATTATGATTGCTTTGTTCAGGCATGAACCATTTCTGGAGATCAGTCGTTTTGCACTGGTTCTTTCGGTGGCTGCTATCCCCGTTGCTCTTCCGGCCGTATTATCGGTAACAATGGCGGTGGGGGCAATGAAATTGGCACGTAAGAAAGCCATTGTCTCACAATTAACGGCTATTGAAGAGCTTGCTGGAGCCGATATCTTTTGTTGCGACAAAACCGGGACATTGACAAAAAATGAGATGCGTGTGGCTGAGCCCGTATTGTTGAACGGATTTAGGGAAGAAGATTTATTTCTTTATGCAGCATTGGCCTCACGCGAGGAAAATAACGATCCCATCGAGCAGCCTATCTTTAACTATCTTCAGGAAAATCTCCCGAATGTACGATGGAAAAACTATAAGCAGGTCAGCTTTAAACCATTTGACCCGGTTGGAAAGCATACGGAGGCCGAGGTGGAAAGAGACGGTGAACGCTTTTGGGCCTTGAAAGGGGCGGCACAGGTACTCGAGAAGATGGCAGAACTAGAGGAAGGACAGTCAAATAGTTTCAATGAGAGGGTGGATCAGCTGGCTTCTAAAGGATACCGGACGCTGGCTGTGGGTAGAAAAGAACGTGAAGGGCCATTACAATTGGTTGGGTTGATTCCACTCTATGATCCCCCTCGCGAGGATTCAAGAGAGGTAATTGAGGAGATGCAACAAATGGGTGTAAAAGTTAAGATGGTGACCGGTGATAACCTGGCTATTGCCAAAGAAATTGGGAATATGCTTGGATTGGAGCAACGCACCATCAGATCCGCCCAATTGTCAGGTGCTGCTTCCAATGAGCTGCTAAAATTAGTCGAAACGCTATCAGCGGCGATATATAAGAGATTGAGAGGCGAGGTCTCTCTTAAAGAGGCCCGGAGTTTTGCATCTAAGGTAATGGAGGATGTTAGGTCACTTTATGATACACGTCTATTGGAACGTGAGTTCATCCATACCCACGAGTCGGCAATTATTGAGATGATTGAGGAAGTTGATATTTATGCAGAGGTAGTTCCGGAAGATAAATACCGTATTGTGGATACTCTGCAAAAAGGAGGGCATATCGTTGGTATGACCGGCGATGGCGTGAATGATGCTCCCGCACTTAAAAAAGCAGATTGCGGCTTCGCGGTATCCAATGCCACGGATGCCGCCCGGTCGGCGGCAGATATCATCCTAACTGCTCCTGGCCTATCCGTCATAAATGAGGCTATTAAGCAGGCCCGAATCACTTTTGCCCGAATGAGGAGTTATGCAACATTTCGTATTGCGGAAACGATTCGGATTATCCTGTTCATGACCCTGTCAATCATTGTTTTTAATTTTTATCCAATCACCGCCTTGATGATTATTCTGTTGGCTCTTCTCAATGATATCCCAATTTTGGCTATTGCCTACGATAATACTAAAGTACATGAGAAACCGGTTCGCTGGCAGATGAATGATTTGTTAACGATATCTAGCATTTTGGGTGTAGCAGGGTTGATAGCTTCTTTTTTACTCTTTTTTATCCTCAGGGAAATGGGATTTTCGGAAGGTGTCATTCAAACATTCCTGTTTCTGAAATTAATCATAGCTGGCCACAGTACCGTTTATATCACGCGATCGGAAAGTTGGTTTTGGAAGCGTCCATTTCCGTCTCCATTGTTATTTGGGGCTACTTTCGGGACAGAGATCCTTGGGACCATTATTGCCGTTTACGGATTACTGGTTACACCTATCGGCTGGTTATATGCCTTGTTTATCTGGGGATATTCTTTAGCATGGTTTTTCGTCAACGATGCCATTAAGATTCTGACGCACAAAATACTTTTACAAAAAAGCTGATGATAATAGGAGTATGATTCAGAGGCTAACTGTTATAATAAGGAATCAAATGATCCGATAGTTGGACAGAAAAATTCTAATGGGTGACTCATCTACAGATTTGTAGTGTATTACCCGTCATCAGAGTGGGATATCTCCCGTAGGTAAACATGAGCAGTTTTTTCAAATATTGGATTGTAAAATCTACCTTTAAAATCGCAGAGGGCGTAATATGGCAACTAAAAAAATTGACAAAAAAGAGTGGAAGCAATACTTCGACAGCTTTTCTATGAAGTTTTTAAAAGATGAACAGCCAGAGTATATCGAAATTCAGATTCTGTCTGAAACTTTAGGGGCACAGACCGAGATGAGTTGGACCCCGTTAAAAGGCATAACCTATGATCCCAAGAGTGACTTGCTGGAGATTCAAATTGACAAGATGGAGCACCTGATATCACATCCCGAAGAGATATATGTAGAGGAAGTGGAAAACGGCTGGGTAACGGGTATGCAAATAACGCAAAAGAGTGGAGAAAAAAACATCATCGATATCCGTTAAGGACATCTGAATTTTAAAATCGGCGGAAATATTAGATCAGATTTATCTTGAATAAATCTATTTCTGTCCGGTTGGTTTCAAAATTGGACAGGAGATATGCCGACAGGAACACAAGTACATTATAATAAACAATATTTACAAGAGGAGATCAGACAGCTTGCCCATTTACAGCAAGCTACTTTGGAGCAAAAACCGTTGCAATCTATTGATGCGGTTTTATCAGATTCCAAATCTATACTTACCGAGGCATACCGGGTCTTGGCACGGGCTGCCAAGCAAAACCGCGAATTAAGTTCTGCCGCTGAATGGATCATTGATAACTTTTATATCATACAGGAACAGATCGTTCAGCTAAAAGAAGATCTTCCCGAAGATTATTATAAAAAATTACCCCGGCTTACGCAGGGTGAGTACCGAGGCTATCCCCGGACTTACGAAATTGTACAGATGCTGGCCGCCATCAGCGATAATATTATTGACCAGGATAATACGATTACGGCTATTAAAGCTTACCAGGAGATTGACACATTAAACCTGGCTGAGATGTGGTCGGTTCCATTGATGAATAGGCTGGCATTGATTGTCCGCCTTTCAGAACGTGCGGAAAAGCTGCTTTATGATCGACAGATTCAAGATGAGATAGATAAAATACTTAAAGAAAAAATCAGTGCGGAGACTGAGGAACCGGGGTATTTGCTCAGAAAGCTTTCCGAGATTGTGGATCAACAGCATGATACTACTCGTTTTCTTATCATACTGGCCCAGCGTCTACAGGTGAAAGGCATGCTTACGGAGACTGAGCGTCGATGGTTCGATTATAAATTTTCCAGGTGGGATACCACTCTCGAAGAGCAGCTGAGGGATCGGGCTCAGCAGACATCACGGCTACACCTGAGTATACAAAATGCCATCTCATCACTGCGGGATGTTTCCGAAACGGATTGGTCAGACTTTGTGGAAACTTGTTCAGTCGTGGAACGCATCCTTCGTTTTGATCCCGCTGATAAGTATGCTCATATGGATTTCAATACGCGTGATACATACCGCAAGCGTGTTGAAAAGTTAAGTTCTCACTCGAGATACAGTGAGCAGGAAGTCGCTGAACAGGCCCTGATGATGGCAGAGAGTGCAGCCCAAAATGGTACCGTCCAAACCGGTAAGAAGATGCATATCGGCTATTATTTAATTGATGAGGGGTACCATGAGCTGGCTAAAAAACTCGGTTATAAAATGCCTCTGGATGAATGGCTGATGCAAAAAGCAGAAAAACATCCAGGGACATATTTTTCTATTATCATTTTGCACTTGGCGACTTTGCTCGTTATTGCCGGTTTATTTACCAATCTCTTTTTCCAGGAAACTTGGTTTATTGTCCTGACGATACTGGCTGCTATCTTGCCGGCTCTTGATTTATCCATTGTTTCCTCAAACCGGATTATATCATTTCTTGTACCCCCTCGTATACTTCCAAAACTGGAGTTCGAGAATGAGATCCCCGATGAATACCGTACTATCGTGGTGGTACCGACGCTTTTTAATTCGAGTGAGGATGTGGAGCAACAGTTTGAACAACTTGAAATACGAGCCTTGGCCAATGCAAATGACTCTTTACAATTTGCACTTCTTTCCGATTTTCATGATGCCTCCAGTGAGCATATGGATTCAGATGAGTCGATTTTGCAGGAAGCGCAAAACCAGGTTAACCTTTTGAATAACCGGTATCATAGCAATTATGGAGATAAGTTTTTACTGTTTCACCGCAAACGTCTTTGGAATCCGGGAGAAGAGGCCTGGATGGGTTGGGAACGCAAACGCGGTAAAATTGAAGAATTCAATCGGCTTTTGATTAACCCATCAGCTGAGAACAGCTTCATTACACTTAATGATCAGTTTTTAAATTCGATCCGGGTGCATTCCATAAATTTCGTAATTACACTCGATGCCGATACCAAATTGCCTCCGGGCAGTGCAAAGACTCTTATCGGTGCCGCAGCACACCCCTTAAACCGGCCCGAGTTAGATGAATCCAACCATTTTGTAAAACGCGGGTATGGCATATTTCAGCCTCGTATATCGATTCCGCCTAAATCTGCCAACAAAACGTTATTTGCCCGGGTGTTCTCCGGCAACGTAGGGCTGGATCCCTATACAACAGCGGTCTCAGATGTATACCAGGACTTGTTCGGGGAAGGAGTTTATACCGGTAAAGGGATCTATGATGTGCACATCTTTGATGAGGTTATTGGCGATCGTTTTCCGGAGAACGCAATATTATCACACGATTTGCTGGAAAGCACATACTTGCGATCGGCATTGCTCACTGATATTGAATTATTTGATGACTATCCGACAACCTACCTTAGTTACTCTAAGCGTCAACACCGGTGGATCAGGGGGGATTGGCAAATTTTATCCTGGCTATGGGGCAAAGTTACCGGCCCGGATGGACAAAAAAAATCGAATCCGATTAACGTAATATCCCGCTGGAAAATATTTGACAACCTGCGTAGGTCCTTGAATCCGGTAGGCATTCTCCTTTTCTTGCTATTTGGCTGGATCTTATTGCCGGGTTCTGCAATCGTTTGGACGCTTGCCGTTTTCGGTGTTGTCGCATTCCCGATTTATTCCAGTTTCTCTACCGACGTTTTCCGGAGACCTAAAAGGGTAGGATGGAAACTTTATTTTGAAAAACTGCGAGCTGATCTTAAGACCAATACGTTGCAATCGGTTACCAGTTTCCTGTTCTTGCCGCACCAAGCTTATATCTCTCTGGATGCCATTTTCCGGACTCTTTACCGGATGTTCTTCAGTCATAAGAAGCTTCTCGAATGGACTACTGCAACTCAGGTGGAGCAACAAATAAGCACTTCATTATGGAATTACTGGATCAGCATGTGGGCAAACATCTTTTGGGCGGGCTTGTCCTTGTTTTTGGTGGCTGTTTATGATGACCCTGTATTATTTATTGCAATTCCGGTTTGTATAGGCTGGGTTGTGACACCTTATGTGGCATACTACCTCGAAAAAGAACCAGATAAAAATGGTAAAGAACTAAAGCCCAAAGATTTGTCAGAATTAAAAGGTTATGCCAGGCGTACCTGGCACTTTTTCGAGCAGTATATGAATGAGGAACATTCGTGGCTTCCTCCAGACAATGTACAGGAAGATCCATATATAGGTCCCGTCGGACGAACTTCACCAACGAATATAGGTTTAGCCCTGGTTTCGATTCCTACGGCATACGAGATGGGTTATATCACACTTACCGATATGATTGAACGGCTTGAAAATACGTTGAATGCCATGCTGATGCTGGATCGTTACCGGGGACATTTTTATAACTGGTATAGTACCAGGCTAGGAGCCATATTAAGTCCAAACTATGTTTCTACCGTTGATTCGGGAAATTTGGCGGCTTCTCTACTTGTTGTACAAAGATTCTTACAACAAATAGGCCAAAAACGCTGGCTCAATCCTGTATTTTGGGATGGCCTCGACCAAACGGTCTTTGTTCTGGAAGAACTCGTGAAAGAGCTGGATGACTTGGGCGGGTATAAAAAATTACACGAACTGCTTACCCAGAAACTGGAAAATGTAAAAGATGTTCTGCCTAAAGAAGCTCCGGAAGATATCTCGGACTGGCAAAATGCGTTGAATAAATTGCATCCTAAAGCTAAAGAACTGGGAGAGATAAACCTTAGTATCTTACAGGATGAGTTCGAAGATTTAAAATATGGTGAATGGAAAGACTGGTTTAATCGTCCATGCATTCAGATCGACAATCAGCTCCAGGAAATCAGGGATTATCTGTCAAAGAATGGGCAAACGACGGAACCTTCCGGTACTTCGGATGTAGAAATTAATTTTCTAAGGGCTATTAAGCCTATGGAAAGCAAGCTTCGCAAGGTTGAAAACCTTGCATCGATTTGTCGCACTATGGTTGAGGAGATGGATTTCAAGCTTGTCTACAACTCAGAAAGAGAGCTCTTCAGTATTGGGTTCAACGTTGAACATGCTATGCAGGATAAAGGTACTTATGACCTGTTGGCCAGTGAAGCCCGGCTTGCTTCTTTTATAGCCATTGCAAAGGGGGATGTGCCGCCGGAACACTGGTTTCGGTTGAGCAGGAGGCTAACCAGTATTGAGAAAAATGAGATCTTATTATCATGGGGAGGTACGATCTTTGAATACCTCATGCCGCTTCTTTTTATGTCACGGTATGATAAAACATTGCTTAGTCACACCTATGAACAGGTTGTTAAATGGCAAAAAGATTACGGTAATTTGCGTCGTAGGCCCTGGGGATTTTCTGAGAGCGGGTATAACATTTTAAGCTTGGAGTTACATTATCAATACCGTGCGTTTGGTGCACCCGGGCTTGGCCTTCGTCGTGGACTTGCTGAGGATTATGTTGTTGCTCCATATGCCGGTATGCTGGCTATGATGATCCAGCCTGTGGATGCGCTCAAAAACTTGAGAAAACTTAAGGAGGAGGGAGCCTTTGGGCCTAATGGGTTTTACGAGGCTGTTGATTATACGCCCGGGCGCCTGAATAACAATGGCAATGACAAGAGAGCGATCGTCAAAATGTATATGGCTCATCACCAGGGCATGAGCCTGCTCGCATTAGCAAATGTGTTGAGGGATAATTTTATACAACACTTATTTCACTCCCATCCGCTCGTTCAGGCTTGTGAATTATTGCTTCAGGAACGAATCCCGAGAGGTATCCCAATAAAAGAACCACGGCCGATTGATGTTGAGCTGGAGCCTGCTGAAGAAAAGAAAGTGGAACTTTCTGTAGACCACGCCGGTATCGATGGTCTGAATGCTACTCCGCCCAGGACCCATATCCTATCCAACGGTCGTTATTCCACAGTACTCACCCATACAGGCACGGGCTATTCATATTACAATGACACCATGCTGACCCGTTGGCGTTCCGATGTTGTTCAGGACCCCTATGGAAAGTTTTTCTACGTCAGAGATCTGGAGAGCGGAGAATACTGGTCGATTGGCCATCAGCCGGTCAAACGCCAGGCCGACCGTTACGATAGCTGGTACCATGCCGGCAAGGTGCAGTATGCCCGCGTAGATGAGTGGATAGAATCATTTATGGAGGTATGCGTTTCTCCGGAAGATGACATTGAATTGCGGAAGATCACCCTGACTAATTATTCGGATCGTGTTCGAAAAATTGAGCTTACCAGTTTTGCCGAGGTAGCCCTTAATGATTTTGAGGCTGATCGGGCCCATACTGCTTTTTCGAACCTTTTTGTTCAGACTGAATATATCAAAGAACATCATGCGGTATTGGCAAAACGGCGGCCTCGCGGAAAGGATGAAGAGTCTCAATGGTTGGTACATACTATTGCCAGTGAAGATATTGAAGATATTCAGAATGCCCTGCAAATAGAGACAGAACGCAGTAATTTTATTGGTCGGAACAGATCGCTTGAAAGCCCGGCTGCCATGGACCCGGGAGCTCAACTTAGTGGGATGGTGGGCAATGTTCGAGATCCTATTTTAAGTATCCGGCGCATTGTTACATTGGAACCCGGTCAAAAGAAGAATATAACCTTTGGATTGGGTTGGGAAAAGACAAGGGATGAGGCCATTTCCATGGCAGATCGCTATGACAACCCTTATGCCACAGACCGGGTTTTCGAGCTGGCTTCCATTTACGGCAGTGTAGAACTTGAACATCTCGGTTTATCGGGGGAACGGGCCCATTATTTCCAGAATTTGAGTGGCTATTTACTGTTTAATTGTGAAAGGTTCAGGGCTGACGTAGGAACACTCCAAAAGAACAGGAAGCTTCAATCGGATTTGTGGACGCACGGCATTTCCGGGGATGTCCCAATATTGGTTTATCACATTGAAGATACTGAGTTTATCAAAGAGGTAGCTCTGTTGTTGAAAGCTCATGCTTTTTGGCGCCATAAAGGCCTCAGGGTCGATATAGTGTTTATGAATGATCATCCTCCTTCCTATGTAGATGAACTACAGGAAGCAATTATGCAACAGGTACAGATTTCTTCGGAACATCACCGATACCAGGATAAAGGGCGAGTATTTTTACTGCGTTCAGATCAGTTGTCGGCTGAAGACCGGACGTTGATTGATACGGTTGCCAGGGTTGTTCTTAAAGGAAAGCTTCCGAAACTGGACCAGATTACGTTGCGCGAAGTTGAAGCCTGGCAGCAGGAAAGAATGTATGACCCGATAAATTTATTTGAAAGTCACGAAGTTGATATTCCTGATGACTCTGACCTAATGTTCTATAATGGTTATGGTGGATTTAACCATACCGGCACAGAATATGTCATCCGGATTGGGCGGAATTCTGATGATAAAATGAAATTAAGCCATACCCCTGCTCCTTGGATAAATGTAATCAGTAATCCTCAGTTTGGTTTCATCACTTCCGAAAGCGGTTCCGACTTCACCTGGAGCAGGAACAGCCGGGAAAATAAGCTGACACCATGGTCAAATGACGCTGTGACGGACCCGCCCGGTGAAGTGATTTATATTCGTGATGAAGATCAACAGTTATTCTGGTCACCGACACCGGGCCCGGTACCGGGAAGTCATTTTCATGAAGTTAGACATGGTTTTGGCTATAGCATTTGGCGCAGTAAGACACTGAATATAGAACAAGAGATCACGAAGTGGGTTGACAAAGATGATCCTATCAAAATTATCAGGTTAAGACTGGTAAATACTGATTTAATGCCAAAAACCCTTTCTGTTTTCCGTTATTTGGATTGGGTATTGGGAATCTTCAGGGAGGACAGTACCCGTTATCTAACCACTGCTTTTGATGAGGAAAACCAAACAATATTTGCTCGTAATTATTTTAACAATGAATTTGCGGGACGTATAGGATTTACTGGGATCTTCACAAATGCGGAGATGGAATCCGAATCCTATACGGCAGATCGGGCAGAATTTATTGGTAGAAACAGGAATATGAAAAATCCCTTGGCATTGGGATATGCTACGGACCTTGAACAACGATTCGGGGTTGGCTTTGAGGCTTGTGCCGCTATCAAGGCTACCGCAAAACTGGATTCCGGTGGTTCTGCCGACTTCTTTTTTTATATGGGAGAAACAACAAACGAAGAGGAAGCAAGAAAGATAATTTCTAAATACCGGGATTCAGGGACCATTAGAGATTCCTTCGAAAAAGTCAAGAAGTTTTGGACTAATAAATTGGGACGCATTAAAGTACAATCTCCAGTCCCTGAATTGAATTTTATGGCAAATGGATGGTTGCAATATCAAAATATTGCCTGCCGTATGTGGGCTCGGTCAGGATTTTATCAAGCCAGTGGAGCTTTTGGATTCCGAGATCAGCTTCAGGATGCTGCTGCTGCCTGTTACCTGGATCCCGATCTCAGCCGAAGCCAGATCCTGCTACATGCGGGACATCAGTTCTTAGAAGGGGATGTTTTACATTGGTGGCATCCACCCACAGATAGGGGAATCAGATCCCGTATTTCCGATGATTTGTTATGGTTGCCTTATGTCACGGCTTTTTATATCAATCACACAGGTGACGAGGATATCCTTGATGAAAATATTAGATTTTTAAAAGCCCGACAGTTGCAAGATGATGAACACGAAGCATATTTAATCCCAGAAGTATCATCGGAAAGCGCTACGCTATATGAACATTGTTGTCGTGCAATTGACAGGTCCCTTACAAGTGGTATTCATGGATTGCCGCTAATCGGATCGGGGGACTGGAACGACGGGATGAATAATATTGGAACCGGGGGCAAAGGTGAGAGTGTCTGGCTTGGGTTTTTCTTATATGATATTTTAGGAAAAATGATACCTGTGTGTAAAAAACGCAATGATGATGCGAGGGTTGAAAAATACCAGGCTTATCGGAAAAATTTGAAGACGCATCTTAATAAAGAGGGGTGGGATGGTCAATGGTATCGTCGTGCATTTTATGACGATGGGACACCAATCGGATCATCGGAAAATATGGAATGTCGTATTGATGGGATTGCCCAAGCCTGGTCGGTCATTTCAGGGGTGGCTACGCCGGATAAAGCGAAGAAAGCATTGTCCTCTGCGGATGAGCTTTTGGTTTCAGAAACTGACGGCATCATACGGCTATTAACCCCGGCTTTTGATAAGACAGAGCAAAATCCGGGATATATCAAAGGGTATATCCCGGGGGTCCGGGAGAATGGCGGGCAATATACACATGCTGCACTCTGGCTGGTTAAGGCCTTTGCCGAAAAGGGAAACAGAGAAAGAGCGGTGCAGCTCATAAAAATGCTTCTGCCGGTAAACCATGCTTTGGAAAAGGCCGACGCTGAGCATTACCTGGTTGAGCCCTATGCAGTAGCAGCTGATATTTACGGGGAGAACCCGCTTACAGGGGTGGGTGGATGGACCTGGTACACTGGATCGGCGGGTTGGATGTATCGTGTAATTATCGAATCTGTTTTAGGATTAAATATTCAAAAAAATAATATGCTACAAATTTCCCCCCTCATCTATAAAGAATGGAAGAGATATAGCATGGCCGTCAGGGAGCTGGATGGCAAGACGGAATATTATGTTGAGGTTTTAAATCCCCAAAAACGATCGGAAGGCACACTCTCTGCAACCTTGGATGGAAAAGAAATCGTTGTAAAAAAAGGAACTGTAAAAATGATGATGGAAAGAGACGGGAAATCTCATAAAATCAAAATAATAGTTGGTAGTCATTAGTTCCTATAAGTGTGTTCTAATTGTAAATATGTAGTAGTAACTCTTACATAGATAGAATAGATGAACGTACAGTTTTGTAGGGATGCTTTATATATACTAGTTGGTGCTTGACGGGGACATTCAATATCCAGAGAGAACGTTAAGTTTTAAATTGGAGAGTTATATGAATCGTAATATCAAAGTTCTGATTATTGATAATAATATCCTCGTTCGCAGAGCTGTAACTAGTATTTTAAATAAATATGATTACCTGGATACAACATGGGTAACCGACGATTCAGCCGATATTGAGGAGGTAATTGGCCGTGAAGAACCGGATGTCGTTCTCTTAAGCATTGACAACATGGAATCCCGGGGATTGACTCTATTAGGTAATTTTCGTAAAAAGTTTCCTGCCCTGCCTGTAGTTGTCATCAGTCCCCGAAGTCCCGAAGGTGGCGAAGCTGTTATTACCGCATTGCGGTACGGAGCGGTGGATTTTGTAACCAAGCCTATGCACAAGAATTTAATTTTGTTTGCTGAACGTCATCTTCGAAAAAGACTTGAACCTCTGATAAGGGTCGCCAGCAAAATACATGAACGCCAAAATATAGATGAAGATTTTTTACAATCACTCATTCATCCCCAGAAAATGTTTGAGCATTTAACAGAAGAACCGGAAGCCTGTGAGCCGGCTGATGTGGTTGTTATTGGCGGCTGTACAGGTGGGGTCAAAAGCCTCTTTACATTGTTGTCAGATTTGCCGCAAGATCTGGGGGTACCTATCATTATCGTTCAGCACCTTCCCAGAACCTTCACAAAAATATTGGCTGAAAAGCTAGATGCCAATTCTTCCCTGATGGTAAGGGAAGCTACAAATGGTGTTGCTCTGGAAGCTGGTGACGTATGGGTTGCTCCCGGAGGCTATCACTGTGAAATTAGTCAAGCAGGGTACCAGAATGTTTTGAATACCCACCGAGGCCTTCGCGAAAACAATATGCGGCCGTCCATAGATATTCTCTTCCGTTCAGCGGTTCATGTATACGGCAAACATACACTCGGCATCCTAATGAGCGGTTGCGGTCAAGATGGATTAGCCGGGGCAGAAGAGATTAAGCGAGGCGGCGGACAAGTTATTGTACAGCATCCCCGAACAGCAATAGCTCCAGAGCTTCCCCTTTCTGTTATAAGGGATGGGTTGACAAGAGAGTATTACCCGCCCGAAGAACTGGCTAATGAAATAATGCAACGCACCCAAAAAACCGCTGTTGGTACCCAGTCGGTAAATAAAGGCACGGTAATGGGGGATATTTTTGATTTATAAAAAGCTTATGCGGGCTGTTACTAAGAATATCAGATAAAAATATATCAAGAGAGCTTTTCAACATTCATAAAGGGGTATATGAATAAAGAAAGTAATAGTGCGACCGATTTACCCCATCCGTGGGCTCTTGAAGCGGAAGAGGTGGTGGATCTTATAAAGTCGGATGCCGATCAAGGGTTGACAAATAGAGAAGTGCATCAGCGTCTTCAGGAATATGGTCGGAACCAGCTGAAAGAGCACAAAAAGAGAAGCTTCCTCTCGATATTCATTGATCAGTTTAAGAGCATTATAATCCTTCTACTGATAATAGCGGCATTCTTTGCTTTTTGGCTCGGGGAACATATTGATGGATGGGCTATTGCCGTTGTAATCTTAATCAATAGTTTCATCGGTTTCTTTACAGAGTTGCGGGCGGTACGTTCGATGGAAGCCCTCTTTAAACTTGGTAAAGTTAAAACGCGGGTAAGGAGAGAAGGCACGGTTAAGGAGGTTGATGCCGAAGAACTGGTTCCCGGTGACGTTGTCATTGTTGAGGGAGGAGACATAATCACGGCCGACCTTAGGATTATCGAAAGCTCAAAAATGCAGGCAGACGAATCCCCTTTGACGGGCGAAAGCCTGCCGGTGGAAAAACATATTGAGGCCCTGGCCGAGGATACCATCCTGGCCGAACGATCTGATATGCTGTATAAAGGCACTTCCGTAACGAGAGGAGCCGGGGAGGGCGTAGTTGTAAGTACGGGTTTACGGACGGAACTGGGCCAGATTTCTTCACTTGTGGAAGAAGCCCGGGAAGAACAGACACCTCTAGAAAAACGTTTAACTAAACTTGGTTATCGATTGATAGCCATAACATTATTAATTGCAATATTTGTTGCTGTTTCAGGAATAGTAGCTGGAAAAAACCTCTACCTTATGGTCGAAACGGGTATTGCTTTGGCGGTGGCTGCAATACCTGAGGGATTGCCTATCGTTGCTACAATAGCCCTGGCAAAAGGGCTTCAAATAATGGCGGGGAAAAATGCGCTCATTAACCGCTTATCTTCCGTTGAGACGCTGGGTGCAACTGGTATTATTTGTACGGATAAAACGGGTACTCTCACCGAAAATAGGATGACGATTACACATTTTTATCTTCCCCAAAAGGAAATTAAAGTCGGGGACGGGGAACACGCCTTTTCCATGAATGGCAGACAAGTTCGCACAGCAGACGATGAAGATCTACGTCTGGCCCTGGAAGTTGGAACCCTGTGCAACAATGCAGCTCTTTTTGATCAAGGGGACGGCGGGACAGGCGATCCCCTGGAGGTCGCTCTGCTGAATGCAGCACGAAAAGGCGGCATTGAGTTTAGTGAACTTATACAGCAATATCCGGAGGCACGGGAAGAGGCATTTGATGCAGATGTCAAAATGATGGCAACCTGGAACCAAGTGGGGGAAGGGAGCTTCCGGGTCAACGTGAAGGGAGCTCCCGGTTCAGTTTTAAAAAAATGTGATTCTGTTATAGTCAGTGGCCGAAGCCGAGCACTGGATGATCAACAGCGGACGGATTGGGAACAACTCAACGAGAAGCTTGCTTCCCAAGGACTTCGTATGATCGCTCTTGCCGTTAAATCAGTTAGTGACACGAAGGGAAATCCATATACGGATCTTTCATTTGTAGGGTTGGCCGCTATGTCAGATCCGCCAAGAAAGGATGTTAGACCCGCTATCGAAGATTGTCGAAAAGCCGGTATACGAGTGGTCATGATTACCGGTGATCAAGTAGCTACTGCCAAGTATATAGCACGGGAATTAGGAATTTATGACGATAGGGAGGCAGGTGTTATTCATGGTGCGGATTTACCCGGCAATCCCGATCTTGAGGCTTCTCTAAATAAATCTCAGCATGTGTTGAGAGCCTCTATTTTTGCACGTATTAATCCCCGCCAGAAACTTGACCTGATTGAATTTTACCAAAAAAACGGGCAAATAGTCGCCATGACCGGTGATGGGGTTAACGATGCCCCGGCACTAAAGAAGGCTGATATCGGAATAGCCATGGGGCAGCGAGGCACACAGGTAGCCCGGGAAGCAGCGGATATGGTTCTAACTGATGATGCTTTTTCTACCATTGTCAAGGCTATAGAGCAGGGACGTATTATCTTTGGCAATATTCGACGATTTATCTATTACCTGATGTCTTGTAACGTCAGCGAAGTGATGGTTGTTGGATTAGCCTCCATACTGGGGACTCCTTTACCCATCCTTCCCCTTCAAATCCTTTTCCTTAATTTGGTGACGGATGTTTTTCCGGCGTTGGCACTGGGAGTAGGGGAAGGAGAAAAAGGAATCATGCTGCAGCCTCCCAGAGAACCGGATCAGCCTCTTTTGGGTAACCCGCAATGGATGGGGGTAGCCATTTATGGGTTTATAATTACTCTTTCTGTTTTGGGAGCGTTATTTGTAGCATTGGATTACCTGCGTTTACCACCCGGAGATGCCGTTACAATCTCGTTCCTGACGTTGGCTTTTGCACAGATCTGGCATGTATTTAATATGCGGAGTGACAAATCCCATTTTATTGATAACAATATCAACCGGAACCCTTATATCTGGGTTGCTATTTTATTGTGTATAGGGTTGCTGATGATAGCTGTTTATGTGCCGGGCATAGCAAGTGTGCTTCAGATCTCCCGCCCGGATTTCCAGGGTTGGTTGACAGTGGGAAGTATAAGTCTGATACCTTTTATATTGGGTCAATTTCGGAAAATACTATTGAGAGGGTAGGTAGTTTTGACGTAATAATAGATTTTTTGATTAATTACGGTCTCTGTATTTTACCTGAGTATAAAACATTGGGAGATTGACAGGTTGCAATATTGAAATACTCAAAACATATCAAAGAGGGGAAGAGACCGTTTTGGAGTTTGTCGTTTGAGGAACTTTACCGGCTGTACGAATCGAATCCAAGGGGTTTAAGTGATATAGAGGCTAAACAGCGGATTCAAAAATACGGGAGGAATGAAATTGTTCAAAAACCTCACATTTCAGTTGTAAAACTATTTCTTAAACAGTTTAAGAGTCCACTGCTGATTGTTCTTATTATCGCCGCCCTCATTTCAGCACTAATGTATGATTGGTTTGAGGCAGTTATTATCCTTGGTATTGTGTTTGTAAGCACTTATATCAGTTTTCGCCAGGAGCACAGTGCAAAGCAAGCTGTTGAGAAGCTTAAGGCTTTGATCTGTATTAATTCGACAGTAATAAGAGATGGATTGGCGGTAGAAATACCTTCAACGGAACTTGTGCCCGGTGATGTTGTCTTATTGTCCGCTGGCAGCCTCATACCAGCAGACGGACGTATCCTGGAATCAACAGATCTTTTTGTAAGTGAGGCGACTCTGACGGGCGAATCTTTCCCGGTTGAAAAAAAAGTGGGCATCGTAGACGAAAAAGATCCTATACAGCGTGCTGTTAATTCAGTATTTATGGGTACATCAGTTCGCAGCGGAACAGCTAAGATTTTTTTAACTGAGACGGGGCCGCGTTCGCAGGTTGGACGTATTGCAAGCGAGTTGCAACTGGAAATGCCGGAAAACGATTTTGAGAGGGGAATACGTCAGTTTTCATATCTGTTGACACAGATTATACTCGTCTTGGTTGTTCTGGTCTTTTCCATCAATATCATTGATAAAAAACCGACCTTTGAATCCCTGCTTTTTGCTATTGCTTTAGCTGTGGGGATGACCCCGGAATTGCTGCCGGCAATTATCACAATCACACTCTCACATGGAGCTCATCGCATGGCTGAACATGGCATTGTGGTCAAGAAGTTGAATGCCATTGAGACCTTCGGAAGTATGGATGTGTTTTGTACTGATAAGACCGGCACACTAACCGAAGGAGTAATAAAGCTCGACCGGTCGGTAGACAGTGAAGGTAATGAATCTGCAAGTGTTGAGCGGCTGGCATGTCTTAATTCAACTTTTCAACAAGGACTTAAAAATCCATTGGATGATGCCTTGGTCCAAAAGGCTAAAGAGATTGCAAATGATTTTTCTTCTGTAACCAAAACGGGAGAAATTCCCTATGATTTTATACGAAAGCGCCTTACTGTTGCTATAATAGATTCCCAAAATCCAAATGTTATTGAGCTAATTTCAAAAGGAGCTTTTAAACAGGTTCTGGCTATTTGTTCGTCGGTAGAAGGAGAGAATGACACTTTACTTCTTACAAACGAAAGGAAACAATTACTTACTAACAAATACAAAGAATGGAGTAAAGAAGGGTACCGCGTACTGGGAGTTGCTAAAAAAAAGCTTGCCAAGGACCATAAGGCCTTATCCAAAGCCGATGAATACAATTTTTTATTCTGCGGTTTTTTATTGTTTTATGACGCTCCCAAAGAGCAGGTGAGTTCAGTGCTGGAGGATCTGGGCAAGTTGGGAGTACAACTTAAAATTTTAACCGGAGACAACCGATATGTGAGCCAGCACGTTGCAAAACAGGTGGGGCTTTCAAATGAGAGAATGATAACCGGTGAGGTTCTTCAACAGATACGTGAAGAGGCGCTGCTACAGCGGGTACATAAAACAGATCTTTTTGTTGAACTGGATCCCCAGCAGAAAGAACGTATTATCCGGGCGCTTAAAAGGGCGGGCTATGTGGTAGGTTACCTTGGAGATGGGATTAATGACGCTATGGCTCTGTATGAAGCAGATGTGGGTATCTCGGTGGATTCGGCAGTGGACGTAGCCAAAGATTCAGCCGATCTCGTACTCATGAAACACGATTTAGGGATGTTATATGATACGATTCGAGAGGGGCGAATCACCTTCGTAAATACGTTGAAATATATCCTCACTACGTCGAGTGCCAATTTCGGAAATATGGTAAGCATGGCTGCAGCTTCAGCATTTTTGCCTTTCTTACCATTGCTTGCAAAACAGATTTTACTCAATAACCTGCTTTCAGATCTTCCCGGAATGTCACTTGCCAACGACGTTGTGGATGAAGAATTTATTCTGTTGCCTCCAAAGTGGAAGGTTCGATTCATTCGAAATTTCATGATTATCTTCGGCCTGGTGAGCACACTATTTGATTTTTTAACATTTGGTGTTTTGCTTTTACTTTTGCAGGTATCGCCCGAAGAATTCCGTACAGCCTGGTTTATTGAATCATTGTTTACAGAAGTGCTAATTATCTTTGTGATCCGGACAAAGAGGTGGTTCTTTCATTCCAAACCTGCCCGAATGTTGGTCGTCAATGCATTGGCAGTATTACTTTTTTCCTTCGTTTTGCCTTACGTTCCCATGCAATCCGTCACCGGCTTTATCCCTCTTCCTCTTTCTCTAATAACGGTCATTATTATTATCAGCATTTTGTATGTAATTGCCACTGAGATTATAAAAAAACTGTTTTATCATCGTGGGGCAGGGCAGGGATTCAACTAGTAATATTGCCGTTATTTATGTTTATAATACCGTTTCGTCGTACTCTGTTATAATCCAGAATTCGACTCTCTATCCAACTTTCGTTAGAGTTTTTAATAATGAGCTGATAAAAGTAACACCCATCTTCTCGAAATTGGAGGCTCAAAATCAATTCTTCCTTGTCATCTTCTTTCACAAATCCAACTTTGTCATCCCAATTGTCCAGAAACTCAAACCCAAATGTCTTTACTTTATTTTGACAATAGTCTTTGGGTTTACCGATTAGTTTTTCCAGTAAATTCTTCACTAGGTGAACTTTCTGGTCATCGAACTGTGCATTTTTTGTAAATATCATATTTGCTCCTCCTAACCTGCACTCTCTTGTAGTTGTGATAGGTTGATATATCAATTTTAAGGAAAATCGCTATAAAACTTCAAAAAAAAATTAAATAATTGTTATTGATAAAGATAAGGGCACATACTACAGGAAAATCATAAGCTGTACTACATAAATCCAAGAACTGATCATACCTGTTTTAAGTGATAAAGCATGTATTATTTGTAAAGCAGGTATGAAAACAGGTACCAGTTTTATGAAAGGATCATTACTTCTCGGAAAAGTTGCAGGCATTAAAGTTCAGGTGCACTGGTCATTTTTTTTGTTGATCGTGTGGGTTTTATTTGTCGGCGTATTAAGCGGCACAAGCACAGCAGGTATATTCTGGAATATTATCTTTGTAGTTGTGTTGTTTGGTTGCGTTGTCTTACATGAACTTGGTCATGCGCTTACTGCGCAACGGTTTAATATCCAAACCCAAAAGATTACCCTTCTGCCCATCGGCGGAGTCGCCAGCTTGGAAGAGATGCCGGATGATCCAAAGCAGGAATTGTTTATAACGCTGGCTGGTCCGGCGGTAAACCTTATTATCGCTTTGCTTTTGTATATCGTAATCCCATTTGACTTCTTCCAGGGACTTAATCAACAACAAATACAGGAATTTTTTAGCGAAATATCATCCCGAAATTTTCTCTTTCTCTTATTCTATGCCAACATTGTGCTTGCTGCTTTTAACTTCATTCCTGCATTCCCCATGGATGGTGGACGGATCTTACGTGCTCTGTTAGCGATGAGAATGGGACGTGTGCGTGCTACCCAGGTTGCAGCCCGGCTTGGGCAGTTTGTTGCGCTTTTATTTTTCTTCTTTGGACTATTGTACAATCCATTTCTGGCTTTGATAGGTGTTTTCATATTTTTCGGGGCCCAGGGTGAGAATATTCTTATACAGCAGCTAAGCTTACTAAGGGGGCATAAAGTGAGAGACGCAATGATGACAAACATAACCCTGCTAAATCCGGAAGACTCATTGGATAATGTTATTGATACCATCTTGGATGGAGCAGAAAAAGATTTTGTTGTTACTGATGGTCATCGGGCCGTAGGGATTGTGTACAATTCTGATTTGATGTCATCGATGCGCCATCGAAACAACGGGCAACGGGTTAGGGATGTCATGGTTAAAGATTTTGACAGCGTGACTGCTTCAGATGACTTAGCAGATATCTATCGAAAGGTACACTCAAGTAAAAAAACATTTTTCCCGGTCATTGAAAACGGGAGACTGCTTGGAGCCATCGATTTGACGAATATCAATGAGTTTATGGTTTTTAAGTCGCCTATTAACTACTGACTAATTTGGATAGAAAGAGATGTATAAAATCAACAAAGAATTGGCAAGGATATTTGATGACATGGCGGCAATTTACAGCTTTCATGGGTCTAAAGATCGTTTTCGCGTTATTGCCTACCAAAACGCGGCGCGTATATTGGATCATTTGACCGAAGATATCCGCGATTTTATGGGAGACGACAAGCTGGAAGACATTAAGGGCATTGGAGAGGGAATTGCAGCAAAGATCCGTGAATATGTTAAAACCGGTAAGATTAAAAAGTATGACGAGTTGAAAAAAGAAATTCCCATAGATCTTGTAGAGCTCTTAAAAATCCCGGGGATGGGGCCTGAGACCTTGAAAAAGCTTCATTCGGAATTACACATCGATACACGGGAGGATTTGCTGGATGCCCTGGATAGCGGGGAGGTGGAAGAGCTCAAAGGCTTTGGGCAGAAGACCGTCGAGAATCTTCGGCAGGGGCTTATGCAGGCTCGGAAGTCAGCAAAGCGTATTTTGTTGGCAGAGGCCCTTGAGATTGTGGAGGAGTTGCAAGCATCACTGTCTGAGTGCAAAGAAATCCGAAAGTTGGAATTTGCCGGCAGTATTCGACGTATGAAAGAGACGATCGGAGATATAGATATTTTGGCAACCGCCGGTAAGGGTGACCGGGATAAGGTACTTAACTTCTTTACTTCATTGCCCGGCGTTAAAAAAGTGCTGGCAAGAGGTAACACAAAAGCCAGCATAGTAATTGAACAGAAGAACCGGCAGGTTGATTTGCGCCTGGTAAATGAAAATCAATGGGGTGCAGCGCTGTTGTATTTTACGGGTTCAAAGGATCATAACATACATTTACGTAAGATTGCGAAAGAAAAGGGATATAAGATCAACGAATATGGGCTATATGATATTGACGGTAATAAGAAGATTACGGGCGAAACCGAAGCGGGTATGTATAAACAATTGGGCCTAAGTTGGATCCCTCCCGAGATGCGTGAAAATGAAGGAGAAATTGAATTAGCCGCGCATAACAATATACCAAGACTGATTGAACGCAAAGAAATTAAGGGTGATTTTCATATGCATTCCGACTGGTCGGATGGCCTGAATCGTATTGAGGAGTTGTCCGAATATGTAAAAGAAAACTATCCTTATGAGTATTTGATTCTTACTGATCATTCCAAGACCTCCCGTATTGCCGGTGGTTTGACCGAGGAGGAGGTGATTAAGCAGCGTGAAGAGATCGATGCCGCCAACAAAAAGCTTGGAGTCAATTTCATAAAAGCGGGGATAGAAGTTGATATCCTGCCTGATGGTTCGCTTGATTTTGATGACGGACTTTTATCTAAGTTGGACTGGGTTACTGCTTCTGTTCACAGCCGTTTTAATGAGGATAATACCCAGCGAATACTTAAAGCGTGTGAAAATCCATATGTAAATGCGATAAGCCATCCCACCGGTCGACTGATCGGTAAACGAAAGGAATACCCGGTCGATTTAAAACTTGTTATTCAAAAAGCTATAAAGACAGGAACAGCGCTTGAGATTAATGCCCAACCGCAGCGGATGGACCTCAATGATTCCTGGGCCCGTATGGCACAGCAAGAGGGAGCCATGTTGGTCATCGGTACGGATAGCCACGACTTAATGAGTTTTGATTATATGAAGCTTGGTGTCGCTATTGCCCGGAGGGCATGGTGCATCTCGGAAAATGTTTTAAATACCATGAGCTGGGGTGAGATTGTTAAATTCCGCGACCGCAAGAGAGGCAAGAAAAAAATGGTGAAGGTATGACTATCCTCTTAAAAGTTTACGGCAAATACTTTTTAGCAATCAATACTCCATGGCTTCCTCTTCAAGGGCACCGTTTTCCCGAACCGGGATTTTCTTTTCTTCTACTTCTGTCATGGTTGCTTCAGTCAGAAGTAATATACCGGCCACCGAAACGGCATTTTCCAAGGCAATGCGCACGACTTTGGTGGGGTCAATGATTCCCGCTTTTAAAAGGTCGACGAATTGATTGACCGAGGCGTCAAAACCGATGTTACCATCTCCGGCAAGCATTCTATCTACGACCACGCCGTCATCCGCGCCTGAATTTTCTGCTATTTGACGGGCAGGGGTTTCCAGGGCCCTTCGCAAGATCATAATACCTGTTTTTTCATCCCCTTCGGCACGAACAGCCTCTTCTGTGACAGCAGATATGGTTCTCAGCAGGGCCAGGCCGGCACCCGGGACGATCCCTTCTTCTATAGCAGCTTTGGTGGCGCTGATGGCATCTTCAAAAGCCTCTTTACGGCTTTTAAGTTCAGTTTCTGAAGGGGCTCCAACGTGGATGACCCCGACGCCTCCTGACAACTTGGCCAGTCTTTCCTGAAGCTTCTCTTTATCATAGTCGGAGGTTGACCTTTCCATTTGAATGCGAATCTCATTGCAACGGCCATCAATGACCTCTTTGTCACCTGCTCCACCAATGATAGTGGTTGTATCCTTATCCACAATAAGGCGCTGAGCCTTACCCAGTGATTCGATGGTTACGTTTTCCAGTTTCATTCCCATTTCTTCTGAGACCAATTGACCACCTGTTAAAAGGGCAATATCCTCCAGTATGGCGGTTCTACGGTCTCCAAAACCGGGTGCTTTGACAGCGACGCACGATAAAACGCCCCTAAGTTTATTAACTACCAGGCTGGCAAGGGCTTCACCATCAACGTCTTCTGCTATTACAACAAGACTTACCTGTTGTTTGGCTGCTTGTTCCAGCAGAGGAAGTAAGTCGTTTAGTGAGCTTATTTTTTTATCGTAAAGAAGGATGGAGGGGTTTTCGATTTCCACCTGCATTTTCTGACTGTCAGTAACGAAATAAGGGGAGAGATATCCCCGGTCAAATTGCATTCCTTCGACGATCTCAACTATTGTTTCAGTTCCTTTGGCCTCCTCAACCGTTATAACCCCCTCTGAGCCTACCTTATCAATGGCTTCTGCAACCAGTTCCCCAATCGTCGCGTCATTATGAGCTGAGATGGTGGCGACCTGCACTTTTTCTTTATGGGATTTTACCGGGCGTGAAATTTCTTTGAGCGCTTCCACAGCTACTTTCAGGCCCCGATCCAGTCCCCGTTTGAGTTCTATTGAACTGGCACGTGCAGCAACGTTTTTTAAACCTTCAGAAAAGATGGTATATGCCAAAACGGTTGACGTAGATGTGCCATCACCCACTAAGTCGCCGGTCCGTTCTGCAGCTTCTTTAAGTACCTGTGCACCAAGATTTTCCTCGGGATCTCTTAAGGTTATTTCTTTTGCTATAGTTACCCCGTCATTGCAAACCAGTGGTTTGGCCCATTTTTTTTCGATCAAAACGGATTTTGACTTGGGTCCCAGGGTAAATCGTATGGCGTCAAAAAGGACTGTCGCCCCCCTTAGGATTTTTTCACGTGCGGCGGTTTGAAAAAGTAATTTTTTATGAGCCATGATACTTTTCCTCATTTTATTAAAGGATAATGCAGGGTAGCCTGATTTTGAAAATATAGGTGAGAGCTAAATTTTGTTATTACCTGTAAGTACCGGTATAAGAAGGGTGTGGGGTAAATGCTTACTGTTCAGGGGGGACGCCTTTTTTTGAATATTGTTGCCACTGTTTCAGTAATTCAAGGACTTGGCTATCCGAAAGATTGGTGAATTCACGGTAACCTTCGGAGACGGCAAAAAAATGTTCTCTTTTTTCGAGTATGACCAGTTCATCCGCTTTCGCGCTGAGTTTGGTGAGCCGCGTTTTTCCGGATACAGGGGCCGCAATAATAAGTTTTTCAGGCTCATGTTTGCGACACATCGTCAATGCTGCAAATATTGTAGCGCCAGAAGCAATACCGTCGTCGACTAAGATGACTACTCGGTCTTTTAGGTCGGGTAGGCGGCGCCCTTGTCTGTACGCTTTGATTCGCCTTTGTATTTCTTCCTTTTCTTCACCAATTACTCGCTCAATTATTTCCTTGCTCAAATACTGATTTGACCAGGGATCAAGGTATAGGCTCCCATCCTCAGCTACGGCTCCAAATGCTGCTTCAGGTTGCTGGGGATATCCTAGTTTGCGGATAACGATTGGTTCAAAATCACAATCCAGCCGTTTGGCGGCATAAAAACCAACTTCAATGCCCCCCCTCGGAATAGCCAGGATTATCGGATTCATTGACTTATATTTATCAAGTGCTTTACCAAGTTTTTTGCCTGCGTCTTCTCTATTGATAAACATAATCACTCTCCAATTTCACTTTCACCGATCCAAAATCAAATCAATCTGGTCGATCAGCTTCTTCAGGGCCTCCTGTTCCGTATTCCCTGCAGAGGTTACTATTTTACCGGCATTGTTCGATGCGGTCACTTTAAGGCCATCCCAATGCTGTTGTTTGTTGGTGATTTTAAAGCCGCGATAACCTCGTTCCGACAGAACATGAATACGTTCATGAAATACCGGGTCGGGATCCTGTTCATATGGGTGATTCTTCATGGTTATGTGTCTTCTGCTAATCCTTTGTTTTTGGCCTCAATACTGTACCTTGTATGCGGTACGGCTTCGAGCCTTCCCCTGGCTATGGGTTTTCCTGTGGCCAGGCAAATGCCGTAGGTCTTTTTCTCAATGCGTTCCAGTGCTTCATTGATATGCAATATATATTCTCTCAGTCGTTCAATGAGTTGGTAATTCATTTCTTCTTCTTGCACATCAGACGCAAAATCTCCAAGATGATGTGTTATTGAGGAGATATCGGCATCATCGGCTTCTTCCAGGTTCACTTGAGCACCCCATAGTTTATCAAGCTTTTCCTGGGCTTCAATCCTGTTTTTCAGCAACAATTTCTTGAAATATTTCAGATCCTTGTCGCTAAACGGTGTTTTGATTTGTTCTGGGTCAATCATAATAAGACCATAAGATTAATGCTTTTAGTCTAATTATGATTTTGTGATTCCTGGTACAATAGGCGTTGTACTGAGATTGATGTAATGGGTAGACTTACAAAAATAGCGGCACTGGGTGGCAGGAGATACAACGGAAGAGTGACGTAACGCCATTAATATACAGCGCTATCTTCAGTTACGGTCTGCAGAGAATGAATCAGCTTGTTCCGGGTGTCTAAAAAGCACGAGCCCGAAAGAGATGGCAAACAGACCATAAAATAATCCGCCGATTAGTATAATGGGCGAAGTATGATCCCCGGCTATCATTTTTAGTAACATGATTGTTACTACCGTAAAGTGAAGAAAATTTCCCAAGGCTACGGGGCGGCTGTAAATCCCTCCGATTATTATAGCTCGGGCTGTCCAATTCAAAATGGAGAATCCCCAATACAAAGCACCGGTGATCTGTAAAAACATTCTTCCCATTTCGAAGGCCGGAAATCCTAAATAGGTTAGTATCTCCCCCGGGAAAAAAGTGAATGCAAATCCGGCCATGCCCATTAAGATAGCGCTGGATATCATCAATAACCTGGTGTCTATCTTCATTTATGCTAATTTTAAATGGATATGAGTGAAAAATGACAAACAGATACATTATTTATTCCATGCCTTTTTTGCAAAGGCATGTTTCTGATGGCCGATTTAAGTCGGCAGTAATGGGTAGGATTAGGGAAAATCCTACAATGCGGTTGGTGATAACCTATTACTATTCAATAAGAATAAGCTTTAGTATTCTTTAAAGTTATTATTTAACGTGTTCATTGATCATGAGAGATAGTAGAGTATATACCTTTGGGCCAATCTTATTGATAATTGGTATTTTTCTTATTGCGGCAGTAAACCAAACGACCGTTACCCATTCTTTTTCTGTGAACACGGGTGCTGATACAACAATTACTGAACCGAATAGGGGTGAGTTCCTGTATCGGAAGGCTTGTTCTGCATGTCATGGGATTAGAGGAAGAGGCGTATCCCAAAGTCAATTGGGGTTTGCTACACCGCTTCCTGACCTTTCGGATTGTAATTTTGCCACACGAGAGCCTGATGCGGATTGGATTGCCATTGCGCACCAGGGAGGGCCCGTACGGGGCTTTGCCAAAGACATGCCCGCTTTTGGTGAAACCCTAAGTGAAGAAGAGTTGGAAGCCGTCATAGAACACATACGCACTTTCTGTACAGATGATGACTGGCCGAGGGGCGATTTGAATTTACCCAGAGCACTTGTAACGGAAAAAGCATACCCGGAAGATGAGGCTGTAGTGAGTTCTTCTATCGATGTTGAAGGTGAAGGAAGTGTGATGAATAAAATTGTTTATGAAAAACGTATTGGTGCCCGTAACCAGTTTGAATTAGTAGTGCCTTTTGGTTTCCGACAGGATCCCGGCGGAAACTGGAATGGAGGCCAACTGGGAGATTTGGCACTAGGCTTTAAACGCGCTTTATATCATAATTTCAGCAGTGGTACCATATTCAGCGTCACCGGGGAAGTGATCTTGCCTACCGGAGACCGGCTGACAGGCTTTGGTAAAGGTACCACGATCATTGAACCTTTTCTTTCATTTGGGCAGATACTGCCTGCGAACAGTTTTGTTCAGTTCCAGGGAGGTATGGAGTTGCCGCTTTTAAGAGATAAAGCAACTGAGGAGGCCTTTTGGCGAGGGCTTATCGGCAGCAGTATAAGTCAGGGAGCGTGGGGACGTACGTGGTCGCCCATGGTTGAGTTTCTGGGGGCTCGGGAGTTGGAATCCGGCGCACAGACCCAGTGGGATATAGTACCACAAATGCAGGTAACGCTTAATAAACGACAAAATATTATGCTGAATGTCGGGGTTAGGATGCCTTTGGATGATCCGTCACGGGATACCCAACTCATGGTATATTTTCTCTGGGACTGGTTTGACGGGGGATTATTCGAGGGATGGTAAGTTTACTGATTCAGCTAATGATGATGCGAGGATTCTTATGGTAAAAAGATTATTACTTCTGTTAGCATTTCCGGCGATCGTTCTTTTTATAGGAAGTATGTCAACTCCCGGGATGAACCCAAACACAACAGTCGGCTCTTATCACCAACTGTTTCAAACGTCTGATGCATGCATGAGTTGTCATAATGGGTTGATTACATCGGGGGGAGAAGATGTTTCCATTGGAATTGATTGGCGAACAACCATGATGGCCAATTCGGCGCGAGATCCCTATTGGCATGCGGCAGTCCGCCGTGAAGTGACCGACCATCCTGAATCTCAAGCTCATATTGAAAATGAATGTTCTACTTGCCATATGCCCATGTCACACTATGAAGCAAAGTACAATGGGCAAAAAGCAAAGATTTTTGCCCATTTACCGGTTAATCGAGCCGTTAATCGCAATGATTTATTAGCTGCTGACGGGGTCTCGTGCACAAGTTGTCATCAGATAACACAAGAAAAGCTGGGAAGTTATGAGAGTTTTGTGGGCCGATTTGTAATTGACAGCTTGAAGCCGATGGGGCAGCGAGAAGTTTATGGACCTTATGCCGTAGATCCCGGCCTTTCGAATATCATGCATTCCTCCTCGGGATTTTTACAGGCTGAATCCAAGCATATTCAGTCATCTGAACTGTGTGCAACCTGCCATACCCTGATAACAGAGTCGCTGGGCCCGGATGGAGAAGTGATCGGAGAATTACCTGAACAGGTGCCTTACCTCGAATGGCGCCATAGCAGTTTCAAAGATAATCAAAGTTGCCAGTCATGCCACATGCCTACGGTAAAGGAGGAAGTGTCCATATCTTCGGTCATGGGGCAACCAAGGAAACAGGTTTCGAGGCATACATTTCTCGGTGGAAATTTTTTCATGATGAAAATGCTTAATCGGTACAGAAATGACCTGGGGGTTCAAGCTCTACCCAGAGAAATGGAAAATGGTGTTTTAAGGACTATTGAACATCTACAGAATGAGGCTGCCCGCCTTGAAATCGATACCCTGCAATTGGTTAATAATAAACTGTTGGTGTATTTATCCGTTGACAATCTTGCGGGTCATAAATTACCTACGGCTTATCCGTCACGGCGTACCTGGATTCATTTCACCGTGAAAAATGAGTCAGGGGATATTTTATTTGAATCAGGTTCTCTAAGGCCGGATGGTTCCATTGTCGGAAATGATAATGATGATAATCCCGGTAAGTTTGAGCAGCATTATTCCCAGATTGACAGTCCGGACCAGGTACAAATTTACGAAAGTATAATGGCAGGACCCGGGGATGAGGTAACAACAGGCTTGCTTACAGCCGTTAGGTTTATCAAGGATAACAGAATCCTACCGGATGGGTTCGATAAGTCAACTGCTGAAGAGGATATAGCCGTACACGGCAGAGCGGGAAAGGATGGTGACTTTACGGGAGGCAAGGACAGCATTACTTATATCGTGGACGTGGGCAAAGTTACCGGGCCATTGTATATCGAAGTCGAACTGTGGTATCAACCGATTGGTTTCAGATGGGCAAAAAACCTGGCACCTTATGACAGTAAGGAAACCAAACGGTTTGTTTCTTATTACGATTCTATGTCCCACGAATCTGCAATAAAACTTGCAGAGGCATCTGGCATTTGGAAATTGAAATTTTAGGATTGAAGAAGCTGATCTTTCACCAGCTTAATTGTAAACGACCGTCATCTGTTCTCAAAATGGAAGTTTCTAATTTTCGGCATTCTCTGTTTAAACGGTCTGCAAGCCATTGGATATCTTTCTCGACGGCATTGCGCAAACGAAAACCGTTGATATTCATCGGAGTCATTATGAGAGACAATAACGCCCCGGATGCACTCAATATGGGAAAATATAGCAGCGAAAGATCATCCCGATACTCTTCATATCCTTTGATGCCTTCGTAATCATTGATCAAGTCGCCGCAGCCATATAGAATTAAACGCTCGTTATAGAGTTCTATTCCTTTGGGGTGGTGGGAGGAGTGGCCGTGTATGATATCAACAATACCTTCTTCCAGTATGCGGTGAGCAAAATCGCGTTGCCAATGGGGGATTTCATAACCAAAATTGGATCCCCAGTGGATCGATAATATTACCCGGTCGCTATCCTTGTAAAATGAACTGATGTCATCAATAACCTTTTTTACGCCTTCTATTTCTGTATCTTCCAGTAAGTTGACCCCTGCTTTGTTGCTTTCTGCTTTCCAACTTGTGGGAATCCCGGCGCTTTGAGTGGCATATGAAAAGACAAGCAGACGTCCGTTCGACGTTTCTATGATAGCCGGTTTAGCAGCTGAAGTTTCGTTTTTACCCGCCCCGGCCGTCATAATTTTTTTTTCACTCAGAATATCAAGAGTCTCGGTGAGTCCGTCATATCCCCAGTCCATAACATGGTTATTTCCCAGTAAGCAGACATCTATGCCGGCGGTTACGAGTAAATCCACATTTTTAGGGTGCATGCGATAATGGATATCTTTCTGATTCCAGCAGTTATCGCTGGAGGTAATAGAAGTTTCCAGGTTGATGATTTTTACTTGGGGTTTTTGTCGGTTGAGCTCTTTCAGGGCCTCCCCCCAAATGTAGTCGTAGGCAACTTTACGGGGAATTGTCCCAGAGTGATTTTCAGCGAACTCCACATATCGTTTGGCATTTTTAATGTGCGGTTCAAATAATTGCGGGTCGACGGAATAGGGCAGCACTTGGTCGATACCGCGGCCGCTCATTACGTCTCCGGATAAGAATAATGTTAAAGGGATGTTTTTCACGGGTTATCCTTTTATAACCCCGACAGGCCTTAATCTAGCAACTTTTGTCGCTAGTTTAGCCCGGTGGACGGTTTCAACTACTAGATCAATGTCTTTGTATGCAATAGGAGCTTCTTCGGCAAGCCCGGCGTATGATCCCGCCTCAACTGCGATGTTCTTAGCCAAGAGTTCTTTCTTTAGGGTAGGAGCATCTACGGCCTTCTTGGCGGCAGTACGAGACATTCGTCGCCCGGCTCCATGGCAGGTGGATCCGAACGAAAGCTCCATATTTTCATTTGTTCCCGCCAGCACATAGGAATATGTTCCCATGCTTCCCGGAATGAGAACCGGTTGCCCTGCATTTTTATAATCTTCGGGAATCTCCGGATGGCCGGGGCCGAATGCACGTGTGGCTCCCTTGCGGTGAACAATCAATTCCTTCTGATCATCACCTAGACGATGGGTTTCCTGTTTTGCGATATTATGGGCTACATCATAAAGGAGTTCTAAATTCTTTCCGGGCTGCTTAATGATATATTCCCAGGATTTCCGCACTTCCCAGGTGATGACCTCACGGTTGCACCAGGCGAAATTTGCTGCCGCTGACATAGCCTTGAAATATTCTTGGCCATCGGTCGAATTAAATGGGGCACATGCTAATTCACGGTCAGGTAACTCGAGGCCGTATGAGGACATTGCATTCAAAAAGCGGCGAAGATAATCCGTTGCTATTTGATGTCCCAAGCCACGCGATCCGGTATGTATCAATACAACAACCTGCTCTGGAAACAGGCCAAATATTTCTGCAATATTAGAATCGTAAATAGATTCTACTCGGTCGATTTCGACAAAATGGTTTCCTGCTCCGATAGTACCAAGCTGGTCATGTCCCCGTTGTTTGGCTTTTTCGGAAACAACAGCAGGATCAGCGTTTGCAAGCCGGCCTTTGGACTCGATATGCTCCAGATCTTCTGCAATACCGTAACCATTCTTTATAGCCCATTCAGCGCCATTGTGTAATACCTGGTCTATTTCTTCAGTCGTTAGGTTCAGGCGTCCGCCACGGCCAACCCCTTTAGGAATCATACGCGACATCTCGTGGGCCAGTTCTCCAATGGAAAGTTTTATATCATTGTAGGAGACATCCGATTTAAGAAGTCGTACTCCACAATTTATGTCATAACCAATTCCGCCCGGCGAAATAACACCCTTTTTCATATCCATTGCAGCTACTCCACCAATGGGGAAGCCGTATCCTTCATGGCCGTCGGGCATCACAATGGCCGTCTTTTGGATGCCCGGGAGAGTAGCCACATTCATAAGTTGATCAAGGGTTCGGTCCTGAAGGATATCTTCGATGAGTTGCTCTATAGCAAAGATAGAAGCCGGAACCCGCATATCGTTGCGTACAGTTTTGGGAATTTCCCAACGGCATTCGTCAATCCTTATAAGTTCAGCCTGTTCAATCATAGCCTAAACGATTAAATATCAAAAATGATGATCGTTTCCCAGTCTCCGTGACTATTTATATGGACATTAGCCTCATGGTAAGTCACGGCTTTAACGTCTTTATCAAATGCATCCACCTTTGCCCCGTGAAGGACTGCTGAAAGTGTACAGTCCGACATGTTCCCAATTGAAAATTCATAGAAAATGGATTTGCGAAGGTGGCACAGTGTTAACACCTCGGAGAGAAAATCGATAAGGAGGGAGGTAGTATCAGGAGAAACGATAGAAATTGATTCACTGATACGTTCTTTAGCTGTTGATTGGTTAAAATTTCTAACCAGAAGTTGATTTAAGCCTTTAAGACTTAATTCAAACAATCCGGGCAAGGAATCAGAACTGACCCGGAGTCTGACATCGGCGGTATGGGTAAGAAGTTCGCTAGAATTAGTCAAAGCTGACCCACAATTTATTCATCTTAGGTTGAATGAAAACGTTAAAATAGACCGGAGCACACTTGTGATGTTCCCGTCAAGGGAAGATCAAAAAGAAACCAGCGGCTATTTTTCCTGGTTTATTCACTTTTGCACCTTAGTACAATATTGAACTGTGCTCTAAAAACTGTTTTACAAAAATAGTTCACAAAATATTGATCTTTAGCAGGTAAGTTCCTGATGCCCCTGTAGTATTTTCATGGTTATTGAATGGGGCTTACTGGATGAATTTTTTGAAATGAAAGAGAGCTTTCTTAATAAAGATGCCTGTAAGTAATTTACCTACATGACTATAATTATTATCAGGTAAAGCATTTAGGGAAGTCTTTACAGTACGCTTTCAACATCGGTTGTAACATATGTAACATGAAGGCTCCACAAAATACGGCCAATTTAGAAAGCAGAGTTATATTTTCTACACATGGACTGACGAAAGTCTATCAAATGGGGGAGGTTCAGGTACGGGCGCTAAGGGGAATAGACCTTAAATTGTATGCCGGCGAATTGGTTGTGATGCTGGGCCCGTCCGGTAGCGGTAAGTCGACCTTGCTAAATATATTGGGTGGTTTGGATACTGCCAGCGAGGGTAGTGTCTATTATCACGATACGGAATTGACGCATGTGGGGGACCGAGAACTGACCGAGTATCGCCGGTTAAATGTTGGTTTTGTATTCCAGTTTTATAATCTCATTCCAAGCCTTACTGCCCGGGAAAATGTTGCCATTGTTACTGAGATAGCCAAAGCCCCCATGGACCCGGCAGAAGCTTTGAAAATCGTGGGTTTGGGGGAGCGCATGGATCATTTTCCGGCCCAATTGTCGGGAGGGGAACAGCAACGTGTGGCTATTGCTCGTGCCATAGCTAAGAATCCGGAGGTTTTGCTTTGTGACGAACCAACCGGTGCACTCGATTCGAAGACAGGTATCGTAGTACTTGAAGCACTGGAGAGGGTAAATCGTACTTTGGGCACATGTACGGTATTGATTACTCATAATGTAGTGATAGCCGGTATGGCAGACCGTGTGATTCGGATATTGGATGGTAAGATTGCCGACGTACAACGCAATATGGCCAAAAAATCACCACAAGAGCTGGTATGGTAACCCTATGACCCTATGAGAGCAATAAACTGGAAAATGCTTCGGGATCTCAACAACATGAGGGCAATGGTATTTGTTATAGCTATCATGATTGTAAGTGGTGTGGCTACTTTTGTGACGTTATTGAGTACGCTTGATTCCTTGCGAAGCACCCAGCGGGCCTATTACAATGAATACTATTTCTCAAATATCTTTGCTTCCCTTAAGAGGGCTCCCAGTAATGTAGCATCTCGGATCAGGGAAATTCCGGGCATAAATCGCATCGAAGTACGTATCTTTGCCGGGGCCAATATCGATGTTGCAGGCTTTGATGAACCGATCAGGGGGCTCATTATTTCAGTTCCGGACGTGGGAGAACCGGTATTGAACCGTTTATATCTACGCGAAGGCCGTATGCCTGCTCCTTATTCATTAAATGAAGTCGTTGTGGGGGATGCATTTGTCCAGGCTCACCACTTAACAACGGGTGATCGGATGACCGCCGTGATAAACGGTCGAAAAAAAGAAATTAAGCTGGTGGGTGTTGGCCTGTCGCCTGAATTTATTTACCAGGCCAATCCGGGATCTATTATCCCCGATTTCGAGCGTTTTGCTATCATCTGGATGGGACGTTCTGCACTTGAATCCGCCTATGATATGCAAGGGGCTTTTAACAATATAACAGCTTCACTGACATACCAGGCAAATGAGGCCGAGGTCATCCAACGGGTCGATGATATCCTGGAACCTTATGGAGGGCTGGGAGCAAGCGGACGAAAAGACCAGCAGTCTCACTTCTATATCAGCGAAGAATTTAATCAACTACGGCAAATGGCTACAATCATCCCAACTATATTTCTTGGAGTGGCGGCCTTTCTTCTGAATGTAGTAATTGGCAGGCTGATACAAACGCAACAGGGACAGATAGCGACTCTTAAAGCTTTTGGCTACACAAACACCGAAATCGGTTGGCATTACGTAAAAATGGTAAGTGTAATTGTCATAATCGGACTTACGGGAGGCGTGTTCCTTGGTATGTACTTGGGCAAATTGCTGGCAGGAGTCTATGCGGATTTTTATCGGTTTCCCTTTTTGCGGTTTCACCTTGATTCCAGGGTGTTGCTGGCTGCTGTGTTGGTGAGTTTTGGAGCGGCATTGGCGGGCGTTATTTTTGCAGTCAGACGTGCAGTTGTCTTGCCGCCGGCCCAAGGAATGCTTCCAGAAACTCCTCAGATATTTAAACAAAATTTCTTCGAAAAGATTGGACTCGCTGATTTTCTTGATCAGCCTACGAAGATGATCCTTCGTCAGTTAAGCCGACATCGCCTGAAGGCGGTTTTCAGTATTATTGGGATAGCATTTGCTGCCTCTCTGGTTATGATAGGCAGGATGAGCCATGATTCAGTAAATTTTGCCGTTGACGTTGAGTTTCGCCGGGCTCAGCCTTACGATCTATCGGTATCGTTTGAAGATGCGGTTTCTTCTCATGCCATTTCCGAGCTGAGACGCATGCCAGGAGTGTATTATGCTGAAGAATACCGGTCTTTGCCTGTTCGAATGCGATTCGGGCATCGCACTTACTTAACCGGTATTCAAGCGTATCCCCGTGATCGAAAACTCAAGCCTTTGCTTGATGCCAATCAGCAAGAGGTGTCACTTCCGGAATATGGTATTGTACTGACCCAAAGGCTGGGCACCATACTGGGCCTCCAGACGGGTGATACGTTGCGGGTCGAAATCCTCGAGAATAGCCGTCGTACATTAGACCTTCCCGTTGCCGGATTCATGAACCAATACTTTGGGCTAAGTGGTTACATGTCCCTCGAAGAGTTAGACCGGGTATTGCCGGAGAAGGGTTTGGTATCCGGGGCTTTTCTGAATATTGACAAGTCATTCGAAGAGCGAATTACCCGAGAATTAAAAGAAAGCCCCCGGGTAGCAGAGATTTTATCGACTCAAGGCATTATACAAAGATTTTACGAATCTACGGCTCAGACTTGGTTGATCATGGCATTTTTTGTTTCACTTTTTGCAGCTGCTACGGCTTTCAGTGTTGTTTATAACAATGCCAGAATTTCTCTTTCAGAACGCAACCGCGAATTGGCAAGTTTGCGAGTGCTGGGTTTTACACGAGGGGAAATATCATACATCTTGCTGGGTGAGCTATGGTTTGTTGTCTTGGCTGCTATTCCGGTTGGAATGGCCTGTGGATGGGCGCTAACAGCTTTTATAATCTGGTCTCTTCAAACCGACCTCTACCGGATACCCTTGAATATTAGTTCCACTACATATGCGCTGGCCGCGCTAACTGTTATTATTTCTGCGTTATTGTCTAGCGTAGTTTTGCGAAGACGTTTGAATAAACTCAATCTCATCGAAGTGCTTAAAACCAGGGAATAAATCAATGGACTCCAGGAGAAAAAAACAGTTGGGCATTAGTACAATCGCCTTGATAGTAGCAGCAGGGCTGACTTATGGTTTCTGGCCCAATCCCATTACGGTTGATACTGGTAAAGCCAGCCGAAATTCAATGGAATTGACAATAGAAGAGGAAGGTATGACAAGGGTCAAAGACCGTTATATTATTTCGGTCCCGGTAACAGGAACTGTTCAGCGAATAGGCCTGGAAGTGGGGGACCATGTTCGCTCTGGGACTATTGTTGCCCGTGTTAAACCAACTGCACCTACTTTGTTGGATGAAAGACAGTTGGCCATTTCTACTGCAAGACTTAATTCTGCCGAGGCAGCTTTGCAACAAGCACGTGAGAATCTAAAGTTGGCAACCGAAGAAGCTGCTTATAACCTGAAAGAATTTCAAAGGATCGAACAACTCCATAAAAATAGGATAGGAAGCGACCGGGATCTTGACCGTGCCGACTTGGCTAACAGGAGAGCACAGGCAAATAAGAAATCTGCGGAGTTCGGGGTCAATATTGCCGAGCATGAATTGGAATCAGCCAGGGCAGCAATACGATGGGCTCAGCGAACGCCGCCATCTGATGATATTCTTGAGATAAAATCGCCTG
>JASFMR010000003.1:0-67864 GCA_050117475.1 Balneolaceae bacterium | reverse complement strand
ATTACCTTGAATTATAAAGATAATGCGACCGTTATTGTTGACAGTCCGATTGAAATTTTTGCCATTCGATTCCGTCCATACGGAATGGCCTGTATCGGAAATATCAATATGCGGGAATTTGATGGGGCCGCCGGTGTTCTTCCTTCGGATTATGTTTTCCCTTCATTAAACAGCAAATTTGAAGATATTGCTTTCTCCCTATATTCGGATGTCAGCAAGATCGCGTTAATGGAAGATGTGTTGAAACAGCAATTGGCCGAATATGCTATTATAGATAAGCTTTTGAGCGCTGTTGTGAATGATATTTCAGGTGCGAAAGGAAATGTATCCATAAATAAGTTATGTAAGAAGTATAATCGGTCGAGGGCAACGCTTTCCCAGCGATTTGCAGAGTATACCGGTTTATCACCAAAGGAATTGGCCCGAATTTACCGTTTTAACCATTTTGTAATCACTAAATTAAAGCAATGCGATAAAACGTTTGCGGAGGTGGCACTAGAATGCGGATATTATGACCAATCCCATCTTAATCGGGAATTCAAATCTATTACTGGTATTACGCCATCCCGGTTTTTTAGCTATGCATCTTCAATAGTTGTAAAATGATTTTCCTTTAGACGTATTACTTCCCAACTTTTGACATGATTTCTGCCATTGGATTACTGTATTTTTAGCCAGGCAGTCGGCAGCATCCAAATAGGGAAGTTCCTTTGAAGAGTTATTGGTGACAACCGGCTGAAGGTCGGTACAAGCCAGCAATAGGGAATCTACCTTATTTTTTATCAAATATGATGTCAATGTTTCCCATCTGCGTCGTGCTGAATGTATGTCGTTATGCGATTTGACATCCATGAGTATATTGTTGATTTGTTGCTGTACCTGCGAATCGTGAAACGGTTCTGATCCCTTTTTCTTGATTTTATCCTGATAAAGATTCATTTCGATAGTGGTTTCCGTTCCGAGGACGGCAATCGTTTTGCTATTATCCGGGAGATCTTGAACGGTCATATCGATCATATTTAATAAGGGAATGGTGATAGAGTCGCTAAGCTCATCGAAATACCTGTGGGCTGAATTACAGGGCATGGAAATAAAGGCGACGCCCGTTTTTTCCAGATCTTGAAGGCCCATTTTGATCGTCGATGCCATTTCTTCGTGATTAATGGGGCGGTCAACATAAAAGGGAGTAGGCAGCGAATAAATCACGATCGGTGGAAAGTCCATGTCATCGGATGCGCCGAGCTGAACCTGGCATTGATCGAGTACTTTTTCTAGGAAGGGAGAGGTCGATCGCGGCCCCATACCTGCCAGTATTCCAATTACCGGTTTGTCCATTATTGATTGAATTAATTTTTATAAATGTAATTTGTTTAATTATTCTGGTCCGAAAATAGTGTTTTATGTTTCTTTTTAACAGTTATTTAGGAGATGAATAAAGATAATCGGATGCCATTACCCAATGACCGTCCTTGTCGGGTATGAGCATAGTCTTTTTGAAACTTCCGTCATCATTGAATTCGTATTCCCATTTTAATTTGAGCGTGCCCGTGCTACCCCACTGCGAATAGTTTTTGATTGGCCGAAATACCAATTTATTTTCTTTCGCATTCCAGTAACCGTTCAGCATAATCAGGCTCCCGGCGGCATTGTCAACCTGTGTTAATTCGAAACGGTTGTAGGGAGGCGAATATTTAATGTAAGTTTTGCCTGTGATTGTTTCGCCGGGTATTTCAAGTGAAAAAGTTTCAGCCAAACTTTTATATTTCAACCGGAAGGACGAGTTGCCCTTTACCTTCATGATTCCATCTTTGGTGTTGATATGGGCTGTTATGTTTTTGGATCCTTCCATTTTTGAAAAAATATGGTTCGCATCAAGCCGGCTGAATTCGGAGGATGAAGACAGGAAATTTCCAATGGCCTGGTAATATTTTTGGGGTCGATCCAGCCACATCAAATGAGCGCTTTTTTCCAGGATGATCAGCCGTGAATTTGGGATGAGCCGGGAAATCGTGATGGGATTTTCCAAACCGAGAGCATCTTGCCTCCCCTGGATGATTAGCGTTGGGGCTATGATTTTGTGTAAGTTGGGTTTTAAATCATAATGAATCTTGGATAAATTTTGCCAGACTAGGTTGGACGTCTGCATATTCCAGGTATTCTTGTCAATAGCTTGCATGATTGAATTAGCCAAATCTTTATTGTATAAAAAAGAAGAGATCGTGTTTTTGATGATATGATAGGAAGCGGTCTTCGGCTGATTTACAACGATTTTGGGATCAGACCATTTGCTTAAGGCTCCTTTTTCTCTTTTTGATAAAACATAGTTCAGGTTGGTTTGGTAGTAATTCATAAAGGAGAGATCACATCCACCCGGAGCCGAAAGTATGAGTTTTTTTACATGGTCGGGATATGACGAAGCGTAAGCCATGGCAAGCATACCGCCAAAAGAATGCCCGTAGATGACGAGTTTTGAGACACCCAGGTTTTTTCGAATCCCTTCAATATCCCCCACCATCTTGTGAAATGTTATGGAGGTCGAATCAATTTTTGAGGTTGATTGGCCGGTACCGCGTTGATCGAAAAGGACAACCTTATATCCGAATTGCGAAAGTTTTTTGGCGACCGGTTTCATATGATCGGACGACCAGCCCGGTCCTCCGTTGATTAAAAGAATCGGTTCTCCGTTTCCTATAGAATATTGATGAATAATTGGTTGGGCGTGGGTTGGAATAACCCAGAAAAAAAGAAGGCAGGTATAGAAGATCTTACGCATAGTCAATTCATTTGGGGTTGAAATAACTTCAACCTATCAGATGGCCGGGAGAAATACTTGTAAAAAAGTAAAGAAGGTGTTCAGATTTTGTTGATTTGGCAGTCATGACAGTTACTAGAATCGATTGAAGAAAAGCTGTAAGGGTTTTGAAGGGTATTAAATATAAATGATTGTACATACAAATATTATTTTATCTGCGCCCTTAAAAAAATGTTGCCTTACATTGTAGTGCTATGTATAATGGTTTTATATACATTGAACTTCTAGGTAAAATTAAAGAACATGATTTCGAAAGAACTGATGGCTGCATCGACAAAACCACTAATTCTAACAATCCTGAAACGGGGTGAGAGTTACGGGTATCAAATCATACAGGATGTGAAAGAATTTTCGGGAGGCTCATTGGAGTGGTCGGATGGAATGCTTTATCCGGTGTTGCACAAAATGGAGAAAGACGGGATGATACAGTCGCGCTGGGAGGTTTCGGACGAGGGGCGTCGTCGAAAATATTATTCGATCACCGATGCAGGAAGGAAAGAACTGAATTCGGCAAAACAGCAATGGCTCAATGTGCATGAAGTCCTAAAGAAATTATGGGGACCCAGTCCACAGTGGGTCTAACGAGCTATTAGCTCTCAGTCGTCAGCTCTCAGATTGGCTGACTACTGAATGCTGACAGCTGAAAGATTAAAAATATGTTCATTCTTGAAGAATCAATAAAAGCATGGAAAAGTAAACTGAGGCGGAATCCGGCTTTTGAAGACGGCGATATTGCTGAGCTGGAATCGCACCTGCGGGATGAGATTGACAGGCTAAAATCGAAGGGATTATCCCAAGAAGAAGCGTTTGCGAAAGCATCCAAAGAAATTGGTGAGCCTGAGAGTTTGGGATTGGAATTGTATAAGACACGGGCAATCAAAGTTGATGCTGCACCTTCCTGGAAGCAGTCACCATGGATTCCTTATTTGCTGCCCAATTATTTGAAATTGGCATTCAGAAGGTTTAAACGGCATCGTGGTTATACTTTTATAAATGTTTTAGGATTAGCTGTAGGATTAGCTTGCTGTCTTTTGATCTATCTTTATGTTCAGCTTGAAGTTAGCTACGATCAATTTCACAGCAGAAGTGATCGCATTTACCGGGTGGTAACAGATATCAATCAAGCGGGCCAGACACGCAAGTTGGCTTGGTCAAGTCCGCCCCTGGCAAATGCGCTTATTAGCGATTTTCCGGAGGTTCAGCAAGCAGTACGAATCCATCGCCCGGGCGGTACTATGCGAAGTGATGAGGAAAGTCAAGTTGTTGAGGTGAGCTTTGTCGATTCGACCTTCTTCGAAGTCTTCGATTTTAAACTGCGACAGGGCGATCCCAAAACTGCTCTTAGCGAGCCCGGCAGTATTGTTTTGACGCAGGAACAGGCTGATCGTTTTTTTAAGGATAAAGATCCCATGCACAGCACTTTGACCTTTGCCGATACGCTTCAGTTTGAGGTCACCGGTATTCTGGCTGATATCCCCCCTAATTCACATTTCCATCCCCAGTTTTTAGCTAACCTGCAAACGCTTTCTCCGCAGCGATTTCAACAGTGGGGTGGGATGAATCTTTGGACATATATCGTACTCAATAAAAAAACATCGGGGAAAGACTTAGAATCAAAATTACCTGAATTTATTGAAGCACACCTGGGCAAAACATGGGCTAGTCTTATGACGTTGCATTTACAGCCGTTAACGTCAATTTATTTCAATTCCCATCGTTTGCCCGAGATTGGTCCAACCGGAGATTTAAGCTACGTTTATATCTTCTCGGCGATTGGTATTTTTGTGTTGCTAATCGCTTGTATCAATTTCATGAACCTTTCGACTGCCCAATCACTCCAAAGGGCCCGGGAGGTTGGAGTCCGTAAAGTGCTCGGGGTATCACGCGGACAGTTGATCCGTCAGTTTTTGGGAGAGTCGTTATTGCTGGCGTTTTTGGCAATGATTCTAGCTTTAACTGTAGCTCAATTGGCACTGCCGGTATTTGGTGAATTGTCGGGATATGAATTATCAGGGATGATGTTCTTTAACCCTTCAATAATCACTGGATTATTGGGAACGGTCATCATAATTGGAATACTTTCGGGATTATATCCGGCTTTTATTCTGTCCGCATTCAAACCATCAGAAGTATTAAGCGGAAACATTTCGCTTGGGTCGTCCCATCTCAATATTAAGTCTTCTAACAACTTATTACGGCGGGGACTGATAATCCTGCAATTTAGTATTTCTATAGTTCTGCTTATTGGGACCGGCGTTATCAGCAACCAATTGAATTATATTCAAAACAAAGATCTTGGTTTTAACAAAGATCAGATAATGGTAGTGCGCTTGAACGAGGACTTGCGCAATAATTACGATGCATTTAAACAAAAGTTAACACAAAATTCCGAAATCCAGGGTGTCGGGGCTTCATCGCAGGTACCCGGCATACCTATTGCTCTGCAAGGTTATCGGCCGGAAGGTATGACAGAAGGTAACCTGTTGACAAATACCATTTTTATTGATGAAGATTACCTGAATACGATGGAGATCAAGCTTATTGCAGGTCGTGGGTTTTCCTCCAATCGTCCCACGGACCTGGAAAAAGGATTTTTACTCAACAAGGCGGCAGTAAGCCATTTCGGGTGGACTGATGCAAAAGAAGCAATAGGGAAGACAATCCGCGCCGTCGGGGAACATGGAATTGACGGAAAAGTTATCGGTATTGTTGAAAATTTTAATTACGAATCGCTCTATAACCAAGTCAAACCACTTGTTCTGAGGTACAGAAATTTTGAAAATATGCTGTCGATTCGGATGACAGGTGAACACATCAGACAAACCAGGGATTATATCGAAGGTCAGTGGAATATTCTGAGACCCAATGAGCCTTTCGTTTCTTGGTTTTTGGATGAGCAGTTGCAAACTCTTTATGATTCAGCAACACGAATGAGCACGTTATTCCGATATTTTTCAGGGATAGCTATTTTTATTGCTTGCCTGGGATTGTTTGGTCTCGCTTCTTTTACCATTCAAAGAAGAACCAAAGAAATCGGCATTCGTAAAGTATTGGGGGCTTCATTAAACCGACTTTTAATTTTGCTTTCCAAAGAATATACCCTACTCGTAGTATTGGCAAATATTGTGGCTTGGCCGTTGGCCTATCTTGTAATGAGCAATTGGCTTGGAGATTTTGCTTACAGAGTTTCGTTGAAGCCCTGGATATTTTTCGGAACCGGGTCTCTTGTTGTTTTAATTGCCTTAGTGACCGTTGGTTTCCACTCCCTTAGAGTAGCCAGGATGAATCCTGTTAAGAGTTTAAAAAACGAATAGTTAGGGCAATTGTGTAGTGTTTTTAGTGTTAAAACCCAGCAATAGCAGCAAACCATTAGCAATGCAGAATATGTTTGATTTAGTAAATGCCATAGTTTTTTCGAATCTCTTCAATATCATTCACCATCTTGTGAAATGTTATGGAGGCCAAATCAATTAATTTTCATTCAATATGAATCGTATTCCTCTTGTAAAAGCACCTGGAAATATGCTGTTATGGGTTTCTCCTGATAAAACTTCGTATCGCATTCGGAGATTTTGATGATTCCTGGACTTGAGTCTTTTGGCAAAATTGCGAAGGTCCTGTGGCATATTATACAGGTTGTTTATTTCACGATTGCCAACAGTAAGGTACAGGGTTAAATTAGCATCATTAACCGTTTGGGCCGTTTCCTTTTCCAGTAAAAAAAGATAATGGTTATCATACCATAGAGAGGGGCTGATAGCAATATATCCATTGAATGTTCTAGGACTGCGAAGCATTACCCATGATGTGAAAAGTCCCCCAAATGAATGGCCGACCAATACCCTCTTTTGGTTCGTTCTAAAATTATTCTCCATAAATGGAAAAAGTTCGTTTTTCATAAACTTCAGGAAGTCGGGAGCGCCCCCGGAGACTTCTTGAATTTTTGGGCCATAGCCACCTTTAAGGGTATGAGTGGGGGTGTAGTCTCGTGTTCTGTTTATACGGTATCTGTTTTTACCTGTATAAGCAATTCCAACCACAATGACTTCGGGAAGGCTGTTTCTTTCGGAGAGATGATCGGTAGCATTTTTTGCGATTGCAAATGAGTAATCAGCATCCAAAAGATAGATTACGGGATAATACTTTTCTGTGTCTTTATGATAATTTGGAGGATAGGAGATATATAGTTTATAGGTTATCTCATTGGTTTCAGAATGTAAGATCCTATATTCAGTATTGCTTAAGGTATAGGGAGGGTATTTCTCGTTATACGATTGTGCATTTATGGTGTAGGATTGTAAAAGAAAGAGTAATGTTGGGAGGATTAGTATTGTTCTTTTTTTCATTTTGTTTTCTTTAGACTGCCGATTAAGGGAATTGGTGTACTTTGATTACGAAAGCTAATTTAATCCCGAGTCATTGCTTTTTTTCAATTCCCGGTAGGTCTTATAAATCCAGTCAGGTAGATCCGGTTCGTCTCTTAAACGATTTTCAAGTCCAAGGGAATACCTCCATCGGTGTAGCCAGGATATGCCCCACCGATCTGAATATTTGTCAGGAGTTTCATAAGCCGGATCTTTCAGAGCTTGTTCAAGGCTAATGAAATGATAGTTTCGTTTTTTAAGCATTTCCAGTATTGCTGCAAGATAATCAGCATTCCGGTATAGGAAATTATCGGCATCATGTTGGTTGGCGACAAACAGGTCCGGATCTCCATCGTTATCGTAATCTCCCCAAGTGCTGCTGCCCGAATAGGTAGTATCTTTTACGAGGGGGGGGCTGGCAGAGAGTAAAGGTCCCCATACCGTCGTTTCGATATAACTTGTTTCCCTGTGGTACAGGGGGGGTTTCCAGCGAACCGTAACCATTTAGAACATACAGGTCATCATCTCCGTCTCCGTCAATATCAATCCAGCTGGCACTTGGCGATGAGGAAGTATCAGCTGCAAATTTACTGGAGGGTATTCGTACAAATCGCACATCAGAATTTTGATAAGGCTCGTTTTGACAAGCAATTAGTAGTCCTGATAGAATAATTGACAAAATGGATTGTTTCATGATGTATACCATAAAATTGAAGAGGGGAATTAAGTATCCTTATACAGGGGCTTTTTAAAGAAATTTGGGATGAAGGGGATGTAGAAATGACGAAATGCGTTGTTACTTACTATATAGTTGATTAAGCTGTTTTTAAACAGATACAAAAGAGAGCAACATAGATATGAGAACCACTTATCTGATTCCGATGATAATTTGTACAATAATGGCCGGCGTTTGGGGATGCACGGGAAAAAGGGATATTCCATCTGATGCAACGAACTTGCTGGCTGTGGATAGAGCTTTTGCAAAAATATCGGTTAAAAAAGGAGCGGCAGAAGCTTTTAAAGAATATCTATCGAAAGATGCGCTCCAATTTTCGGCAGGCAAACCCGAACCCGTACAGGGGCTTTCGGCTATTTACGAGAATATGAAAAAAGCCATGGATAGCACTATCGTATTGAACTGGGAGCCCCAGCAAGCGGACGTTTCGTCTGCCGGTGATATGGGATATACCTGGGGCTATTACTCAGTGACAAAAAAATCGCCCGACACAGATTCCACGTATAGTCTCGGTGCCGGAAAATATGTAAATGTGTGGAAGAAAGGTTCGGATGGGCGTTGGAAAGTGAAAATTGATATTGGCAATAGTAATTAGGTTTGAAGCTAATTTTTTATTTTGATTGGTGATGAACAGAGTTAGGAATTTATGCAATATTGCATTTTTAGTTGCCATCCCAATAATTGTTTGGACACCATCAAATGGTAATGCCCAACCTACCGATAGTTCTAAAATACGTAAACAGATTTTAAAGATACGCGAACTGCAGCGAAAGGCTCATTTTGAAAAGGATGCAGAACTTTTTGTTTCTCTTCTGGCTGATAAGATGATTTCGGTGCAAAATGGAAAAGTCAGAATGATGACCAGGAATCAAAATATGGAAAGGTTCCGGAATTATTTTTCCGGGGTAGAGGAATTCCTGGAATGGGACGATATTGATCCGCCAATCATTAAAGTTTCCCGGGATGGGACTTTAGCTTGGACAATTACCAGAAAAAAAGTCAGGTATTTGTATAAAGATGAGAAGGGATTATTAAATGAGTCCAAAACGATATTTGCATGGATGAGTACCTATGAAAAACGAAAAGGTAATTGGGTGGTAACAGTCAATGTCTCGACTAGAGAACACATGGAATAACATTTCTTCCAGCTTGAGTGATCGTGGGTGTTTGATTTGATAAATATTAAAGTTGTGGCTTCTTGCGCTCCTTCCGGCTGAAAAGGAAAATCCCGCTTTCGGATTCGCGTGCCCCGGAAATAATTATCTGATTTTTTTGTGATAAAACTGCGATATCCTTCACTATCTTCAAGCCTTTTAAGGTGGCTATATTTTGAATCTTTCTCTGATTAAAATCATAAAAGTAAAGTTCAGGAAATAATGAACCTGATTCTAAAAGCTCATAATAAATACCATTTTTGCCGATAGCCCATGTGTTATGCATAGCACCCAAAGGAGCATTTATGATTCGTTCCTCGGTTCCGTCACTATGATACCTCCAGATGCCTGTTTGGTCGTACTTTGTGAAATAAAATTCGGTATTTTTAGATGCGAACCTTGCTTTATAACCGCCATCGGTTGTGTGTTGAACCCTTCTATTTTCTTTAGGATGATACTTCCAAATCTGCCATTTTCCTGTTTGGTCAGAGCCGAAAAGAAGTGACTTGCCATCGCGGCTCCAATCGGGCTCCCGTTCGTTCGAAGGGTTAGCAATCAAAGGTTCTGGAGGAGTTCCCGTAATATCCACAGTGTAGATATCTGCATGAGTTTCGGGTGAAAACACGTTGAAAACGAGGCTTTTACCCGAGGGATGCCAGGCCGGTGCACGGATATCCAAGGAACCCTCAAAATTAGTTAGTTGTGTCAGTTTCGAATTAGATGTGTCATAAACCCAAAGTTCAGGATGGCCGGTACGGTCCGACAGGAAAGCAATGAATTTACCGTCGGGGCTTAAAACGGGGGCATATTCACTACCGCTTGAGTTAATACCGTCCCATGCATGTTGGTTGAATTGTTTATGTTTAATTGAATAGCTCCACAGATCCAAGTTCTGTATTCCTTTACTTATGATAAATTGGCCGTTCCTTGTGGAAAACGATGCCCCCGACAAGCCGGTCCATCGGGACTTAAATGGATGGGCTTGTGTGACTTTCCAAATGGCATGAGAAACGGGAGTATCTGTTGTAAAATAAATGTTGCCGTCAGAGCCGGACCATCTTTGATAGGTTATTCTGGCATAGCCGGGTGTAGTACGACTAACAGATCTATCGCTTAGATCCAGTTCATAAATGGCTTGTGTGCCTGCACTGATGCTTGTAATAAAGGAAATTCGTTGACCGTCTTTCGAAAAAGAGGGCGAAAAATCTCCCCAGTGCTGTTCCGAAGTTTGTGTTATCTGTTGGGTTTCTCCGGTTTTAGTATTGACAAGGAATAGCGCGTTAGATGCTTCCGGTTTGGGCCGGTCACTGTATGCTATCCATCGGCCATCAGGCGACCAACTCAAATATGGGAACCCTGTGATATTTCTGTCAATCAATTTACGTTGGGACCCTCCCATAGCCGGTACAATATAAATTGAGCTACCATTTTTGTATTTGCGAACAAAAGCAACAAAGCGGCCGTCCGGTGACCATTCAGGTGCCCGATTATCAAATTTAGAATTGGTTAGCCTGAAAGGATCGCCAGCACCCGTGATCTGGATATAAATGTCCCAGGTAACGGAATCTGAGTTTTTTGCAGCATAGGCAAGCCGGCTACCGTCAGGAGAAACGGCGGGATCAGTTTCGATACCTTTCTGAAAAGTAAGTGGTTTTTGGGTCCACAGTACCGAAGATCCGGGCAAATCCCCATCGTTAACAAGGATAGTTGGCAATAATCCCAAGAGTACCAGCAGGACGGCAATACCCCAAACCCGAAACCAGGTAGAACGGAATACTTTTTCTGGCCCTCCCGGTGCTTTTGCTGATAAAGTTGGCTCCTTAACTGAAGCTATTAACTGGTATCCTTTGTTACGTATGGTTTTGATGTATGTGGGGTTTCCGGGATCATCGCCGAATGCTTTTCTAAGGATTGAAATACATCGGGTTAGAGACTCTTCAGATACATAGGTATCTGTCCATATAGCATCCAGTAATTCCTGGCGGCTAACCGCATTTCCGTTATGCCTGGCAAGGTACAATAGTACCTCCATTGCTTTTTGCTCAATGGCTTCTTTCCGGTCGTTCTTGGTTATCTCGTTGTGAACAGGATCGACGGTCCAATCACCAATTTCAAATCTTTTTCGAGCTGTTATCATCCCGGTTTTTTAGTTTAGGTTGCCTGTTTAACGAACTCCTGATAAAATTTCTTGCCCCTATTGAAGGAACAGCCAACCTTTTTAAAAACAGTGTTTGCTTGGATATAAGCAAGTTGTAAAACTATGCTCTTTTTAGGTTTTCATAAGCTTAAATCAGGCAGATCTAAGCTTAAATCAGGCAACTTTTAAAGTGCTGGATAATCTTACCGTAAGTTAGATTTCAAATCCAATTTTAAAAGGAGCATGAACATGCAAAAAATTTCTTACCTGATACTTTCAGCTTTTTTCCTATTACTTTTAAAGGCAGAGGCAATATCCGCCCAAACAAGCGTGCCATTTGACAGCAAAATGTGGACGATAAACAGTGATGCTCACCAGTTGCTCAAATACCAGGGTAAGGATGCCTTATACCTGCATAACGGTAACGCAATATTAGATGGGCCGGAATTGAAGAACGGGATCATTGAATTTGATATTGCCTTTTCCGGAGAGCGAGGCTTTACGGGAGTAAGCTGGAGAAGAGTAGATTCAAATAATTTCGAATATTTTTATGTACGGCCCCATCAATCCGGGAAGCCGGATGCCAACCAATATACCCCAGTTTTTAATGGTATAACCGGCTGGCAGCTTTACTATGGGGATGGATACGCCGCACCGATCGACTACCCGCCACACCATTGGATTCATGTTCGAATTGTCTCATGGGAAGGTCAGGCAAAGATCTATATCGATGATATGAATAAGCCGGCCATAGAAGTTCCCGAACTAAAGCGTAAGCCGGTATCCGGGGGAATGGGCCTGCATACATCAATGACGCCGGTTTATTTTGCAAACTTTCAATACCAGTCGTTAGACAACGCCCCCTTTAACCGTATCCCTATGGTTAAACGTGAAATACCTGATGGTATGGTAAAGAGATGGGAGATCTCAAAACCGATCTCGGAAGATGAGGTCGACGGTTCATTGAAGATAAACACCGCTTCGTTTAAATGGCAAATTCTCGGCAGTGAGCCTACTGGTATTACTAATCTTTCCCGTCTTTACAAAGTTGCTGAAGATACAAACACTGTTTTGGCTCGCCTGAAAATTCGTTCTGAGTCCCAGCAGCTAAAAAGGATCTCATTCGGTTATAGTGATAGGGTGCGAGTATTTGTGAATGGTAGACCTTTATATGCCGGCGACAACACCTATGCGTCCCGTGATTTTCGCTATTTGGGAACAATCGGTTTGTTTGACGATCTTTACCTCCCCTTAGAAGAAGGTGAGAATGAGATCTTGTTTGCAGTTTCAGAAACATTCGGAGGTTGGGGCATTATGGTACAGTTAAAAAATCGGGAAGGCATTGAGTTAATTGAATAGCTTCGTTGTTCGTTTTCGTACAACAGATGTAGTAATTCGAACAGCTCGACTTAGCTGATGCCCCACCATAGGCTCTGAATTGGTTTTTCCGGATTGGTACGATTATTGGGCATTGTTAATTAGATAGCAGTTATTCAATTTGGTGAGGTTCCGATTGATCAATAACAATTAACCAATAATCGGTCCTGCAGTAATGCTGAAAAATTTTATCAAAATAGCATTCCGTAATATCCGAAGAAATCCCGTCTATTCGGTTATTAATATCCTGGGACTGGCGATCGGTTTGGCTAGTGCCATCGTAATTGGGCTTTGGGTACATCGCGAGAGCAGTTACGACCGGCAGTTTGACCATGCCGATCGTATTTATCGTGTCGGGGTTTCGTTTATGGATATAGGGGATATGGCCCCGGGCCCCGAACAATTTAATGAGACGGCTCATGAAATGCCTGAGGTACAACTAGCTGCCAGCCTTTCAAGGGTAGGGCCGGAAGCTGTTTATGTGGGTTCTGAAACATTTAAGGAGCCAAATATATTCTTTGCTGACTCTACTTTTTTTGATCTCTTTTCGTATTCATTTGTGGCTGGAAATTCCAAGACCGCGCTCGATAGCCCGAACACCGTAGTGCTAACGCAAAAGATTGCTAAAAAATATTTTCCCTACGGGCAAGCTATGGGACAAACCATAAAATTGGGCGATGATAAAAAAGCTTATACCGTTACCGGAGTGATCAAGAAAACGGGTAATTCGCATATTTCCGCAGAATTGTTTTTTCACTTTGTACCTGCATATCAGACTAACTGGCTCTCAGCGCGATATTACAATTACGTCTTATTACGAAAGGGAGTCACACAAGCTGAATTTCAGCACCGATTAAACCAGTTGGTTAAGAGTAAGATTTATCCTACGCTGGGACAGAAACAACCTTATGATGAATGGATCAAGACCGATGCCGCCTATCATTTTATCCCTATGCCTATTACTGATATCTACCTGAAGTCGAAGTTGCGATTCGATCTCAACACAGGTGGAAATGAGACCAACGTATTTATCTTTGGCATTGTTTCGCTTTTTATCCTTCTGATTGCAGCGGTTAATTTTATCAACATCACAACGGCCCGGGCTTCGAATCGAGCAAAAGAAGTGGGGGTCCGAAAATCGCTGGGCAGTCGGCGTTTCTCCTTAGTAGGACAATTTCTGGCCGAGTCTGTGATCACGGGCCTTATTGCATTATTAATTTCTTTTGGATTATCTGAACTGTTTCTTGCTACTTTCGAAAAGTTTACGGGCGTTGAACTTCTTCACTCCATTTGGGAGAGTACATCACAGATAATGGTTATTTCAGGAGGAACCATATTGATTGGCATATTGGCCGGAATTTACCCTGCATTCTACCTTTCTTCATTCCGTCCGACGGAGGTGCTGAAAGGAAGAATTTCAATGGCTCGGACCGGGGGATTTCGCAATGCTCTGGTGGTATTGCAGTTTACGATTGCTATTTGCTTGTTGGCGTGTACCGGGTTGGTCTATCAGCAACTTGAATTTATGCGTACCAAAGATCTGGGATTAAATACTCGGGATGTGTTGGTAATTTCAAATCCGGGGAGAATGGGAGATCAGGCCGATACATTCAAGCATCAGTTGCTGCAATTGAGCGGCGTTAAATCGGCAAGCTATAATGTGCGGATCCCGGCCGGAAATGGGGTCTGGATAAATACATTCAAGACGCCAGGTATGAAAGACGGTATTCCGATTCAGTCATTTCAGGGCGATTATGATTTCATTAAGACGATGGGGTTTCAGTTGCTACAAGGCCGTGATTTTTCTAAGGATATTGCAAGTGATACGGCCAGTGTGATCTTAAACCAGGCTGCGGTCAAGAAACTGGAACTCAGTAAGCCCATTGGGGCGCTGTTGAACGATCACGAACGGGTCATTGGGGTAGTATCTGACTTCAATTTTCAGAACTTTAGGCATGCTATTGAGCCTGTTGCCATTACATTGGATAAATCAACCCATCGAAAGTTGGCCGTTCGAATGAATACGGCAAGTCTATCGGGATTGCTTGTGCAGGTTCGGGATCTCTGGAAGAGCTATAGTCCCGGGCAGCCTATGGATTATCATTTTCTGGATCAAAATTATGCGGACATGCGTTCCAGGGATAATGCACTTGCAAAGGTCGTGCTGTTATTTTCAATCCTGGCGATCATTATTTCTTGTCTTGGGTTGTATGGATTATCGGCCTACCTGTGCGAGCTGCGGACCAAAGAAATCGGAATCCGAAAAGTGCTGGGTGCTACGGTATCCAACGTCATTGTGCGTTTGACTAAAGATTTTACTGAGCCGGTAGCCGGAGCAATGATCGTGGCGGTGCCGATTGCATTTATTATCATGCGTCACTGGTTGAATAATTTTGCATATAAGATTGATATCACACCGTGGGTGTTCATAGATGCCTGTGCGGGAGGACTTATCATTGCGTGGCTGACGGTGAGTTGGCAGTCCCTGAAAACAGCATTGATGAACCCGGTTAAAAGTTTGAGGAATGAATGACTAAAAAGCTGTCAGCCATCAGCTATCAGTGGAATAGCTGATAGCAAGCTGAAAGCTGATCGTTGAATCCTGTCGCTTATGATTAAAAATTATATAAAAATAGCATTTCGTAACCTGGTGCGGAACAAAGGAAACACTGCCATCAATATCCTGGGGCTTTCAACGGCTTTGCTGTGTTGTATTATTATCTTCCTTTATGTCAGACAGGAGCTTACATATGATCGATATCATGAACATGCTGATCAGATCTATCGGCTAACACTCGAGGAAATCAATCGCCCCGCTGCGCGGTATTTTGCAACCACCTCTCCCCCTATGGGGCCGGCTATAGTTGCGGCATTCCCTGAGGTGGAGAAGGGCGTTCGCTTTCGTTTTGTTGATAGCAACGTGCTACAATATAAGGACCGGCAGTTTTATGAATATGACGTTGCTTACGCCGATTCAACCTTTTTAACGATGTTTGACTTCCCTTTGGAAAAAGGGGATTCCCAGCATGCCCTGGATAACATTAATTCGGTGATCCTGACCCATGAGATGGCTAAAAAATATTTTGGGGATGAGGATCCCATCGGTAAGCCGATCGAGTTAGACAATACCAAAACATTGACGGTTACTGGGGTATTCAAACCCATCACCCAAAAAACACACCTTAGGTTTGATTGTATCATCAGCTTTGATTCTTTTGAAGTTCCGATGGGTTACCCGGTAACACTAGACGACTGGGGCTGGGTTTCATTTTATACCTACGTGCAACTCAAAAAAGGTACCGACCCGAAGGCGTTGGAAGCAAAATTCAAGAGTTTCCTGGTTCAGCACATGGGAGAAGAGATTGGGGGTAACCGGTTGTTGCATTTACAGCCACTTAAAGACGTTTATTTAAGTCCTAATTTACAGAATGCAGGTGTGGATTTGCTGGTTGGAAACCAAAGTTATATTTACGGAATGATTGCCATTGCGGTCTTTTTACTGCTGATCGCCTGTTTCAATTTCATGAATTTAGCAACAGCCCAATCCATTCGGCGATCGCGCGAAGTAGGTGTTCGAAAATCCTTGGGGGCCAGCCGAGCCAGCTTGTTCCGCCAATTTATAGGAGAATCTATACTTATGTCGGTGCTGAGTGTGGGAATCGCCCTGCTCTTTGCGGAACCCTTGACAGGGTATGCTTCAAAATTGTTGGGGGTATCCCTTGCTATCCATCCTGCAGACTATTTTGTGATCATCCCCACCTTTCTCGGGATGGCATTAGTTGTGGGAGTCTTATCAGGTATCTATCCCGCTATTGCATTGTCCCGTTTCCGTCCAGCCAGAGTGTTGAAGGGACTAACCGAAACCTCAAAAAACCGCTTTACCTTTCGAAAAGCATTGGTGGTAGCCCAGTTTGCTATAGCTATACTGTTAATAGCGGGAAGCTTTATTATCCGCCAACAAATTCAGTTTATTCAAAACAGAGACCTCGGGTTCCGGGACGAGCAGGTCTTGGTGCTTCATATGGATGGCCGTGAATTGACCCGGCGCTACCGAACCATCCGGCAACAGATTGAACAAAATCCTCAAGTAATAAGTGCAGGTATGGGAGGCGGACTGCTGGACGGGCGAAATGGTAGTGTGCCCATTTATACTAAAGAGACTGAAGATAGAGAGGGTTATCCCATGAGTATTTATGGGGTGCAATTCGGATATTTTGAAACTTTGGGCGTCAAATTTTTGAAAGGGCGGCCATTCAGTCGATCTTTTTCTACGGATTCTGCTAGAGGAATTGTGTTGAATGAATCTGCTGTTGATGCGTTCGGTTGGAAGGAGCCGATTGGTAGAACGTTACGAATCGGAGATATCAAAGAGGGGGAAGTGGTTGGAGTAGTTAAGGATTTTAACTTTGCCTCACTGCATCGAAAGATTCAGCCGCTTGTAATGTACATCCCCCCCAGCAACATGGAGAATTTGTTTGTACGCCTGCGGCCCGGCAATATGGATGCCACCCTGGCATCACTGGAGAAGACATGGAAAGCGGTGGTTCCGGATTTTCCATTTCAGTTTTTCTTTTTGGATCAACACTTACAAAGTCTTTACCAGACCGACCAGCGGTTTTACCGTTTGGTCACCATCTTCACATTTCTGACTATTGTAATAGCCTGTTTAGGGCTATATGGATTGATCAGCTATTTCATTGAGCGCCGAACAAAAGAGATAGGGATCAGAAAAGTGTTGGGTGCGACTATTCCACAGATAACATACCTGGTTTCGAAGCGGTTCCTGTTGCTGGTACTGATTGCCAATGTTATTGCGTGGCCGGCCTCGTGGGTGCTCATGCAACAGTGGCTGAAGAATTTTGCGTACCAGGCTGATATTGGTATTGGAGTATTCCTTGCATCCGGTTTTCTTGCCATAGGTATTGCCTGTTTGACGATGAGTTATAAGTCGATAAGGGCTGCACGGATGAACCCGGCAAAGTCGCTTCGAACGGAGTGAAAAGAATAAGCCCAGGTCACTGTCGAGGGAGACAACATGGGAACTGTATGATTAACAAAGCTGTCAGTTGTCAGCTAATCAGCCTATTGGATAGCAGGCTGGCCACTGATGCCTGAAAAACTGAAATCCGAGATGCTTATGCAAAACATACGTGTACAACTGACTATCCCAAATGTCGAAAAGCTGGCTAATCTTGACGTAGTAGTGAATGGCGAACGCCGCCATTTAAAGTTTCGTGTTGAGCGATTCGATTGGGATTTTCATGACGGAAGTTCAGAAGACTTGGTAGCACAGCTCAGAGATCGGATAGAGCATTATGACAGGGATTGGATGCTCTATCACATCGGGGCTCCCTTTGAAGGAAAAATTCCGGTTACCTTCAAAAAAAAGGTCGCTGCCAGCGACTAGATATTTTGGAATATTAGATTGTTCTAATAAAGTACTTGAAATTGTAACATCAGTATCATAGCCTACTCTTATATCTAGTCATAGAGAATCAGCACACTTCAGGGGTGAAAGTGTGTTTATAAGTAAAGGGTATTTATGCTTTGGAACTATATTAAGGTGGCCTTGCGAAACCTCAACAAGCGCCGGGGTTTTACATTTATAAATATTTTAGGCCTGGCAATAGGTGTAGCTTGTTGTTTGTTAATCGCAATTTATGTTTACCATGAAATTAGTTACGATAGATTTCATGACAAATCAGACAGGATATATCGGGTTACTCAGAAAACAGTAACGCCTACAGACCAGGAAAACGGAGCCTCTACACCTTTTCCGGTCGCCCCGGCATTGAAAAATGATTTCCCGGGGCTTATCGATAAAACCGTTCGCTTTTTTGATATGCAGGAAGATGTTAGAACGATTGTCAAAAGCGAAACGGATGAGGCATTCCGTGTACATCATTTTTATGTAGTTGATTCTACGTTTTTTGATGTTTTTACCGCCACATTGGTCCGGGGCAATCCCGAGAATGTCCTGGACGAACCAATGTCGGCTGTCATTACAGAAGAGCAGGCCCATAGATTTTTTGGAGATGAGAATCCCATAGGTAAATTGTTGAATTTCAAAGGATCGGCCGACTTTACCGTTACTGGGGTGATGAAGTCTTTACCTTCGACTTCCCACATGAAAATTGATATGCTCGTCTCGTTTAGCAGTCTCGTAAAACTATATCATACCGATGCCTTTTTAAAAAGCTGGTATTGGAATCCTTGTTGGACCTATGTACTGTTAAAGGAAGGTGTTTCTGCTCAAAAGCTTCAACAACAACTCCCTGCTTTTGTGAAGAAGAACTACACCGGTAGGGCCGACGGGGAAGAAATTTCACTGGGGTTGCAGCATATAACCGATATCCACCTTTATTCCCATCTCGATCAGGAGATGGAGCCCAATAACTCAATTTTTAATATTTATCTATTTTCTGCGGTAGCCGTACTAATTTTGTTGATCGCATGCATCAACTTCATGAACCTTAGTACGGCCCGTTCTACTGAGCGCGCCCGTGAGGTTGGTATGAGGAAAGTACTTGGTGCCGAACGCAGTCATCTTTTTGGGCAATTTATTGGCGAATCATTTTTGATGACGTTCCTGGGATTTGTCGTTGCCGTCTTTATCGTATATTTATCGTTGCCGCTGTTTAGTGATTTTGTCGGGAAGCAGCTATCGTTTAATTTTTTGGGGAGTTGGACGAAATCTATGTCTTTTCTAGGTCTTTTTGTCCTGGTGGTCTTCTGTTCTGGATTATATCCCGCCCTTTACCTTTCCGGCTTTAATCCTACGGCCATTATGCAGGGGACCACGAGCATAAAAGGAGGCGGGGAATTGTTTAGAAAGGGTTTGGTCATTTTTCAATTTGTATTGTCCGTTATTTTGATCACCGGTACGGTTATTGTGTACCTACAGCTCCATTATATGCAGGATAAAGAGATGGGTTTTGACAAAGAACGGATTGTGGCTATGCCTATCACCCAGACGCTTATTGCCTGGGATTTTCAAAAATTTAAAAAACAGGCCTTGGCTAGTTCCAGCATCTTAAATGTAACAGGCGTAAGTAAAATCCTTGGTTCGGAAAAACAGTTTTATTCAAAATATGCGGCGGCCAATATGGCTGATGCTCCTCCAACCAATATGTTTCTGGATGTCACTTATGATTTTTTGGATACCTATAATATCGATCTTTTAGCAGGCCGCTCCTTTTCACCTGATCATCCTGCGGACCCGGATCATTCAATCATTATTAATCGCTCTATGCTCAAGCAGATTAACATCCAAAACCCGAGAGATGCGCTTGGGAAAACCTTTTACTACACAAAGTCGAACGGGGATCGTAAACCTTTTCAGGTTATTGGGGTCGTTGCTGATTTTAATTATACTTCTATCAAAAAGCCGGTAGACCCACTGGTGATTCATTTGGTTCAGGGAGAGAAGCCCATCGTCAGAAACATTAATTATGCCGTTGTTCGATTAGCTCCAAATGGCATACAGGCCGGCTTGGCGGATTTGAAGAAAGTCTGGAAGAGGGTTAATCATATTGATCCATTTACGTACTTTTTTCAAGATCAGCAATTGCAAAAAACGTACAAGTCTGAAGCCAGAATGAGCCAGATTGCCGGTTTGTTTGCCATCCTATGTGTATTTGTTGCTTGTCTCGGGTTGTTTGGATTGGCTTCATTCACTTCTTCGCTGCGAACCAAGGAAATTGGGATTCGAAAAACACTGGGAGCTACGGTACCCGGCATTGTCGGGCTTTTATCCAAAGAGTATCTGAAACTGGTGTTGCTTTCCAATTTGATTGCCTGGCCCGGCATTTATTTCCTCGCAGCTGATTGGCTGGAAGGCTTTCCGTATCGCATAGCTCTGGGGTGGAACCTTGTAGCTGTATATATGGGGGTGGCAATTTTAAGTCTTGCCATTTGCCTGCTGACCGTAAGTTACCAATCGATACGGGCAGCGCTAGTAAATCCTGTTGACAGTATTCAGCAGCAGTGATGAACACTATACTGCTTTCGGGAATCGGGTTGTCAAAAATCCTGTGAATTGCGCATGAAATAATCATGAAAAAGTCTTATCTAAAGCTAGTATTTAAATCCCATTAGATAAGGCTTTTTGCAATGAAAAAATTGGTATTGATTCTCTTCGCCGGATTAGTAATGGTTGGTTGCCAGTCCAAATCAGAAGATCTTCCTTCTATTCGATATGACGTCCGATTTCCGAATGCCGTACATAACGAGGCAGAAATTACCCTTACTCTTGAGCATTTATTGCCGGGTCCGGAAACGATTTCCATGAGCCGGTCTTCGCCCGGACGGTATGCCCTTCATGAGTTTGCTAAAAACGTTTACAATGTCAGTGCTGTAAATAGTAACGGGGATACGCTGGAAGTCTATCGTCCAGATCTGCATAACTGGACGGTACGCGGGCATGATGGGACTATCAAATTTAAATATACGTTATATGCGAATCATGCCGACGGTACTTATTCCGGAGTCAATGAACAGCACGCACACCTAAATATCCCGGCTACGTTTGCCTGGGTGAGAAGTTTGCCTGACACGCCTATTACAGTACAATTTCACCCACCCAAAGGGTCCGCCTGGAAAGTGGCCACACAGCTAAAACCTACGAACGATCCTTATACATTCACTGCGCCGGATTACTATTATTTCATGGATAGCCCTACCGAACTCAGCAATTTTATGACGACAGAATGGGATGCTCCGCGTGATACTACTGGTAAGGTTATCCGATTAACCGTACATCATAACGGAAGCCGACAAGATTTTGAACGTTTCTCGGATATGGCAAAGAAGGTTGTTGCTGAAGAGGTGGCCGTTTACGGGGAACCATCAAATTATGATTTCGGTACCTATACCTTTATCGCTGACTATTTGCCGTACGTCTACGGCGACGGTATGGAGCATCGTAATTCAACTATTTTGACAAGCAAGCGATCTTTGGAGGGAGAGAATGCGCTTCGAAACCTCTATACCCTTGCTCATGAATTTTTCCATAACTGGAATGTAGAGCGTATTCGTCCCAAGACGATCGAACCGTTCAATTTTATGAAAGCCAATATGTCGGGCGCACTTTGGTTCGCTGAGGGTTTCACCAGTTACTACGATGATTTAATTATCCGCCGAACGGGCCTTATTTCCGATCAAAAATATGCCAACGACTGGGCCGGTACATTGAATTATGTGCTTAATTCTCCGGGCAGCAGCTTTTACAATCCTATTGAAATGAGTATGCAGGCCCCTTTCGTTGACGCCGCTACTTCGGTTGATGAGCAGAATAAGTCGAACACCTTCATCTCGTATTATTCCTGGGGATCGGTAATCGGCCTGGGGCTCGATCTTACACTTCGTTCCAACTTTGATGATATTACCCTTGACGATTATATGCGGGCCATGTGGACGAAATACGGCAAGACCGAAAAACCGTATACCTTATCAGAACTGCAACAGACGCTGGCCGAAGTGACTAAGGATAAGGAATTCGCGGATCAGTTTTTCGCTGATTATATCTATAAGGGAAGGATGATCAATTTAAAACCATTATTGGCAAAAGCCGGTTTTATGCTGCAAAAAGCCCACCCGGGCGAAGCGGTTCTAAGTTTTGGATCGCAGAAGATAAACTACGAAAGCGGAAAAGCCACAATTACCAGTAACACGCAAATTGGTAGTCCGCTGTACAATGCAGGCATTGATGTGAATGATGTTATCCTTTCGTTGGATGGACAATCTATTAACAATGCCCGCCAAGTTCAGCGCATTTTGGCTGCACACAAGCCCGGAGATGTACTAACTGTAACGTATAATTCTTTGGGGCAGGATTACAACGGAGAAATGACGTTGGCTCAAAACCCCGAATGGGAAGTTCTGACGTATGAGCAAGTCGGTAAAGATCTGACGGATGAGATGAAGGTCTTTCGCCAGAAATGGCTGGGAAGTAAGGCACAAATGTAAGACGGCAGATGTGAAAAGTGAAATGGAAAATGGCAAAAGTAAGAATTTAGAGGCAAGAAGTAGGTTTGAATTATATAGGAAGGTAGTACCTTTCTAATCTTCTTGTTTCCCGCTTCTCACCTGCCATTTACTCACTTTTTAGATTATCAATCGACTTGGCCTGCGCGGCGCGTATGGCTTGAGATCCAATCGTAAGTAATGCCAAGGCAGCGGTTCCCAGAATCCCGAACAAAAAGACAAGCGGGCCAATGTCTGCTTGATTGGTCACGTTTTGCATCCATAGGTTATTAATAAACCATGCCAGGGGCGTGCCAATGGCCACTGCGATGCCAATGAGCACCAGGTATTCTTTCGACAGCAGCAGTACGATATCACTAATCGAAGCGCCCAGCACTTTACGAATACCGATTTCCTTCACCCGGTTTTCGGCAGAGAACATGGCCATGCCCAAGAGTCCCAGGCAAGATATGAGGATGGAAAATCCAGCCAAAAGCGAAAGTATTTTGATGAAGTCAGTGAATACAATTAGCATGGGATTTTCCTTAAGCTGATCATCAAAAACTTTGTATTTGAGGGAATATATGCTATTGAAAGAAAGCCATGATTTTTTTAGTTCCGAAATGAATTCATTCGTTTTTCCCGCCTTCGTTTTTACTACCGCGTAATACGTTTTTTGGGGTTGAAAGAGGAGAACAATGGGGTCGCCTCTTTGCAAAGGGTCGGCAGATATAAAATTTTCGATCACACCAACAATTGTATATTCTTTTTTACCAAGTTTTATTTGCCGGTTCAAAGCGTCTGCATTATTCAAATAACCCAGCTGTTCCACGGCTGTATCGCTGATGATTAGTGCTTTGGATGTATCCGTACTCATTTCCGGATTGAAATTCCTGCCGGCTATCAGGTTGAGACCCATTGTTTGTATGTAATTTTCATCTACCCGGAAGGAATGTGCATTAATCCGCTTATCAATTAGGTCGGAATCCAACCAAACACCATCTGTGGAATTCATGGCAGGTATTTTGGAAGAAGTCGATATCGATTCAATATTGGGACTGTCTTTCAATTCATATGCAAGACGATTAAATGAAATATCCTGTAAGGTTACATTTACTATATTTTCACGGTTGAACCCATAATCTGTATGCACCATATACTCAAACTGGCGGGTTAGAATAATGGAGGTTATGATGAATACAATGGAAAAGGTAAACTGGGCGACTGTGAGAATTTTTTTGAGTGTTTGACCTGAGATTCGGGTTGTGTTGAACGTACCTTTCAAAACTTGTGATGGACTAAAACCCGACAGGTACATCGCCGGATAAAACCCCGCACATAATCCGATAACCAGGCTGAAAAGGATGAATGTGATAATCACGTTCGGGGCAGTCAGGAGGGAAGGATCAACCTGATTATTTGTAAAGCTGATAAAGAACAGGCTGTTAAATTCGGGCAAAAGCCACTTCAATAAAAAGCCTGAAAAGAGCAGGGCAAGTAAAGCCATCACAATTGCTTCAAACAAAAACTGTTTGACAACACTGGATTTGTTTGCGCCCAGTACCTTCCTCACCCCCACTTCTTTACCCCGGTTTAACGAACGGGCTATGGTCAGACTTACATAGTTAAACGAAGCGATGAGAATGATAATGAGGGCAAAACCGATCAAAAACCATACAATGAAACCGGGCATTACCATCCCGATTTCATTGGAAAGTGCAGGCCCCATATTTATATCGGTTAGAGGCTGAATTTTAAAAGAATGAATTACGTTTTCTTGCGTATTATCGTAGAAATGGCTTTGTATAACTGGTTGAATCTTGGTTTCAAACGCCTCAAGATCCACCCCTTTTTTCATCAAAAGGTAGGTGTAGGAATTAAAAATACTGTTCTTCCAATCATCCAGACGAGATTTCTCTTTGGTGTTTGATGTGAGTGTTGCATAAGAAGCCACCATCTCAAATCTAAAATGTGTCTGTACATCATTATCAATAATTCCGGTTACGGTGTAATTGCGATCCCCAAGGTCGGTTATCACTTTGCCTATGGGTTCTTCATCCGGGAACAATTTTTCTGCGCTCTCGGGTGATAGCAAAATACTTCCCGGTTCCTTTAATGCGGTCTTGGGATCTCCTTTTATCAACTTAAACCCAAGCGTCGGTAAAAAATCATTACCTGCATACATGCCTTCCAAGGGAATAACCTTATTTTCATATTTGAACTCACCATTGAAATTTCCCCTCACATCCAGTGCTTTTTCTACTTCCGGATACTCCGTCTCCAAAATGCTGCCCAACTCAGCCGGTGACGTTGCATACAGGGTACTTTTGTCATTGTAGGTTGATTTAAAATCGGTAATTACCCGCACGATTTGATCTTTCTTGGAGGGAAACTGATCATAATTAAACTGATCGATCACAAATACAATGATGAGCAAACAAATTGACATGCTGGCCGCCAGTCCCAATATATTTATCAGCGAAAAGCTTTTGTGTTTTCGGATGTTGCGCCAGGTGACTTTCAGATAGTTGATAAGCATAACGGTATTCCATATTAAGGTTTGAGCCAGCAGATAAGGGAGTGAACGTAGTACCTGTCCCCAGAGATACAGCCGGGCTTTTGTGGGGCCCGTTGATTCCCTGTTTTGGTGATACTCCTCTTCCAGGTCGCCCACCAGGTGATGCAAGTCCGGGGGCAACAGTAAGTCGAGAAGCTGGGTTATAAAAGGAGAGTGTTCAGTGTTCATTGTCTATTGACCATTTGCGGGAACCCAACCCAAACCCACATTGGGCAGGCCGCTCCAAGATTGTTCTTCCACGGTTTTGACGTGCTGCAAGGCATTTATCCCTTTGGAGTTCAATTTGTAAAAGCGTTTGGAGCGCCCGGCCCGTTCTTCGGTAGGCTCACTGTCCCAGGAAGAGAGGTAGCCCCGTTTTTTGAGCCGTCTCAGGGGAACGTAAACGGCCCCGACCGAAAGATCCTGTTGAAGCAAATCAGAGAGGTGCTGGCGGACCTCCAGCCCGTAGGCTTCCTTTTGCAGTTTCCAAACGCTCAATAAGATGAGTTCTTCCATCCGTGTTAACAATTCCATCGTAGGTATTTATTTTAAATTATAGAAGAAATACCAAAGGCTCAGCTAAGGTTTCAAAAATATCACGTCAGGAGCGGGTGAGCTATCATTCACTTTTCAAATTATCAATCGATTTTGCCCGCGCCGCCCGTACGGCCTGGGATCCTATAGTCAGTAAGGCCAAGGTTGCCGTTCCCAGGATACCGACGGTAAAAATAGCCGGTCCGATATCCGGTTTATTGCTAATGTGTTGCATCCAGAGATTGTTGATAAACCAGGCAAGGGGCGTGCCTATAGCTACGGCAATGCCTACCAGGATTAAATATTCTTTTGACAGCATTAATGTGATGTCGCTGACGGTGGCTCCCAGCACTTTGCGTATCCCAATTTCCTTAACGCGGTTTTCTGCCGAGAACATAGCCATTCCCAGTAATCCAAGGCATGAGATGAAAACGGCAAATACCGATATAAGCCCAAAAACTTTTAGGAAATCCTCAAATACAACAATGAAGGGGCTTTCTTTAAGTTGTTGATCAAAGATCTTGTATTGCAGGGAATGTACGCTACCAATATTTGCCCATTGCGTTTTTAGAGTGTTGATAAAGTCGCCGGTTTCCCCGGGTTTTGTTTTTACGACAGCATAAATAAAATCATTCGGATTGTATCGCAATATAATGGGATCACCGGTCTGGAAGGGAGCTGCTGAAATGAAGTTTTGGATAACTCCAATAATATGATAGGCTTTGTTCTCGATACGCACCGTTTTATTCAAAGCCTCTTGCGGGCTTTTGAGTCCAAGTTTATCAACAGAAGCGGTACTCAGGATAACCGATTGGGTAGAATCAGTTGATATTTGAGGATTAAAATTACGCCCGGCCAATAGATCCAAACCCATAGTCTGAATATAATGCTCATCAACGCCTATATAATTACCCTTAATCTTTTTGGCTATCGAATCGGTCTTCATCCAAACGCCCGAAATCGATCCCAATGCGGGTATTTTGGAAGAAGCCGCTACGGAAGCAACACTGTTTTGAATCCGGAGCTTTTGTTCCAGGCGATCATAGGGTACGTCCTGGAGGGCTATGTTTACGATATGTTCCTGATTAAATCCGTAATCGGTGTTAACCATGAACCGGAATTGTTTGACAAGAATCAGGCTGGAAATGATAAAAACCAGTGAAAAGGTAAACTGGATAACGACGATCATTTTTCGTAATCCCTTCGCGGAAAGCCCTTTAATAGTCGTGATGCCTTTTAATACTTTTGCCGGATTAAATGAGGAAAGATAAATTGCAGGATAGAGTCCGGCTAAGATGCCGATAAAGACACTGAATATGAAAAAGATGGAATAAACATAATAATCTCCCAGGAAACTGAAATCGATCTGGTTTTGTGTAAAATTAATAACATACAGGCTATTGAACTCGGGCAGCAGCCAGCGGAGCAAAATGACAGCAAAGATGAGTGCAAGTATTGCAATCACGACCGATTCCGCTAAAAACTGTTTTACCACATTCGAACGGAAGGCCCCCATTACTTTTCGGACACCAACTTCTTTGCTTCGGTTAATAGCTCGTGCTACAGTTAGACTGATATAGTTGAAACAGGCAATGAGGATGATAATGGCCCCGAAACCAACCAAAAACCATGCGATAATGCCGGGAATAATCATGCCTATCTCGTTTGATTTTTCTGAGCCCAGGGTGATGGATGTGAGCTGTTGAGGTTTTAATGTCTTGAGAACACTTTCGTTATTGGGGTCTTGGTAGTTTTTTGAAATCAGGGTAGGAAGCTTTTTTTCCAGGCTGTGAATTGAGGCCCCTTTTTTGAGTAAAACATAAGTGTAAGAGTTGTAAATGTTTTCGGTCCACGTATTGAGCCGTTCCTGCATTTCGGGGTTCGAAAGAAGGGTCGAATAGGAAACCAGGGCTTCAAAATGGAAATGAGTCTTGACGTTCTTGTCAATTATACCGGTTACGGTATATTCTCGGTCTCCGAGTCCGGTGATGAGCTGTCCAATCGGCTCTTTTTCGCCAAATATTTTTTGGGCTGTTTTCTGAGACAATATAATACTGCCGGGTTTAGAAAGTGCTGTTTTGGAGTCTCCTTCCAAAAGCTTAAAATCAAAAAGATCAAAAAATGCCGGTTCTGTGTATAACCCTTCCACTTTAAAAGTGTCATCCCCATATTTCATTTCTCCAGTGTAACCGCCTCGAATATGTATTGCCTGCTCAACATTTGGATAGTTGTTGTTTAGTTTATCGGCAAGGTCAGCAGGGGATGTAGCAAAATCAATGGGATTATAATTTCCGGCTGATTTGTAATAGGATGTGATGCGGTAAATACGATTCGCTTTTGTATTGAATTGATCATAGCTCTTCTGATCCACAATGAAGAGGATAATTAGCAGACAAACCGACATACTAGCGGCCAGTCCCAAAATATTAATTAATGAAAAACTTTTGTGTTTTTTTATATTTCGCCAGGTGACTTTCAAGTAGTTGAGCAGCATGATAATGTTCCAGGTTAGGGATTTAAAGAGAAAATAGGGGGCAGAACGGATGATCTGTGACCAGAAAATGAGGCGAGCTTTTGCAGGCCCCACAGTTTTTTTGTGCTGATGGTACTCCTCTTCCAGGTCCCCCACAAGATGGTGCAGATCCGGCGGTAGAATGGCGTCAAGTATTTTTGTTAAAAACGGTGATTTTGTACCCATGATCTTATTTTATCCTTTAGCCGGATTCCAGCCCAATCCGAGGTCCGGTAGGTTATTCCACGCCTGTTCTTGTACCATTTTGACATTTTGCAGAGCCTGAACGCCTTTGGATGACAGCTTGTAAAAGCGCTTGGAACGTCCGCCTCGTTCATCGGTTGGTTCACTATCCCATGAGGTTAGGTAGCCACGTTTTTTGAGTCTTCGAAGGGGTGTATAGACGGCCCCCACCGATAAGCTGGTATCGAGTAAATCGGAAAGATATTTACGGATTTCCAAGCCGTAGGCATCGCCCTGTAGTTTCCATACTGAGAGTAGTATCAGCTCTTCCATCCTTGTTAATATGTCCATGATTCATTATTTGTTCTAAATTTTAAAACAAATACGTAAAAAAAATCGAGATGTTACACCCTTATCTTTTCATTTTTAAAAAATTATGTTAAAATTATTTTTAATAGGCGATTAACAAAATGAAACATAGAGAGTTATGAAAAAAAAGATCAAGAATAAAGGACAGGGGAGAATCTTTAATAATTCTTTTCTGGAGTATATGACGAAAGCGCCGGCTCCGGTATCCGCCACGTTGTACATTGCCATTTTAGTGGGCCTACTCTATTATGGCTATGTAAATGGCGTTGTTGAAACGCTGCCTGCCGGCGTAGCTTTATTCGTGGGAGCTATGTTTTTTTGGACTTTTTTCGAGTATTTCTTTCACCGGTATATAAATCATTTGGATGAATATTTCCCCAATTCGGAACTGGCCAAAAAAATTGCATTCACCATTCATGGTATCCACCACGAATATCCGCGGGACCGCGAACGTTTGATTATGCCGCCGATACCCGGGCTATTGATTGCGGCAGTGCTTTATCTGGGATATTTGATCCTGTTAGGTAACTTAGTCTATGTCTTTATGCCGGGTTTTATGACGGGGTATCTATGTTATACTTATGTACACATTCGAGTGCATAAGCCCAATGTCCCTTCCTTTTTACAGTCTCAATACCGCCATCACGCTCTGCATCACTATAAATATCCGGAAAAAGCGTTTGGCGTTTCAACAACCCTTTGGGATCACGTTTTTGGAACAATGCCACCCAAAGGTTGACAGAAAGAACGGCCATTGGCATGGAAATGTTACTTTTAGGTATTTTTGGAATATATTTCCGGTAACTAAAAGTATTTCATAGCCCAATGGCTATTACTAAATATCATATCGGCTGTACCGTGTGGAGCCTCAAAGAGTGGGTGGGGAATTTCTTTACTGATGAAGCCAAACCCGGGGACTTTTTATCACAGTACGCTTCCGTTTTTAACACGGTTGAGGGAAATACCTCTTTTTACAGCATTCCCGGTAAGCAAAGGGTCAAAGAGTGGGCAGCTGCTACCCCAAAAGGGTTTAAATTCTGTTTTAAATTTCATCGGTCTATTACTCATTATAAAATGCTCAATGGAGTAGAAAACGAAGTTAATAATTTTCTTGAGTCATTTGATCCCATAGCAGATCGTTTGGGACCTTTTTTTATACAATTACCTCCAAAATTTTCACCGGCCGAGTTTGAACGGCTGGAAACATTGGTAAATCTATTGCCGGGTTCATACAGTTATGCCATAGAAGTGCGCCACCCGGCTTTCTTTGATCACGGGCGACAGGAGCATCGCCTCAACCGGCTGTTGAAAACCTATAAAATTGACAAGGTGATTTTTGATACCCGGAAACTTCATTCTATGAAATCCAGCGAGCCGTCGGTGTTAGAGGCTAAAAAGAAGAAGCCGAAAGTCCCCGTTCGCTTTGATAATACCTCATCTCGTCCCGTAGTTCGATTTGTGGGATCTAATGACCCGGTGGCAAATGAACCTTATTTAAAAGAATGGGCCATAGTTGTTGCCGACTGGATAAAAGAAGGGCTCCATCCTTATTTTTTTCCCCATTCGCCGGATAAGGTGAGTCAACCCGCTATTGCCCGGAAATTTCACAAACTGCTTTCCGAATTGATCAACATGGATCCCATGCCAGCATGGCCTAAGGAAAGGCAAAATAAGCAGATGGATTTATTTTAAAAATGATCATTTAACTACTGCTTATCATTAATGAAATATATTTTGCATTCTGATCGTACTTTACGCTTCATTTTTTTGAGTTGACACTGAACCATCGCCTTGTGTTTCGCCCCTTAAAGTGAAGAAAATCCATATCCATATGCGCCACTTGGATCTTCTGCCAAAGCTATTGCTTTATTTGGTTTGAACGACTTATACCTCTTGTAAAATTTTGGTACTTTTTGGGAATGTCATTGAATATACCGATACAAAAAAAGTAGAAGTAAGACAGGTGGCTATATCTTTCATGATAAACAGTAGTTTTAGTTTTTTGATATTTTTAAAACTGCTGATTTGTAAATATCATCCTGCAGAATTTTAAAAGTTAATCTACATTGTATTCCAAATAGATGAAAAAAATCACATTTCTGTCAGTTTTTTTAGCCCACCTTCTGATGTTTGGTTGCTCCTCAACCAAACAGAAACAATCACCGGTTAAGCTGCAACTTTTGGGACAGGTGGAAATACCTTACAACGAGTCATTTCAGGGTACACCCATCGGTGGATTATCGGGGCTGGGCTATAGTCCTGGAACACAGACTTATTATGTGATTAGTGATGATCGCGGTGAACTGGCTGCGGCGCGCTTCTACTCCTTTAAACTGGTACTAAATGAGCAAGGCGAGTTAACTAAAGGAGGGATTCGATGGAAATCAGTGCACGTTTTGAAAGCAGAAGATGGACGAAAATATGAAAAAGGTACCATCGACCCGGAAGGAATAGCGGTGGGTCCGAACAGTTTGATCTATGTTTCTTCGGAAGGTGATCCAGGCAAGAACATAGCCCCATTTATTGATGCCTTTACTAAAACTGGGACCTTTGTTAAAGCCTTCCCGATTCCGAATGCTTTTTGGGCCGACAATAAAGAGGATCGAAAAGGATTCGGGATCCGAGAAAACCTGGCTTTTGAAGGACTTACTATTAGCCCCAACGGAGACAAACTTTATGCAGCAACAGAAAATGCACTTTTTCAGGATGGAACCGCCGCTGATAGTATACACAGCAGCCCATCCCGCATGATCGTGTATGATATTGGATCTGAAAGCATAATCCATCAGTATGAATATAAAGTGGCTCCCGTTTTCTATGCATCAAAAGCCAACGGTGGTTTTGCTGTAAACGGCCTATCGGATGTGCTGACGCTGGGTAATAAGGGCCATCTCTTCTCTTTGGAGCGTAATTATGTACAGGGACAGGGGAATAGGATATCGCTGTATTATATTTCTACGCATGGAGCAACAGATATAAAAGGACTTGCAAACCTGAAAGATTATGACCAGCCTGTTCAGGCAGTTAAAAAACAACTGATTGCGAACATGGATGATTTCGGAATTTTGGTTGATAATTTTGAAGGCCTTGTCTTTGGTCCCCGGTTAAAAGATGGAGGGAGGCTACTCCTGATGGTTTCAGACAATAATTTTTCATCGAATCAGAAAACTTTATTTACCGCCTTTTCACTGCAATTGAAGTAAAAAAGTATTACCTAACGCCGTGCACTTTCATATCTATTTTGGAGAGTGATTTGCTGGCAGTAACAAAAAGTGTTTGTTGATTGGGACCCCCGAAAGTGATCTTTGCCGTCCAGTCTTCATCAACGGGGATGTGTTCAATTTGAAACATCCTGTTTATCGGGAGTAAGATAGTACACGCGCCACTCGTACTATATTCCCGTCTTTATCCACAGCCGGGCCTTCGGTAAATGAGAACTGACCGGAAACCAAAGTAAGCTTTGCACCATCCGCAATAACGGGACTCTACTGTGCCTTTTGTTTGAAATGTTACTACACAAGACAAGAGGAAATAGACTATAAAAAGGTTTCATAGGTTTGACTTCTGGTTACCAGGTATGTTTACCATTGTAATAGTAACTTTCCCGGAAATCATTTTTTCCTTGTGCCAACCCAGGCTTTTATAAGGAAAAGCCCAAAAATGGTTGGTATCACAAAACAATGATACTGTTTGGCCAAGTAAAATTAGGGAAACCTACTCCGTTCGTATACTTTCCACAGGATTCATTTGGGCGGCCTTTATTGTTTGCCAGCTTATCGTAAATAGTACTACTACCAGTGTTATGCCACCGGTCATAAGAAAAACATAGGGTGTGATATTTATGCGATAGGCAAAATTTTGCAACCAGTATTGCATGATGACCCAGGCAATAGGTACAGATAGAACAAAGGCAATACCAACCAGCTTCAAAAATTCGGTGGAGAGCAACTGGAGGACGGATGGGACGGAGGCCCCCAATACTTTTCGAATGCCTATTTCCTGTGTTCTTCGCTCGGCCATATAGGCTGAAAGACCCAGCAAACCTAAACAGGCGATTATAATGGCAATAATCGTAAAGGCAGTAAAAACGCTACCCAGACGTTGTTCCTGCCTGAAAAGCTGATCGAAACTATCCTCCAGGAAAGAATAATCAATAGGATCGCCGGCTGAATATTTTTTCCAGGTTTTTTTTAGGAAAGCTATGTCATTGTGGGGATCCCCGTTCTTAAAGCGGACAATCATCTCGTTAGATTCTTTGGTTAGCATAATTGCCAGGGGCATAATTTTATTGCGAAGCGATTGGAAATTGAAATCCTTCATTATGCCCACAATTTTGTACGTCCTTTGATTTCCTGGATATATAATCTTGTCACCAACCGGATCTTTTAATCCCATCTCTGTTACTGCTGCCTGGTTGATGACAATCGCGGCCGTATCAGTGGGAAAATCGCGGTTGAAAAAACGGCCGGCAGTCATTTGAAATCCGAGCGCATCCTTATGTTCATAATCAGCGGAATAGAGCGCCATCAGGTAATCCTGATCGCGATCTTTACGCTTAAAAACGGTTATGTTATTGGTGCCTGGAATAGTAAAATTGCTGTAGCTCGCGGCGACGACCCGGCTGTCCGACATAAGATCGTTTTTAAAAGCCTTCCTGTTATTGTCGAGCCGGTCGGTATTGGTCAACACAATAGAATGTTTCTTATCGATACCCAGTTTTTTATTCTGCATAAAATGAAGTTGCTGGTTGACCAGCAATGTACAGGCGATAAGCCCGATAGAAATAAAGAATTGACCGATTACAAGCGTTTTTCGCAATCCTCCGCTACGGGTACCTTTGCTGGCAGTACCTTTTAGCACTTCTACCGGCTTAAATGAAGTCAGGTAAAAAGCCGGGTAACTTCCTGCTGTCAGACCAATTAAGAGGACCAGGCCAAATAAAGTGGCAAGGAACCAGGGCTCTGTCAAAATTCCCAGGCCCAGACTCTTGCCAGAGATCTGGTTAAACCAGGGAATCAGCAGGTAGACAAAAATGAGCGAAAGCAGTGTTGCCAACAGGGCGTAAAGCATTGCTTCAACCAAAAACTGGATCACCATGCTCTTGCGGTCGGAGCCCAGTGTTTTTCGTAATCCGACCTCTTTAGCACGGCCTGACGCACTCGCGGTAAAAAGATTCATGAAATTAACGCAGGCAATGAGAATCAGAAAAATCCCAATGGCCGAAAAAATGTAGATATAGGTGATATCGCTCGGAGGCTCAAAACTGGTCTGTACATTCGGGGCATGCAGGTGCAGGTCAAGGATCGGGATGGCAAAATAGCCGTACTTGCCTCCTTTTTGGCGAAGCTGATCCAGGGTCATACCGACATATTTTTCCAACGCGGGGCCGACGTATTTATGAAGCAGATCATCAAACTTGCTTTCTACCTGTGAAAGGTCGGCTCCGGGGGCCAACTCGATATACGTATTGAGCGAATTGGAAAGCCATTCGGTAGAGCGGCTAAAATCACTTGAGCTGAAAGAGAGCAATATATCAAACCTGAAATGGGTATTGTGCGGGGTATCGGCGTTGACTCCGGTTACCTCGTAGCTGGTCTTGTTATTGCCCACGATTAGGGTTTTTCCAATGGGGTTTTCGTTCCCAAAATATTTTTTTGCTATAGACTGAGTTATGACTGCCTTATGAGGCCCCTTGAGCACGGTTGTTGGATCCCCCCGCAATAGCTTATAACCGAAAAAGTTGTAGAAATTGGAGTCGGCCCAAAAAACTCTCGATTCTGTAAAGGCCTGGTCTTTGTGCCTGAAGACCATTTCGCCGATACTGTTGGTCCGGGTGGCACGAATAATTCCCGGTACTTCATTTACCAAGGTCTGTGCCAGGATGGGTGGGGTAAAAATACCAGATACCTCTTGATTACCAACCTTGCCGTTGAGCCCCAATACATATTTATATTGCGCATCGGGCTGGAACGTATCATAACTCAGTTCGTCTTGAACATAAAGAACGATGAAAATCGCTGCAGTAATACCGATTGATAGGCCCAGTAAGTTTAAAAAGGAATAGAATTTTTTATTCTTAATATTACGGAGTGCGATTTTCAGATAGTTTTTCAGCATATGTGCCGATAATCTAATTTATTTGTATGAAACTCTTTACGAGACAAAGTAGCTGTAGTTTCACATAGAGAGCCAGTCATATTTTGGAATTATTAATATTTTTGTCCTCTACAGATGGATAAACTGGATAAAATTTCCAATTTCATTATTGGATTTGAAATGATTATCCCAGGTTAAATCGTTATCTTAACAGGCTTTTTCTGAACACCGTAACTTTTTATCACATGTCCCAGACGGATACTGCAACAAAACCCCAAAATCGAATTGTGGAAGAGGCGCGCAGGCGGCGGACTTTTGCAATTATCTCACACCCTGACGCAGGTAAAACCACACTGACAGAAAAATTGCTGTTGTATGGAGGCGCTATTCACGAAGCAGGTTCTATTCGCCAGCGTAAAGCCAATCGCTATGCGGCATCCGATTGGATGGCGATAGAAAAAGAACGGGGTATTTCAGTAACGTCTTCGGTTCTTCGGTTTGAGAAAGACGATATAAAATTTAACCTGCTCGATACGCCTGGGCACAAAGATTTTTCTGAAGATACGCTCAGAACCCTTGTTGCGGCTGATACCGCGTTGATGGTTATTGACGTAGCAAAAGGGGTTGAGGAGCAGACCGAGAAGCTGTTTGAGGTTTGTAAAATGCGGGAAATCCCGATTATTACATTTGTAAACAAGTGCGACCGTCCGGGTTTGGAGCCGCTAGAGGTAATCAGTAATATTGAAAACAAGCTGGGTATTGAACCTATACCGGCTTCCTGGCCACTGGGGTACGGAAAGGATTTTCAGGGCATCTATGATTTAATAGGCAAAAAGCTTCACCTGCAGCGCAAGGAGGAACACGGGGCCAAAAAGGCAAAAACGGAAATTTATGATCTTGAAGAAGGGCTGGAAAAAGCAGTTTTGTCAGGTCATGAGAAAGAGAAATTCCGTGAGGAAGTCATGCTTACCGAGGATATGTTTGAAATGATGGACCGTAAGACCTATCTCAATGGGAAATGTACACCGGTCTTTTTTGGCTCTGCGTTGAACAATTTCGGCTTGGATGTTTTTCTGGATTATTTTGCCGAGTTGGCCAACCCTCCACAGCTCTATGAGGATGAAAATGAAATCAAGCGAGAAATTGATAAAGGGTTCTCGGGCTTTGTGTTCAAAATGCAGGCGAATATGAATCCCGACCATCGGGACTGTGCCGCATTTATTCGTATTACCTCCGGAAAGTTTGAACGAGGGTTGGAGGTTACCGAAAGCAATACCGGGAAGAAAGTGAAAATGTCTACTCCCCACACCCTGATGGGAGATGAACGCCATATCCTGGAAGAAGCTTACCCCGGGGATATCGTATCGCTTTTTAATCCCGGTTCATTCCGCATTGGAACCACGATATACAGTGATGATCCGGTGAAATTTAATGTGATTCCACTCTTTACGCCGGAACACTTTATGAAGGTATCCACTAAAGACCCCTTCCAGCGAAAACAGCTTCGAGAGGGGCTTAAGCAGCTGGCGGAAGAAGGAGTGGTACATGTCTTTGAAGTGCCTCACGGTGTTGGTAATGAGTTATTGCTCGGAACCGTCGGGGCATTGCAGTTTGAAGTGGTTAAACACCGCATGCTCACTGAATATAATACCGAGCTCAATATGCAATCGGTTTCCTATCACGCTGCTCGTTGGCTGGGAGATAATGAAGATGTGATAGAGAAACTGGACAAAAGCTATTCCACACATGTAACCAAGGATATGGAAGGGAATCCCATCGTGCTATTCGACAGCGGTTATGCCTTGAATCAGGCAGAAGAGAAGGTAGGGGCAGAAAACCTCTTTAAGTTCAAGCAGAATTAGCTTTGAATTGAATTTGATCGTTGGGAGTTTAGTACCTTACTCTGTACCCGTCTCTCATATTTATGATTAATAACTTTTGGGAAGACTCGGCTTCTTAGCTACATTCTTTTTTTACGGAGCTGACTTATCATAAATAAAATGGGGATGTTTATATCATGAAACGATTGCGATCGATCCACAACTATTTTTTTACTTTGCTTGCGGCCTTTCTGATTATGTCTTTTTCGCCGCCGGTAAAGAAAGACGTTAATCATAAATTTTCCATTTCCTTTTCGAAAGAAGTACACGAAACACCTATTACGGGGCGAGTGATCTTGGTACTGAGCAAAAATAAACGCCCGGAACCCCGGTTCCAAGCCGGCTCCTATTTTTTGAGTGCTCCTTTCTGGGGAAAAGATGTGAATCAGCTGAAGCCCGGCAATACCGCTGTAATGGACACTGCGGCTTTGGGTTATCCTGTTAAAAAAATTACTGATCTGCCGGAAGGGGATTATTATATGCAGGCAGTGCTGAATGTCTACACAAAGTTCAACCGGTCGGATGGGCACACCGTGTGGCTGCCGATGGATCACTGGGAGGGACAGCATTTTAATCGGTCCCCCGGGAATTTAATAAGCAAAGTAAAGCAGATTCATTTTGACCCTGCTAAAGAGCAGGACTTTTCCGTAAAACTCGACAGCGTTATTCCACCGATCGAACTACCGGCCGACACTAAGCAGGTCAAACACATAAAAATTAAGAGTGAACTTTTGTCCAAATTTTGGGGTCATCCCATGTACTTGGGGGCTACCGTATTGCTGCCGAAGGGTTATGATACCCATCCCGATAGCCGATACCCGGTCGTTTATCAACAGGGACATTTTAATTTGAGGGCGCCCTTTGGATTCACAAAGAGACAATATAATCTGTCTGAAAGACAACGTGAACGTTTAAAAAATTACAATAGGGAAAGTGGTTTTCAATTCCAGGAGTCATTCAACAGCGAGGACTTTCCCCGGATGATAGCCGTTACATTTCAGCATCCCACTCCTTTTTATGACGACTCTTATACTGTTAACTCGGCCAATGTCGGTCCTTACGGTGATGCCATTATACAGGAATTAATTCCACATATAGAGAATCATTATCGTATTATCCAAGAGCCATATGCCCGGGTGTTGACGGGGGGATCTACGGGGGGGTGGGAGTCGCTGGCCCTGCAAATTTACCATCCTGATTTTTTTGGGGGTACGTGGTCGCTTTACCCCGATCCGCTGGATTTTCACCGATTCCAGCTGATTGATTTATATGAAGACAGTAATGCATTTTATACCGGTCAAATTTCTATGGGAACCTCCCGAAGCCCAATGGGTGGCAATACCGAGTGGCAGCCGACATTGCGTTTCATGATGCGTGATAACGACGGTCAGCCGGTCCGAACGGTACAAGATATGAGCCGGATGGAAGCGGTATTGGGAACCAATTGCCGTTCCGGACAGCAGTTTAATGTTTTTGATGCCGTCTTTGGACCGGTCGGAGAGGACGGTTACCCGGTCCCGCTATGGGATAAACGAACGGGTGAAATTAATAAAAAGGCGGTTAGTTATGCTCGTGAACATGGATATGACCTTACATATTACCTTGAGCAGAATTGGCCGGAACTAGGTCCTAAGTTAAAAGATAAGCTGCATGTTTATGTGGGAGATGCTGATAATTTTTATTTAAACCTGGCCGTCTATCGTTTCCAGGATTTTCTAGAGCATACTCAAAATCCTCATTACGAGGGAACATTTGAGTATGGCCGCCCAATGAAAGGCCACGGGTGGCAGCCTGTAACGACTTCGGAGTTATTAAGGATGATGGCAAAACACATCACAGACCACGCGCCAGAGAAAGCCAATACTGAGATGTGGAAATATAAATAATAAATCATGAGTTGAGCAGTGGGCTGTAGCTGCTCACTGCTCAAACATCAAAAATAAATCTGCTATTTACCGCCGTTTGCCTGGAGATCGGCTGTGCAATTGGCATCCAAATCAGGCATGGGGCTGTCCATCAAAATGGATGTGTAGTCGGTCGTCTCTACGGCGTAATACATCAGGCAATTTTGATTGTCGCAGTGATGCCCGTTGCCGGCATCCTGGTGATCCCGCTGCATTGGACTGCCGTTGGCTACAAGGCCGATATTGTGCCCCATCTCATGCATGTAAACCGTACCCTCTAACTTGTAACGCTTAGGTTGGGTAACGCCTCCACTATTATCATGAATAGTGGGACCAAAGAATGCCATGGATGTATTTAAATAAGTAACACCCAGTACATTGTTTTGATTTTTGAACTGTCCGTCCAGGACAAGAAAATAGGCCCATAGGGTATCGCTTCCTACTTTTTGCAACGTTGTATAATGATTACGATTCTGCTGTTCAATATTTACGATATCCTCTCCGTCGTAGGCATCCGATCCGCCCGAAGGTATTTCTGTAGGCGGCTCTATATTGACGGATGATTTATTTAAATGCTCATGGAGAAACTCTTTCAGGCTGTCGAGGGCCTGTTGATTGGGTTGATAACCCGGCATGTAATCAATTTCAATGTTTAGCTGGTTAAACTGATCATTGCTTAGATAGGCATGGGCAGAGTCGCCGGGAGCTTCCGTACTGGAAAATATGGGCAGGGTTTGTGTTTCGTCAGGCCCGGTTGTACAGGCATTGACAATAAATCCTAATAATAATGCACTGGCAAAAAGTAATGTGTATCGCTTTATAGAATTCATATAAAGAGTTTTTTTATTAATAGAATTATTGCACTCTACAAACAACATAGAATGGTAAATGTTCCGTTGAGAAAATTTTATGCCTAAGAAAATAACCACTCAGGATATTATTAACCTTTTAAAGTTGTCAGATCATCCGGAAGGAGGATTTTACAGGGAGATTTACCGGGCTGATGAAAATGTGAGTCGGAGGAGCGGACAAATAAGAAATGCTGCCACCGGAATTTATTTTTTGGTTCCGCAGGGCGTTTGTACCAGGTGGCACCGGGTAGATTCCGATGAGCTTTGGCATTTCTACAGAGGAGACCCGCTCACGCTCGAAATAATAGACCGGGAAGGGAATTTCCAACGAGCAAAGCTTGATGATAGGTTAACTTCAGAATATAGTTACCAGCAGGCGGTCTGCAAAGGATGTTGGCAGCGCGCATACAGTGAAGGGGAATATTCGTTACTGGGATGTACGGTTGCTCCCGGTTTTGATTTCGATGATTTCGAAATAATTGAATCAAAGGATCTTGCCAAAAAATATCCGGGTTTAGCTTCCGAAATCAGGCACAATCCATTTCATGAACCGAGGCCATGATTTGTGTATGAGGCTGTATAAGGTTTTGTTTCAATGAACAGGCTCGGAATGATTTCTCGATATGTCGAAACAGGGAACAATTTTATGGCCTGATGCCTTATATCTCTCATTTAGAATCCTTAAATTAGAGCGCTTGTTAAAAATGGCTGAATGATTGGTTTATTGGCCTGTTGACTTTGGAATTTTTGATTGAGGCGGTCATTACCGAAAAAAATAAAGAACTATGAAATCAATCCTTCAACCATTTATAAATCATTAAATAAATCGTTTTCCCATGGCAAAAGAATTTGACGTGTGTGTAATTGGATCGGGCCCCGGAGGTTATGTAGCCGCGATCCGTGCATCTCAACTCGGTTTCAAAACAGCAATTGTTGAAAAACGCCATCTGGGTGGCGTTTGCTTGAATATTGGATGTATTCCAACCAAGGCACTGCTTCGTTCTGCGGAGGTTTTTGAAAGTATTGAGCATGCCGGCGATTACGGAATAAATGTCAAAGATTATTCAGCAGATTTTGGCGGGATAATTGAGCGCAGCCGTAATGTGGCCAATAAGATGAGCAAAGGGGTTCAATTCCTGATGAAGGCCAATAAGATTGAGGTTTTTGAGGGTAAGGGGGTTTTTGAAACCAAAGACCAGATAAAAGTGGTCGATGACAAGGATAACACCAAGGAGCAGATAAAAGCTAAAAATTTCATTATCGCTACCGGTGCCCGTCCCCGTGAGCTTCCAAACATCAAGATCGATGGCAAGATGGTGATCGATTCCGAAAAAGCTATGCAGCTTGAAGAGCAGCCAGAGAAGATGGTGGTTATCGGTGCGGGAGCGATTGGAGTGGAATTTGCTTATTTTTACAATACCATCGGTACCGAAGTAACCCTCGTGGAGCTGCAGGATACGCTGGTTCCTGTTGAGGATAAGGATATCGGTAAAGAACTGGGAAAAATTTACAAGAAAAAGGGCATCGATGTCCGCACCGGCAGTACGGTTGAAAAGGTCGAGAAAAAAGGAGATGGCGTGAAAGTGACCATCAAGACCGGTGACAACGAAGAGACGGTTGAAGCGGATGTCGTGTTGTCTGCCGTGGGCGTTACCGGTAATGTGGAAGGCATCGGACTTGACAAAATTGGTGTCGAATATGAAAGAGGAGCCATTAAGGTAGATAAAGAAACGTATCAAACGACTGTTGACGGTATCTATGCGATTGGTGACATCATCGGCGCTCCCTGGCTGGCCCATAAAGCTTCTCATGAAGGAATCGTTTGTGTTGAAAGGTTGGCCGGTGAGGATCCTTTACCGATCAAATATGATAACATTCCGGGCTGTACTTATTGTGAGCCCCAGGTTGCTTCGGTGGGACTTACCGAGCAGCAGGCCAAAGATGAAGGTTATGATATTAAAGTAGGGAAATTTCCTTTTTCTGCGAGTGGCAAGGCTACGGGCCTGGGTCACGAGGAAGGCTTTGTTAAAGTAATTTTCGATGACAAATACGGCGAATGGCTGGGATGCCACATGATCGGATCTCATGTTACGGAACTGATTGCAGAAGTTGTAGTGGCTCGTGATCTTGAAACAACCGGACATGAGATTATCAGTGCTGTCCATCCCCACCCGACCATGTCAGAGGCAGTTATGGAGGCTGCGGCCGAAGCCTATAATGAAGGTGTGCACCTTGGCACTCAACCAAAGAAAAAGCAGAAAGCCTAGTTTAATGTGGCAGACATACTGACCTTTTAATGAATTATTAAAATTAGGAATGAGGAATTAGGAATTTAATCATATACGATGATTCCTAATTCCCAATTTTTTAATTCCTAATTTATGGAAAATATGAATACTGTTGAATTATATGATTTGGGAAGGGCGCCTTATCGCCCTGTGTGGGATTTGCAGACCGCGATTCAACAGCGTCTGGTAGAGGAGAAGTTACAACGTCGCAAAAAGAAGGGTCTTTATAAGCCCGGTGAGGCTAGTAATGATGTTTTATTATTTGTAGAACATCCCCATGTCTATACACTGGGAAAAAGCGGGGATAAAGCTCATCTTCTGAAGGGGTTAGCCGAACTGGCAGAAATTGATGCAGAGTTTATTGAGATTGATCGTGGCGGGGACATTACGTATCACGGCCCGGGCCAGATTGTAGGTTATCCGATTTTTGACCTCGGGCGCCACTTTACCGATATCCACAAATATTTGCGTTACTTGGAAGAGGTTATCATCCGTGTGTGCAGAGACTATAACGTCGAAGCCGGACGCATCGAGGGGCTGACTGGGGTGTGGGTTGGTGAGCAGAAGATCTGTGCCATGGGTATACGTTGTTCGCGTTGGGTGACAATGCACGGTTTTGCGTTTAATATCAATGCTGATCTGAGCTATTTCAATCATATAGTACCATGCGGCATTACCGATAAGGAAGTAACCAGTTTAGAAGTGTTGCTTGGGAAAAAAATTGATGAAGATGAAGTGAAAGAACATATTGTTTCCCATTTTGAGGAAGTATTTGAAATAAGTATTTCAGAGGTTGATTCCTTGCCTGAACTGGACGATCAATTTTCGTATCTTAAACACTCAGATACAGAAGAAGCACCCCATTAATATTTGATTTTAGTTTCATGATAAAAGAACTCAACGTTGTAGATCGAAACGAACAAACAAAACGGCGCCCCGACTGGCTTCGGGTTAAATTGCCATCCGGAGAAAAGTTTAAGGAAGTTTCTGAAACCATACGGAAGCACTCGCTGAATACTGTTTGTTCGGAAGCCCGCTGCCCGAATATGGGGGAATGCTGGGGCAATGGAACCGCTACATTTATGATTCTGGGAGATGTCTGCACCCGGTCTTGTTCTTTTTGCGCTGTCAAGACGGGTCGCCCTGTGCAAGGCCTCGATTGGGATGAGCCTCGGCGTGTGACCGATGCGGCTAAAAAGATGGGGCTGAGACACGTTGTGTTGACGTCTGTCAATCGGGACGAGCGTCAGGATGGAGGGGCACCCATTTTTGCAGAATGTCACCGCCAGTTGCGCGAGGCTATTGATGGTGTCACCATAGAATCGTTGATTCCGGATTTCAGAGGTGTTTGGGAAGCTCTTCAAATCGTAATTGATACCCCGCCGGATGTTTTGAGTCATAATTTGGAGACCGTCCCTGATTTATATCGTACCATTCGTCCCCAGGCAAAATACAAACGATCTCTTGAATTGCTGAAACGATGTAAAGACCAGGGGCTTCGAACAAAGACGGGTATTATGGTCGGTTTTGGCGAAAAGCGAGAACAGGTTATTGAACTAATGAAAGACTGTGTTGATTACGGTGTGGATGTGTTAACGATCGGTCAATACATGCAACCTACCAAGATGCATCAGCCGGTTGTGGAGTGGGTTCACCCTGACCAGTTTGCTGAATACAAGGAAATAGGGGAAGGCCTGGGGCTTGAACATGTAGAGAGTGGCCCGCTGGTTCGTTCTTCCTATCACGCTGAGAAGCACGTGTAGGTTATTTCCGGTATTTGTGGAATTTTCTCTCGAGATTATCATCTGATCTTTTATATTTCAGAAGATCAGCATTTCTGAATTAAACTATTTATATGTTAGCACTTGGAGTTGTTATACTATTGAGTTACCTGGTAGGGTCTATTCCCTCATCAATCTGGATGGGCAAGCTGTTCAAGGGCGTGGATATCCGAGATTTTGGGAGCGGCAATGCCGGTGCTACTAACACCTTTCGCTTGTTGGGGTGGAAACCAGGTGTGATTGTCTTGTTGATTGATTTCTTTAAAGGGTTCAGCTGTTCACTGTGGATTAGTCAACTGGCCTACCATATTGGCTCGGGGCCTGTTAGCCTTTTTGATTTTTGGGATGTGCATCCTTTTCTGAAAATCGCCTGCGGTGTTGTTGCTGTTATCGGTCACATGTTTCCTATTTATGCCAACTTTGACGGGGGAAAGGGAATGGCTACCGCCGCCGGCATGCTGTGTGGAATTGAACCTGTTTCCGTGGGTATTACAGCCGGTGTTTTTCTGATTGTGATGCTCATTAGCCGGTATGTGTCTTTGGCTTCGCTGGTCGCCGCATTTATCTATCCGCTGTTGTTGGTCGTTTTGCGCTATAGTTTCGGTTGGGATCTCGATGGCAGCGTACTTATTTTTGGAGCACTCATTGGTATCGGTATCATCATAAAACACCGAGGCAACATAAAGCGTTTGTTGAATGGAACCGAAAACCAAGTAAGCTCGTTTAAACCAGCCGTAGGATGGCTAAACAAAGAAAAGAAACCGCAATCCGGCACCTGATATTGTGAAAAGAATAACCATCATTGGAGCCGGCAGTTTTGGTACCGCTCTTTCGGTTGTATTAGCCCGGGCAGGCAACGAGGTGCAGCTCTGGGCCAGGGAGGCCGAAATTGCCTACAATATAAATAAACAGCATCGTAACCCTGCCTATATCTCAGAAGTTACTCTGCCCGATTCGGTCGTGTGTTATACCGATTTGGAAGAATGCCTTGATGAACCCGAAATGGTGGTGTTTGCAACCCCCTCCCATGCGATGCGTGAGGTGGCAACCAAACTTAAGCCCTATTTCAATGGAGATGAAATTGTAGTCAGTGTCGCCAAGGGGATCGAGAACGAGACGTTTCAGACCATGTCACAGGTGCTCAGTGAGGTGCTGGAAGGCAAGATTATCGATGATCATATTGGTGTGATTTCAGGTCCGAGTCATGCTGAGGAGGTAAGCAAATTTAAACCGACCACCGTGGTGGCGAGCTCGTATTCGAAACGAACGACGCGGATCATCCAGGAAACCTTTTTGACCCCTATGTTCAGGGTATATCTGAACTATGATATTATTGGTGTGGAGATTGGTGGAGCTGTTAAGAATATCATGGCTATTGCGGCCGGGATCATTGATGGTTCACAGCTGGGCGATAATGCCAAGGCAGCCCTGATGACCCGGGGGTTACACGAAATGAAACGCCTGGGTATGCAACTGGGAGCTTCGCAGGATACTTTTTCGGGCCTGGCCGGCATGGGGGATCTGATTGTAACCTGTACCAGCGAGCACAGCCGAAATCGCTATGTCGGGTATAATATCGGGCAGGGAAAAAGCCTTGAAGAAATTGTGTCAAATATGAATATGGTGGCAGAGGGAGTAAAAACGACCAAGTCTGTTCGGGAGTGGAGTAAGACGCTGGGCGTGGAAATGCCCATAACTGCGGCGGTATATCGGGTGTTGTTTAATGGGGCGGATCCTAAAGATATGTTGTATGACTTGATGACTAGGAATCCAAAGGAAGAAATTGTTATTTAAGGATATGCGTAAAGGTAACTATATATTAAATTTTAAGTGTTTTAGAGCACACCGGTTGTAGGAACCAGTATCTGCAGTATTCACATCAAGGATGTTCTGAAACGGTTTTGCAGGTATAAAATTTAATATGAATAAGCATAGTGGATCCTATAGATTTATTGACACTTAATATTTTGTATGTACCTTCGTTTATTTATTGAACCTAAGACAGAGTGGCTATGTATTCCTCAAATTATCAAAGCACAGCCTCACTATCCCAGATGGACTATCTGGATGTTAAGAACCTTGCACAGACGGGAGAAGGTACCTATCTGGAATTTAAGAGAACAATTCCCTCCGCATACAAAATAGCCCGCGAAATTGCCGCTTTTGCGAATACCAAAGGGGGCACCCTGCTGATTGGTGTGGATGATGACAAATCTCTTATAGGAGTGCTGGGGTATCAGGAAGAAGAGTTTTTACTGGCGAAAGCGGCGCATGAATTTTGTCATCCCGAAGTAGAAATAAAAATTGAGATTGTACACTTTGGCGATCGGGACCTGTTGGTTATTAAGGTTCCGGAGGCTCCCAACAAACCTATCTATGTGCGGGGTAAGAAGGAAGATACTGTATTTATGAGGGAGAAGGACCAGAACAAGGTAGCCAGTAAGGAGCTTATTGAGATTATTAAGAAAAGGAATTCTGATGAGGGGGTCACTTTTGAATACGGCCCCAATGAACAAAAACTGTTTCGATATCTGAATGAATACGGTGAAATTACCGTTGAGAAATTTGCCCACTTGGTGGACATCCCCTTAGAAACAGCCTCACGTACACTCGTAAACTTAGTGAGTGCCGATATACTAAATTTGTTCAGGAAAAATAATATTGATTACTTTACGTATTCACAGAAGTGTGATACTTAACATTTAAAGATGTATAGAAATGCCAGCAGAACCGGAAGAAAATTTAGACTCTGTTATAGCAGATCTCATCGATGAGGATGACGGCGAACCGGAAAAGGCTTCATCTTCACCGGAACAGATGACAACACCCGAGGATATTTCGTTTGATGGGCCGCCGCTTCAGCTAACTCAGCGGGCTGCACGACAGGTTCGGAAAATAAAATCGGATGAGGGGCTGGATGGTACTCTTTGTCTTCGTGTAGCTGTTGAAGGCGGGGGGTGTTCGGGGCTCAGCTATAAGCTCGGTTTTGACTACAAATCCGACGATGATGAGATACTGGTTAGCCAGGGAATTGAGATAGTCGTGGATCCCAAACATATGATGTATCTGAAGGGTATGTCTATCGATTATCCGGATGGGCTTGACGCACGGGGTTTTAGCTTCGACAATCCAAATGCAAGCGAAACCTGCGGCTGCGGCAGTTCCTTTGCTACCTGATCTGAGCTTCAACGACTCCTAAATTACTATGGGTTTTCCGTCTTCAAGCGGTCAGTTATTAGTCGCACACCCCGTTTGAAAGTAAAGTAATGCCACATCCACTCAACAAAAACCTTGAAGCGGTTGCGGAAACCAATTAGGAAGAAAATGTGGACGATCGACCAGAGCAGCCAGGCGAAGAAGCCGCTGAATTTTAACCCACGGATATCAGCTACGGCTTTAGCCCGGCCAATGGTAGCCATGGTCCCTTTATCCACAAAGTGAAACGGTTTTCGCTTTTTGCCATTGATTTCACTTCGAATCAGTTTTCCCACGTAATTGCCTTCCTGGATAGCAACCGGGGCCAGGGCAGGGAGAGGGTTTCCATGCTTATCCTTCTTGTGGGCGGCATCGCCAATCACGAAAATGTTGTTGTCCCCGGCTATTGAAAGATCATCTTCTACAATTACGCGTCCCATCTTATCATGTAGTGTATCGAGGCAGGCAAGTAAGGGTGATGCGGCTACCCCCGCCGCCCATATAATGTTGGGAGTATCGATGGTGCCTTTTGAAAAAGAGACTTTCTTCTTACCTATATCCGTGACCGGCGTATTGAGAAGCACGCGGACTCCCATATTTTCGAGGGTCTCCCGGGCTCGTTCGGATAGACTTTCCGGGTACCCGTTGAGAATTCGGGGGCCGGCTTCAACCAGGAAAATACGCGTTTCATTTTTACTGAAGGTGTTGTAGTCGCGCATCATATTACGTTTGACAATTTCACCGATTGCCCCGGCCATCTCAACGCCGGTGGGCCCACCCCCTATGATAACATAGGTTAAATAGGGCTCACGCAGTTTTGGATCATCCACCTGCTCTGCTTTTTCGAGCGACAGAAGTATCCGTTCACGCACTTGCAAGGCATCACCGATTGTTTTGAGGCCGGGAGCCTCATCTTCCCAATCATTGTTTCCAAAATAATGGTATTGAGCACCCGGTGCCAGGACCAAGTAATCAAAATGGAGGCTTTGACCATCCTCTAATTCGACGACATGGCTCTGTTTATCGATATTGACCACATTTCCAAGCAGAACTTTCATCCCTTTGCGTCTGCCAAGGATTGCACGGATGGGAACAGCAATATCTCCGGGTGAGAGGGCGGCCGTTGCCACCTGGTAGAGCAAGGGTTGGAAAAGATGGTGATTCGTTTTGTCGATGACGGTGACATTCACATCGGCTTTTTTAAGCTTTTTAGCCGCTGAGATGCCTCCAAAACCACCTCCTATGATGATAACATGTTTGCGGGTTGCCATGAAATCCAGCTGGATGTAGTTACAGCTTTCGTTTATAATTATATTTTTCGCAAATCGCGAATGACGAATATTGTGTTTGGTATTGGACTTATAGAGCCAACAGGCCAATCATTAACGAACCTGCTTAATTCATTTTGGCTTTGGTTTGCATTAGTAACTCTCCAATCTCTTCTTTCGAAACATTATAATGCTCATTGCAAAAGTGACAAACAAGCTCCTGGCCTTCATCGCTAATCTCCTTAAGATCCTTGTATCCCAGCATGCTAAGTGCCTTGACAAACCGTTTACGAGTGCATCGGCAGAAAAAATCAACCGGTTGTCGATCCAATTCTTTTACTTTTAAAGGTTCCATGGCCATTTCCATTATATCATCGATATAATAGCCATTAGCTAACAGGGAACTGATGGAATCGAACTGAAGCATTTTTTGCTGTAGCTTCTCGATTTCTCCATCTGGGGCATCGGGCATACGTTGAATCATCAATCCCCCGGCTTCTGTAATTTCTCCAGTATTATCGATTCCCACGTCGAGAAGGATAGCTGATGGAATCTGTTCTGACTGCACCATATAATAGGCAAGGTCGTCGGTGATGTTGCCCTTTACAAGTTCAATACTGCTGGTTCGTGGTTCAGCTTTATTATACAATGTTTTGCTGAGGGTTAACACACCAAGCCCGAGACCGTCGCTCAGGCTGATACCCGGCTTGGAATAATCCAGTTCTGCCTGCGGGTTTCCTACATATCCACGTATTTCACCCACTCGGTTAGCCTCAGCTACCAGGATACCAACCGGTCCCTGGCTTTCGATTCGCAGTTTAATGCGTTCTTCTCCTTTAAGTTCAGATGCCATAAGCATGGTGCCGGTCAGGGCACGCCCTAGCAAAACCGTGTTGAGAAGCGAAAGGTCATGTTTTTGTCGCGCTGTTTTGACCACATCAGTGGTTTTAACTACTGAAATTTTAAGATGGCCGTCTGTACTAATACCTTTAATCAGCCTATCCTTTTGGATGAAATCTTGCTTTGAAATCATAGAAAATAATGGAACTGGTTTTTTGGGCCTCTACTGAGCCTCGGTTATCATCTGAAGATAATTCAAGATCATATAACTTAAAAAGACGCTTTTTAATTCTGGAATAAGCGTATAATGAGATGCTCTGTTTAGTTTAGCCGTCTTTTGGAAGTCACATACGCTACTATAACAAAAAAGGCGGCCCAAAAATTTGAGGCCGCCCATAATTTATAGAAGTTAAGAAGCTATAGCTTTTGCTTATACATTTCGCCGATATGCCCGGAAAAGGTACTCTTCGAAGTATAGATCTGGTGAATACGACCCACGTTTTCCATCCGTTGTTCAGCCAAAATGTTGGAAGCTACGAAAGTTGGAGTGCTATTTTCCTCGGAATAGTTCAGGATATCCAGAATAGTGTCATAAATTTTAGAAGCCTGCCCGTGTGCTCGCTCCTCGTTATATCCTTCGAGCTCGCTGGCGACATTAATAAGTCCGCCTGCGTTGATCACATAATCGGGTGCGTACAATATGTTGCGATCCAGCAGCATTTGCCCGTGCTTTTCCTCCTCGTCCAATACATTGTTTGCGGCTCCGGCTATGATATCGCATTTAAAGTGATCCATTGTGTCGTCATTCACAACTCCGCCCAGGGCGCATGGGCTAAAGATATCTACATCCAAGCCGTAGATGCTGTCGGGATCTACAACCTCGGCCTTAACTTCTTCGGCCAGGGCATTTACTTTGTCCTCATAGATATCGCAAATGAAAAGCTTTGCTCCTTCTTTGCTCAGGGAGCGTGCCAGGTGAGAGCTTACATGTCCCGCTCCCTGAATAGCAATGCGTTTGCCTTCCAGGGAATCAGAACCATAGGCCTTTTTTGCACATGCTTTGATTCCTTTGTAAACCCCGTAGGCAGTAACAGGTGACGGGTCTCCACTGCCGCCGATGGCCTTGGGCAAGCCCGTTACATATTTCGTTTCCATGCCAACCCACTCCATATTCTGCACGTCAATACCTACATCTTCCGCAGTAATGTAGCGTCCCCCGATACTATCGACATAGCGGCCGAATGCCCTGAACAAGGCTTCATTTTTATCTTTGCGGGGATCCCCAATGATTACGGCTTTGCCTCCCCCCAGATTCAAGCCGGAAATAGCGGCTTTGTAGGTCATCCCACGGGAAAGACGCAAAACATCTCTAAGCGCTTCTTGTTCGTTATTATAGGGCCACATGCGAACGCCGCCCAAAGCAGGGCCTAAGGTGGTGTCATGAATTGCTATAATGGCTTTGAGACCGATATTCGGTTCAGAGCATACCACGATCTGTTCATGTTCGTAATGTTGCAGTTTGCTGAATAGTGGGAAATCCTCACTGACTTCGGTATCAGTCTTTTTGGATATGGTAGTAGATTGCATGGTAAATTGGATTAGTCGTTAAAGCGTTGGTTTAAAATCTTTCACATTTGTTGGTCCTGCGGCAGCCTGCTGTTGACACGATCGCATTATTCATTTATTGCGACAGGTTTTTGCAAATTTTTTTTATTGATGAAATATTTTTCTGCAAAGAAAATACAAAAAAACGGGCAAAATTAGTAGCATTGTCATTGTAAAAAAGCAATGGGGATAAATGATTTAAGCGAAAAGATCTTGTCTATTAATGATGAATTTTAGTTGGGATATTGTATTTTATTGTAGCGAATGCTCAACATAAGTTGAAGTATATTTTATGATGGGTTGGATTAAAAATAGGGGCAGCCCTTTTAATAGTTTATGTAAGCCTAAGAATTGGCTATAAATATTCGTTAACAACGCTTTGCTGCATGTAAAGTGCATGGCTTTCGGTTTGACCGCCGGCAGGCTATTTATGACAAAAAAGAAAAAAACGGATAATTATGTCTTTTCGCTGGGTATATGCAAAACCAGAAAACGAAGAGACTATACCTGTACTGCAAGAGCAACTGGGGGTTTCACGGAAGATAGCCCATCTGCTTTCACTGCGAGGTATAGACTCTTATGAAAAAGCAAAATCATTTTTTCGGCCCGACCTGAGTCAGCTGCACGATCCTTTTCTGATGAAGGATATGGATAAAGCCACCGATCGCCTGGCAGCGGCCATAAGAGGGCGGCAAAAAATTCTTATCTACGGGGATTATGATGTTGACGGGACAACATCGACAGCTATCCTATATATCTTTTTAAAGGAGTTTGGCGTTGACATCGACTTTTATATTCCGCACCGCTTTAAGGAAGGATACGGTATCAATCCCGAGGGGATACAGTATGCCGAGGATATTAATGCGGACCTGATTGTATCCGTTGATTGCGGGATTACCGCAATCAACGAGGTTAAGGAAGCCAAAGCAAAAGGGATCGATACGATCATTTGTGACCACCATAATGTCGGGGATTCCATCCCGGAAGCGGTAGCGGTGCTGGATCCCAAGCGGCAAGACTGTGACTATCCTTTTGATGGCTTATCGGGTGCCGGGGTCGGTTTCAAGCTGGTACAGGGCACTATAAAGAAGTTGGGGCTCAGTGATAAGCTGGCTTACAAATTGCTCGACCTTGTTGCCATCTCTATCGCTTCTGATATTGTTCCCATCGAAGATGAAAACCGAGTGCTTATGCGTGCGGGACTCAAACAGATTAATACCAAGCCCCGCGCCGGAATAAAGGCGCTGCTGGATCTTATCAACCTGGAAGTTGGCTCTATACGGACCTCCAATATTGTATTTTCCATTGGGCCACGCATTAATGCAGCGGGACGTATGGGGGACGCCACCAAAGCTGTGTACCTGCTCATCGCGGAAACGGAGGCGGAAGCGAAATCCCGGGCCCACGAACTTGAAAGTATTAATATCGCCCGCCGGGATAAGGATACCCAGACTATGGAAGAGGCGAAAGCCATGGTTGATGAACAGTATAACCTGGACAAGATATCTTCGATGGTATTGCACCAGCCTGATTGGCACCTTGGAGTTATCGGGATCGTGGCATCGCGCCTTGTGGATACCTATGGGCGGCCGGCGATCATGCTCAGCACCGTGGACGGAAAGATTAAGGGGTCGGCGCGCAGCATCGACGGCTTTAATATCTATGAGGCGTTCAAGCAATGCGAAGACTTGCTCGAACAATATGGGGGGCATGAATATGCGGCAGGCCTGACCATACAGAAAGAAAACCTCGAAGAATTTCGTCGCCGTATCGATGAGATTGCGGCCGAAAATCTGACCAGTGAGGATTTTAAACCCGAGTTGCGTATCGATTGCGACCTGGATTTAAGTGACCTGGACATGCGGTTCTGGAAGCTGCTCACCCAGTTCGAGCCCTTTGGTCCCGGCAACCTGCGCCCCATTTTTGTGAGCCGCGATGTGCGCGTGGTCGGGGTGCCGACCATTGTGGGCAAGGGGCATTTGAAGATGAAAGTTGCTCAAAACGGCTCGGGCACCTTTGATGTGATCGGTTTTAATATGCACGAGTACCTGCCGACAATCCGCAACGGCAGCGACAAGAAGCTGAATATTGCCTACTCGCTGGAAGAAAACAACTGGAATGGCCGGCGTACCATTCAGATCAGACTGCGCGATGTGCAGCTGCAAGAGGAAAATTAAACAGAAAATAATCCATTCTGTCGTTGGATCTGCGAATCGGGTGGATGGAACCGGCGATTACTTTTTTTCCATTTATAGGTATTGCTGGATGTTTTTTGTAAGCCGTTTACTCTGTGCCTTTTGGCTTGATCCGAAAGGCACGAAAAATAAAATCTGCGAATGCTGTACCCGCCTAATGTCCGCCGGAATGCGATCATGTTTGTGGTCCTTCCCATTTAGGAAGTAGGTTTCATCCGGCACCGGTACAACATACTCACCCGTATCCGATGAACGGCACACCATTCTAATTACTGGGGATTATCGTGAAGTTCTTTCTTGGGTGCAACCGCCATTCTAAAGCCGGAAGGTCAGGGTATGTTTTTCAATAAAAGCCCAATCAAGGTACCCAATCCTTCGTATAAGGTTTGACGATAAGCTTTCTTGATTTCCAAACACATACACTTCAACTCACCCGGTTGCTGGGGTCGCGAACGGGTGGATGGAACCGTTAAATATTTTGGTAGCATATCCTAAAAAAGTGGAAATCCGCCCTTTGTATAAAGTCTAAAAGCTTTTATATTTGGCAACTCTTATTGCAATCGGGACTGTAGCTCAGTCGGTAGAGCACGCGACTGAAAATCGCGGTGTCGGCGGTTCGATTCCGCCCGGTCCCACGCAAAGCCCTGCAACTTTTTGAGTTGCAGGGCTTTTTTTATAAAAAAGACAACTAGCTCAAGTTTGTAACTTGAATTAGTTCGCTCAGGATTTCATATGTTAGTACCGGAACAAGTTACAAACTTGCGCCAGTACGTTGTGACATCCAGTTTTCTATTGCCATCTACTAGTTTGGCTAAAGTTCGTACCCGAACTTGCTTTTCATAATAATAAAATGTTTTTCATATGTTTTTTCATATAAAATTGTTATAATAGACCTTATGAAATCACTTACCGAAAAACAGCAGCGGCTCTGGGAGTTTATCGTCGACAGTTACGAGAAGCATAGCCAGTTTCCCACTTATGCCGAGATGCAGGAAGAATTTGGGTACCGCTCGTCCAACAGCATTTATCAACACCTTAATGCATTGGAGAAGAAGAACTACCTTTCCAAGTTGGGACGCGGCGACTATCATATTCACCCTTCCAAACGTTCGCAGCTGGAAGGTTTTTTCCCGGGCATACCCATAAAAGGGCGCATAGCGGCCGGCGGTATGCACGAAGCCATCAGCGAAAACCTGGGGCACCTTCCTGTAGAAATTCACCCGGCCAAGTCCGATCACTACTTTGCCTTGATCGTTGACGGGGAAAGCATGATTGATGCCGATATCCGGGACGGGGACTATATCATTATCGATCCCCGGGAGCCCCGGGACGGAGAAATTGGGGCGATTTTGTATAACGGGGAGACAACCTTGAAAACGATTCGAAAAAAATCGGATGGCATCTTGTTGCACCCGGAGAATCCGGCCTATGAGCCTATTTACATCACCCCCGATGAATGGGAACAGGTTACCGTATTTGGCACTTTTGTAGGTAAAGCCTGGAAAAAGAACGGCAGCTGGGGGCTCATCTTTCGATCCGGCTGAGCTGCGTCCAGTCAACTTTGTCGAACTTCGTTTTTGATATTGGAATGAGAACCCTTTTCACCGGTTTGAAAGGTAAACGAGATCCCAAATCCTTGTGAACCAGAATCTTCCAGTTCATATTTTGCATTGAGCTGGGATAGGAGATTTTTAATCAGGTTTATGCCTAATGAGCTGATATCCTCAAGTACAGCATCGTCAATCCCCTTGCCGTTATCCCGGTAGATAATTGTTATTTTCCTCCCTGATTTTTTGAGCTTCAATGTGATCCTGGGATGTTCTGTTTTTTCAAAGGCATGCTTAAAAGAGTTGGTGATCAATTCGTTAAGCAAGAGGCCGAGGGGTACAGCTTGGTTAATATTGACACTGAAATTATCGAGCTCTTTTGAAATTATAACTCCTCGTTCCGGGTCTTGATACGTTTGTTGCAGCCTGTCCAGTAATTTATCGACGTATTTTTCAAGATTAATTTCTGCAAAATTATCAGCTTCATATAATAATTCATGGACGCCGGATATGGAATAAATTCGGTTTTGTGTTTCGTTTAGCTTGTTCGCTATTTGCCGGTCGGATACACGGTCTTTTTGCAGCTCTATTAAACCAGCAATAATGGCCAAATTATTTTTAACCCGATGATGTATTTCGGATAATAAGAATTCTTTCTCTGTGAGGGATCTTTTAAGCTCCTTTTGATACTGTTTGACTTCGGTTATATCCTCGATCAGCACCAGCATTTGTTCATGACCTGAAATCATGCCGACATTCAACAGGAAAATTCCCTTTGAGCCATCTTTCCTTTTTCTTGTAACTTCTTGATTTTTTAATCCGCCTTCTTTTATACAGTTATGCATTGATCGTTCAAATTCTTCAATATTTTCTTCCCTTATAAAAGGAATGAAATTCCCAATAACCTCCTCTCTTTTCCATCCGAACATCTGTTCCGCAGCCTCATTCCAGAAATCTGTGACGATGCCGTCGGTATTGATAATGCATATGGCAAGGGGAGAGGCATCAATTAAAGAACGGAGCTTTTTATTGATCGCTTTTTGAGCTTTCTGGGAAGCAGATGATTTTTGCGCAAAATAGAAGCTAACAGATACCAGAAAGCATAATACGAGTCCCAATACAAGGTTAAGCCTGCTGCTGCCCATGGAATTAGTCTCGTAAAATAAATGGTTTGGAACAATCGTGACCGTCCAAACGCTTTGTGTGGCATCCCCAATGGTGATCTTTGTTGATACCCCAAAATGACTTAGAGCTTTTGTTCCGACCGAGTCACCATACGTATAAAAAACGGTCCCCTTCTCGTCAGTGATTCTGACGTGGTAGTCATCAAGCCCCTGCATGATGTCATTAAACCGTTGTGCAGGATCTATCCCGGCTGTAATAGACCCTTGAAACCGGCTCTTAATGTATACAGGAGCATCAACGAGAAAAGCAAAGTTGCCTTGTACGAGTTGGATCCAATGCGTGAGGTTAAAAACAGAATCCCTTCGCGATCGTTTCCAGTCGGAATATCTATAATCAAGAGTGGTAATATCAAGGCCAACAGCTTTACGATTATGTCGGAGGGGTTCCACCAGTTGGATTACGCCCGTGCTATCAATCCATTCTACAAAATGAAAAGAGGGATCCTGGGCAATAATACGGGCTGCGTCTTTATTCCAGTAATCAAAGTAAGAACCATTGGTTATTTCCAGCCGATGTTTAAGGTTTTTCAGCGTGTTTATGTTATCGAATAAAACGCCGCGAAATTGTTGGACAACCAACTGGCTGGTGTCTAATACTTTATCTTCAAGCGATCTCTCAAGATTGTGCTCATGAACCTTCCATACCAGAACCATCAGCACACTTAGAATAATGCCCAGTGATACGGAGATAGTCTTCCTGTATTTTTCTAAAAAATTCATCCTCTGTCAAAATTATATATAAGGGCAGAAACTGTATCGAAAGGTAGTTATAGCCAGCTCAATATAAAATTGTGATATTTCAGCATTCGGCTTCATAAATCGCTTGGAATTATTAACCAAATAAGATTACGAAATCATTGGTAATGCCTGTATTTTCAATGTTCATTCCAGCCTTAAAGTGTAAAAAAATTTATGTTTAAACTCGGTACCTACCAAATATTAAATGTCTCGAGGATCAGTGAGTACGGTTATTACCTGCGCGATACTTCATCAAGTACGGAAGGAGAAGTTTTGCTGCCCAATAAATTGGCAATTCGCGATTTGCGAAAAGGGGAAAATGTTCGGGTTTTCCTTTACAAGGATGGGGAAGAAAGAATTACAGCCACTATGCAGGATCCGAAGATTACGTTACACGATGTCGCATTTCTGAAAGTTAAAGACACCAATAAGTTTGGTGCCTACCTGGACTGGGGGCTTGACAAGGATCTATTTGTGCCGCACCGTGAGCAGCTGGAATCCATGCGCGAAGGACAGTCGTACCTGGTGTATATGTACCTGGATGAGCAAACCAACCGGCTGGCTGCATCAGCAAAGATTGATCGCTTTCTCGATAATACTGAACTAGAGGTCGGAGAAAAAGAGGAGGTGGATCTCTGGATATGGAAAAAAACAGATCTGGGATACAAGGTGGTCATTAACGGGAAGCACGAGGGACTTATATATCACAATGAGTTTTACCGGGATGTCTTTTATGGGGATCGGATGAAGGGCTATATCAAACAGATTCGTCCCGATAATAAAATTGATGTGACTTTGCGGCCCATTGGTTACAGCAAGGTGGAGCCCAATGCCCGGCATATTCTGCAGCGACTTAAGCAGGTGGGAGGATACCTGGACTTGCACGATAAGAGTGATCCCAAGGAAATCCATAGACGCCTGGAGATGAGCAAAAAAACGTTTAAAAAGGCTATTGGACGTTTATATAAGGAGAAGCTCATTCGAATTGAGGACGACGGTATTTACCTGAACAGCTAGGAACCCATTCAGAAGAGGGCCAGCAGAGTGAAATAAGCAGGTAATTGCAAATGGTTTCTTCGATTTGTATCCTAGTTTAAAATCATCGATAAAAAGAGGCGGTTATGGGTACGAATCAATTTTGGGCGGCATTTCTGGGTATATTTATCCTGGCAGGCTGTGCTTCTATCCCCAGGGAGGCGCCGGGGCTTTCGCAGGAGATCGGGCAGCGAATGGCAGCCATGGAGCAGGCTCACCTGAACTTGATACACAAATATTTCGATCTGAAGCGGGCAAAGCTCAACGAAATTTTTGAAGAGGAATGGATACCGGCCTACGCTGAGAGTTTCTTTTCCCAGCCGCAGGTTTCGGACTATTGGGATTCACTCGTAACTAAGAACGATAAAGAGGAACGACTGCATTTCCTGACGAGGTTGGGCCCTCGTATGCTAAAAAGGATCCGGGCCAAACGAAGCAAATTTATGCAGCCGCTGAATGAGTTGGAAGCACAGGTGACGGACAGTTTGCGAAGTCGCTACCGCCAGATGCTTTCGGCCAACAATACTCTTACAAGCTTTTTGAACAGCTCTTCGAAGATAGCAGAAAATAGGCGGCATTATCTCGATATGTTCGGAGTTGACCCGGACATCGATAGTTTTCTAACGCAGGCCGATCGGCGTTCCGAACAAATTATGGAGACCATACGAAACGCTAATATTAACTAGGGGGAGACTATGTCGGACAACCTTGATGATCTGATGGATGATTTTGATGAACTTTCCGATAAAGCGGAAAATGAAGCGGATGCTAAAGCAGCGCACAAAATTTCAGGTGTTACTCGTATGAGTATGGATGAAATTAGGCAGTTGTTTCCAAAGCATAGGGACCAAAGAAAACTGGAGGAGCTGATGGAGATCGTAAAATCGGCTGATGATCACAATACCAAAATCAATAAAATTGTAAAACGGGCCGAAGAGTTTGGCGGGATTGTAGTTAAGCTGTTGAATACGCTCTAATTAATCGAATTTTGGTATAAAGGATGCCCAAAAACATAGTCATATTAGCCGATGGCACCGGCCAAGAGGGAGGTGTTGGGAATAATACCAACGTCTATAAGATTTTTAATATCATAGAAGACCGGACCGATGATCAGATTGTATACTATGATCCGGGCTTAGGGACTCGTGAGGCGGGACTGGCGGGCTTGATTTCGGGATATGGTATATCAAAAAATATCAAAGACTGTTACCGCTTTTTGTTTGAAAATTTTGAGTCGGGAGACCGAATATACCTAATTGGTTTTAGCCGTGGTGCCGCCACTGTTCGGAGCCTGTCCAGTTTTATCCATTACTTTGGAATATTACCCCGTTCGAGACCGGAATTGATAGCCCGTGCCTATCGAATTTATCGCATAGAAAATGAAAAAAAGCGTGAAGCCCGGGCATCCGCCCTCATTGGCAGGAATCATACAATGTGGGCCCGAATAAAATTTTTGGGGTGTTTCGATACGGTATCGGCACTGGGGATACCCATTAAGGGAGTAAATGCAGTATTAGATCGGGTGCCTTACTTCCAGCATGATTTTCACAATTTTAAACTGAGTGAAAGCGTGGAAAATGCCTACCATGCTCTGGCTATTGATGAAAAGCGTAAAATTTTTCATCCTGTTTTATGGCATCCTGGCCTCAAACCATACCAGGCGTTACGACAGGTCTGGTTTCCGGGGATGCATTCGGATGTTGGTGGGGGATACCCGGAGTCCGGCCTGTCAGATATTCCACTGGTTTGGATGATTAAAAAAGCGACGGAACACGGTCTCAGGATTTATGATAAAGATCGCATCAGCATAGAACGGAATCCGGACGGCGTAATGCATGATTCCAGGGGCACATGGTGGAAAAGACTCTACCGCAAGAAACGGAGGAACTGGCCTAAAGGCAGACCTACAGAACCGGTTGTGCATCAATGTGTGTTGGATCGTACAGTAAATATTCACAATAATGGACACACAAACTATGCGCCCTGGATTTTGGATTTAAACTTTGAAGTTGAACCTTGGAGTAAATGGCTAGTTTAGATAGAGAAAAGATTATTAAGAAATTTGCACATTAAGATTTTTTAATTATTTTTTATTAAAGAATTTTAATGTTTTTGGAAAAGTGTTAATTGAAGGCTCAAAAGGGGGAAAGATATGGAGCAAAAAGGACGGGTACTTATCGTCGAAGATGACATGCTTCTGTCAATGGTGGAAGAGCGGTTAATTAAAAAGCTTGGTTTTGATGTAGTCGGGAAGGTCACCAAGGCCGTTGATGCCATAGACAAAAACAATGAACTTGAGCCGGATGTTATCATCATGGACATTTCGTTGAAGGGAGAGATGGATGGTATTGAGGCTATGGAGTTAATCCGCGAGAAATCTGATGTCCCGGTTATTTACTTGTCTGGAAGCTCCGAACGCTACTATCTGGAAAGAGCAAAAAAAACGGGCTTCACAGGTTTTTTAACCAAGCCGGTGACCAGTGGCGATCTTAAAGACCCCCTGTTTCTTGCGGTTAAAAATGCTCTCAAAGACAAGACGTCAGAGACGAAGCTTAATAAATCTGCTTAGGATCGTAGGTTTATCAATACGCGGCCTACCTGTTGTCCCTCTAAAATGCGATCAATTTCTATCTTCAGTTTTTCCAAAGAACATTCTTTTGCCAGTATATCCAAATGTTCGGGTTTCCAATCACCGGCTAGTTTAGTCCACAAGCTTCTGCGGAGCTCCATGGAGCAATAACCACTGTCGATCCCTACCAGGCTGACCCCTCGTAAAATGAAGGGATAGATATCAGTATGAAGTTCATGACCCAGAACATTTCCGCAACAGGCAACCACCCCGTTTTGACGGCATTGGCGGATAGCGGTATCCAAGATGCCGCCCCCCACGGTATCGATTACCCCGGCCCACTTTCCGGAGAGCAGGGGCTTGGAAGACTTGTCTTGTACTTCATCCCTGTGAATAACCGTTGTAGCGCCCATCTTTTTTAAAAATAATCGCTGGTCCATTTTACCTGTAGCAGCTGTCACTTCATAGTCCATTTTTGCCAGCATATTGATAGCCAGCGTACCCACACCACCGGTGGCGCCGGTTACGAGAATGATTCCGCTGTCAGGGGTTACGTTATTATGCCGAAGATGGCGGACGCCAATTGCAGCGGTTAATCCCGCCGTTCCAAGGATCATGCTCTCCCGGAGAGTGAGCCCCCTGGGGAGGGGTACGATCCAGCCGGCCGGGACTCGAACAAATTGTCCGAAACCTCCAAAGGTGTTTTGCCCCAGATCGTAGCTGGTGACAATAACGGGGTCGCCTTCCCGGAATCGCTCATCACGGCTATGTGCCACGATACCTGCAGCATCAATACCGGGAATGTGGGGGTATGTTTGGGTTACTCCCTTATTTCCTGAGGCTGATAATGCATCTTTGTAATTTAGTGAGGAGTAATGTACCTCGACGAGGACATCATTGTCAGGGAGCCGTTCAACGGGCCAATGCTGTACGGAACGCTGAAAATTTCCGTTGAAGATTTCTTCTACAACCAGCGCTTTGAATGTATCGCTCATATTATTTTGGTCAATTTCTTTAGCCATTTGAGATTGTTTCTATATGGGGGATAACGAAGCGGGATGTCGAGCCAGGTTCCCTTCTTCATGATGCTCTTTTGGTGAGAAAACAAATCAAAGCTTTTCTTTCCATGATAACTTCCGATTCCACTATGGCCCACACCTCCAAAATCCAGTTCCGGATTCGCAAGGTGGGCTACGGTATCATTTATACATCCCCCGCCAAAGGGTATTCCATTGATCACCCGCTCTTGGGTTGTCTTGTTTTTAGAAAACAGGTACAATGCAAGGGGCTTACTTCTTACTTTTATGGAAGCAATAACCCCATCCATATCTTGAAACGACAAGACCGGTAAGATTGGACCGAATATTTCGTTCTGCATGACTTTGTCATCCCAGTTTATGTTGGTCATAACCGTAGGTTCGATATAGCGTTCCTCCGGCTTTGTTTTTCCGCCTATCAATACCTTTTGTGGATCAATCATGTTTTCCAGGCGCTCAAAATGATTACGATTGATGATATGGGCAAAATCAGGACTTTGACTGGGATCTTCTCCGTAAAAGCCAGTTATATTTTTTTGAAGGAGTTCAAAAAATTCGTCTCTTCGAGATGTATGGACATACACATAATCGGGACTCACGCATGTTTGCCCGGCATTCATGAATTTTCCCCAGGCTATACGCCGGGCAGCCGTTGAGAGGTCGGCGGTTTCATCGATGATAGCCGGAGATTTTCCCCCGAGCTCGAGAGTCACCGGGGTTAACTGTTCTGCAGCTGCCTTCATGATAATTTTTCCTACACGCTGACTCCCGGTAAAAAAGATGTAGTCCAGCGGTTCGCTCAAAATTGATTGGGTTATTTCGGCACCTCCTTCAACAACATGCAGGTAGCCGGGATCAAAGTTGGAGTTTATTATTTCGGCGATCAGGGAAGAGGTATGTGAGGCCAGTTCCGAAGGTTTGATGATGGTGCAATTTCCTGCGGCCATAGAACCCAGCACTGGATTAAGCGTTAGATGCAGAGGATAGTTCCATGCCCCTATTACGAGAGAGACACCATATGGTTGGGGGTAAATAAAGTTTTTAGATGGAAAATTGAATATGGAGCCGCGGACCTTTTGGGGAGCGGCCCAGGCCGACAAATCCCCGTGCAAATGTTCGATCTCCTGGTACAGAATAAAAAGTTCTGTAGCATAGGTCTCAAAAGGAGGCTTCTTAAAATCAGCACGTAACGCTTCATAAAATGCCTCTTCGCTTTCCAACAGTATACCCTTGAGTTTTTTTAGCTGTTTTTTGCGGAAGGTTACCGATCGACTTTTCCCTTGTTCAAAAAACTGGTGCTGTCGTCTTACGACCTGTTCCATAATGACTATTCTTTTGACGATGTTCTGCCTTCAAAGGTATCCATCGAGTGATAGACTTTGAAGAGTTTTCCGGCAATGAAATCAAATAAACGAGTGGGTAAACTGCCTTTGAGAAAGGGCAGCAGCTTCACCATAAACGGTGCCCGAAGGTGAATTTTATCTTTCTTAATGGCTTCAATAATACGTTTAGAAATATCTAAGGGGTCTAGTAAGGGGGTCAGCAGCGGAGGCGTCACGCCGGCAAACAGGCTCGTCTTGATGTAACTGGGCTCTATTGTGGTTACTTTGATGTTCGTATTCTGTTTAAGTTCAAGCCGCAGGGATTCCGACCACCCTATTAGTCCCCACTTGCTGCTTGCATATACCGACATCCGGGGATTTCCCAGGTATCCGGAGGCGGAAGCTATATTTACAATATGGCCTTTATTGGCTTGAATCATATCGGGCAGCAAAGCTCGGGTTGTATGCATTGGGCCCAATAAGTTTATATTAATTGTCTGACTAATCTCAGTGCTCGATTGCTCTGAGAACCATTTGCCAACAATGATTCCGGCACAGTTGATGAGGATATCCACAGATTGATGAACCTCCATAACCTGCGTTGCAACGTTGTAAACTTGTTTCGGTTCGGATAAATCAACGACATAAGTGTTTATCTGTGAGAAATATTCTTCCTCAAGTTCTTCATTGGCCTCTTGCAATCCTTTCCGGTCAATATCCCAAAGAATAAGTTGGGCCGCTCCTTCTTGAAGAGCAAGTTTACCTATCAAAAAGCCAATGCCGCCTGCTCCCCCCGTGATAAGTACGTGCTTATTTTTAAATGAACTCATGAATTTCGATTTATTTATGAAAGTATAGCAATAATATTCTGGGATATATAGAGAAGATGTGCAAAATTCCTTATATCAATCATTACGTAAATTTAAGATGGGATTGATGATGCAGGACAGCAAACATGACTTACAGGCCAGGATTGAACGTCTGGAAAGAAAAGTGGAAAACCTTGAGCAGCACATCTCCGGTTTAAAGAATCAGGGCTCTCCGGCAGGGAAGGCATCTCCGGATCAATCAGGCGGAGAGGAGCCCATAGTCCCAAAATCACATAGATGGGATGCAGAGAATTTTCAGCCCGGTGAGCAGTGGCTTAATAGGATTGGTATCGGCCTCTTACTGATCGGGGTAGCTTTTCTGTTTAAATACTCTATTGACCAAGGATGGTTGATTCCCCCGGTTAGAAGTGCTATAGGTTTGGGGATTGGACTGGTGTTATTCATAAGTGGTTTGCAGGTTCCGGACAGTGCTAAACCCATGAAACAGATCCTTTTGGGTGGGGGAATAGCCACTTTTTATGTCACCGGATTTTCCACGTTCCAGCTGTATTCTTTTGCGCCCGTTATAGTTACCTGGTTTTTCATGGTTGTTGTCACACTGTTGGCTTTGTCCTTGTCTCTGCAGCAAAATGAAGCTGTGCTTTCAATTGTGGGGACACTTGGCGCACTTGGGACCCCATTTATGCTTTATACGGGAGAAGGAGGTGTGATAATGCTGATGCTTTATACCGCGCTGGTGCTGGCGGGTTCGAGTGCCGTTTATCTTTTTAAAGGATGGAAGGGCCTGCTTTGGAGTATCACCGTTGGCGGTTTTGTGGTGCTGTGTATCGGAGTAGTAAATACTATTTTCGGGACTGGAACGGTAACGCTAACGGAACGCTGGTTTCTGTTAGCGGGGGTTGTAATTTGGAGCATAGCTTCGTGGATGCTGGCAACGGGACGGGCTGTTATGACCTTAAGAAATCCCCGTCTGTGGCCGGATCCTGAAATGCTGCTTAAGGATGGGAGCATCGATCCGAATATGAATTATAGCCCCGGTTCCTCGGTGCACCTGATGGTATTTTTGGTGCCGTTGTTGATGCTCCCTCTTGTTATTGGAATCTGGGATCTTTCTATGGATGGAGCAGGCTCTGTGGCCTTTGTGTTGGCCGGTTTAGGCGTTTTGATGTATCTGTTCTTAAGAAAAGAATCGGTTTCGAAACTGGCCTCAACACATATTTTTATGGCATTGATAATGCTTACGATTGGTTTCGTCCTTCTACTGGAGGGAAATATACTGTTTGCAGTACTTGCTGCAGAAGCTGTTGCCTTGCGCTATGTAGCCTATAGCACCGCCGATGATAAAGTAGATATAAGCTCGCATATACTATTCGGGGTTGTCATAGTTTGGTTATTTAACATGATGCGATTTTCGGCAGTCGGTTCGTCAGCTGTCGTTGATCTGGAAAAAATCACGCAACTGGCGTTCCTGGCTGCGGGGGGAATACTGTTGCCAAGGTGGATTCGGAAACCTGACATCAGCCTCGTATACCGTGTAGTGTGCCATATTTTATTCCTGGTATGGATTTATCACTTTATCTCACCATTGGAAAACGGTCAGGCCTGGACAACAGTTGCCTGGGGCGCTTACGGTATTTTCTTGCTGATACTTGGATTTGTGAAATATGGAAGACGTATTCGGCTGGCCGGAATGTCGACCATCTTCCTTGTAGTCGGTAAGTTGTTCCTGGTAGACCTGTCACAGCTCCAGGCTATTTGGCGTATTCTTTTATTTATTGGGTTTGGTGCCGTCTTTTTAGTCCTGGGCTATTATTGGCAAAAACGGATCGGAGAGGATAGCACCGGCATGGATAGCAATAATTAAAAAATGATGTTACTTTTGTATTTATAAAGCAGAGTAAAGGCTTAACTAATATTTTCAGAAATGATGGACGCTAAGAAATTTCTTTTGTTTGCTTTGGCTTTGATAATCACCGGATGCACTTTGAAGTCACCCATTCAGCAGGCTGCCCAAACCATCACGGAAGAAAGCTTGATGGAGCCTATCAAAGTTCTTTCCTCCGATGAGTTTCAGGGAAGAGGTACCGGTACTGCCGGAGAAGCGAAAACAGTGAGCTACCTGGTCGATCAATTTAAAAAGTATGGGATCCGCGGTGGGATGCCGGACAGCAGTTATGTACAGGATGTGCCGCTGATTGGACAAAAAACGGCCAAAGACGCCAAAATTCGCATTACTAAGGGTGGAGACACTGTTCATATCTTTGATTATTATTCGGACTTTATGGCTTGGCCCAGCAACCTGAAGGAGAATGTTTCCATTGATGATGCTGAGCTGGTGTACGTGGGATACGGAATACAGGCCCCCGAAGAAAAATGGGATGATTTCAAGGGTATGGATATGAAGGGCAAGATCCTGATTGTTAAAAATAATGATCCAAGCAGTAATCCCGATCTATTTGGGGGAGATACCCGTCTGTATTACGGCCGCTACGATTATAAATATGAAAAAGCCCGGGAATTGGGAGCCGCTGGAGTGCTAATTATTCATACGACACCAACGGCCGGCTATGACTGGAATGTGGTAGCTAACAGCTGGAACCGGGAACGCTTTTACCTGCGTGATGATGAAGCCATGAAGAATTCGCCGACCCGGTTTAATGGCTGGCTGACAAAATCCTCGAGTGAAGCACTCTTTAAAAGCGCAGGCCTGGACATGGAAAAACAGTTGAAGGCGGCCGAGAGCCGGTCTTTTAGGCCTGTTGTATTAAGCGGGGTGCGCTTGAGTCTCAATTTGTCAGCAGTTTACCGCCAAAAGAATGCAAAGAATGTGTTAGGGGTAATTGACGGCCAGAATGATATGCTTAGAGATGAGTATATGGTATTTACTGCCCATCACGATCACTTGGGAATAACCGAGCCGGTGAAAGGCGATTCCATCAACAATGGAGCCTTGGACAACGCGGCGGGGGTGAGCGCCGTGCTGAATATGGCACGTGCATATAAGAAATTAGAACCTCAACTGAAACGCAGTGTTCTCTTCCTGATCGTGGGTGGTGAAGAGGTTGGCCTGCTGGGATCAAAATACTGGGCTTCTCATCCCACGGTGCCCTTGACCGAGGTGACGGCCGATATAAATCTTGACGGAATGAATGTATACGGAAAGACGCGGGACCTGGTGCTGATTGGTTACGGTCGAAATACAGTTAGCGATGTGATCGTACAGGTTGCCCAGGAACGGGGAAGAGAAATTAAGCCGGAACCCCATCCCGACCGGGGTTATTTTTATCGTTCCGATCATTTTTCACTGGCCAAAAAAGGAGTACCTGCAGTCTTTCCCGACCGCGGGACTGAGTTTATTGATAAGCCGGAGGACTATTCAGCATTTATTGACAGCCTCGAAGATGCCAATTACCATACTGTAAATGATGAGATCAATGAACATTGGGATCTGAGTGGCATGGTTCAGGATGTTCGCCTATTTTTCGATGCCGGTTACCGGATCATTAATCAACAAGGAATGCAAAAGTGGAAAGAAGGCGACGAGTTTAAGCAAGTTCGTTTGGATATGATTGAAAAAGCATCCGGTGAATAAGGGTAATATAAAATTTGTAGAATACAACAACCGTTACAAAAACATTACCAACAAGGTTTAAAGAATAAAAAATCTTATGAAAAAATTATCTGCTATACTGTTTGCGGCAGTGCTAATTATGGGAATGGGATTAAAGACAACCAAGGCCCAGGCACCGTCGAAGGACGAGGGAAAAGCCAAGATCACTGTTGCCGAATATTACGATTACGAGTGCCCGGCCTGTGCTTATTATTATCCCTTTGTCAAGAAATTGATGAAAAAATACGGTGACCGGATTAACCTGGAACTTCATTTTTATCCATTGACGAGCCACCAGTATGGAGCACTTGCTGCCCGAGCAGCGCAGTCTGCTAAGAACCAGGGCAAGTTTCATGAGATGCACGACCTGCTGTTTGAAACTCAGGGGCGCTGGGCCAGTTCGGGCAACCCAACGCCAATATTTATAGACTATGCACGCAAGCTGGGGTTGGACGTTCAAAAGTTTAAAGACGATTTGAATGCAGCCCAAACTCAAAAAACGATTATGGAATCGAAAGAGGAAGGTATTCGAAAAGGGGTTCATTCCACCCCAACCATTTTCATTGAAGGCGAGATGCTTGAACCACTGCCGCGTACCTATAAAGGATTGGAGGAAGCCGTTAAAAGCTATCTCAACGAAAAAACAGGCGGCTGATTTATTCCGGCATTATTTTTTGCTGAAATTGCCAGCCCTGTTTATGTCATGCTGAACCCTACCTGGTCGGGAGGCTTATTTCAGCATCTATTTGTGATCTTTTTTAGAAACCCGGTCCATGGTTCCGGAATCACGGTAACAATAGGGTACCAAGTTTTATAAAATCTCAAAAGAATATGATTTACGAATTTCTAGATAAGAAACCTGGTTTTCCGGATTCGGTCTTTGTGGCTCCCAGTGCCGATATTATCGGAGACGTTACTTTGGGGGACGAGAGCAGTGTCTGGTTCAACGTGACCATACGTGGAGATGTCAACTGGATTGAGATCGGCTGCCGTTCTAATATCCAGGATAATACCTGCATCCATGTGATGAACCAGACCGGACCCACGAGAATTGGGGATGAGGTTACTATTGGTCATAATGCCATGATTCACGGTTGCACTATCCATGACCGGGTGCTTATCGGTATTCATGCCACTGTATTGGATAAAGCGGTGATAGAATCGGATGTGATCGTAGCGGCCGGCAGTCTCGTGCCTCCGGGAAAGAGGCTGGAATCCGGATACATGTACATGGGAACCCCGGTAAAACAGGTGCGCAGGTTATCAGCTGATGAGGTCGCCTCTATTAAAGAACATTCCGACAATTACGTTAAATATTCCCGGGCCTACATGCAGAAAGATACCTACGAGAAAAACCCGTTCTATAGCTCGGAGTAAATTTTCTGCAACCT
>JASFMR010000002.1:0-79536 GCA_050117475.1 Balneolaceae bacterium | reverse complement strand
ACGGATAGGTTCCATGATCGACATCAAGGAGACTTCCCTGGGCTCCTTCAAGCAAGATTTCTTCTCCATTATCGATTGCATCGTGCAACAAAGCACTGGTATTGGTTATATAGGGGCACAACTTTTCAGCTGAAGCCAGAAGATCTTTGATAATAGGTTCTGCCTCTATAGGCTCATGTTTATAGATATGCTCAAGAGCATCGTTGATGTCAGCAATATTCACCTTCACCTTTTTGCGAAGCTCATCGGGATGAAACAGATCTGCCATCCGAATGCCAACCCGGGACACCTTGCTTACATATGCCGGTCCTATGCCACGGCCTGTTGTCCCTATAGCATCATCGCCCCTTTGTTCTTCTTTCACCTGGTCCAATAACTGATGATACGGCAGAATAACATGTGCGGCCTTACTAATCTTTAACCGATCTTTAAGATTAGCACCAAGAGCTTCCACCTCTTTGATTTCTTTTAGTAATGCATGGGGATCGATGACCACCCCATTTCCAATCACACAGGTCGCATTACCATTAAAAATTCCCGAGGGTATGAGATGCAGAACAATCTTTTTGTCATCAAACTTCAGGGTATGGCCAGCGTTGGCCCCTCCCTGGTATCGCACGACAAACTTAGCATTTTTGCTAAGCAAGTCTACAATTTTTCCTTTTCCCTCATCACCCCATTGGGCTCCTACAACAACACGAATCGACATAGTTATCTTAGAATAAAAAAAGGGGTGAAACAAGACACCCCTCCAGACTTTCAAATTTACATTAAGTTACTCTTCAGAATCGGAGAACGATTCGACAGCTTTGTCAAGAGTTTTATAATGTTTGAATACTGTAATAAGCTTTGTAATAACCAACAGGCTCTCAATTTTGTCGGTTGCATTTGCAATGCGAAGATCACCGCCGGCTTTTCGCATAGTGGTCAAACCGCCGATCAACATCCCCAAGCCTGAAGAATTCATAAACTTTACCTTGCTTAGGTCAGCAATGACGTTTGTTTTTTCATCTTCAATAAGCTCATGCAGTTTTTCATTAAGTTTAACGGCATCAGGTCCACCCATCACATTCCCTTTAAACTCAATGACTACACAGTTATAGCGCTCGGTTACATTAAAATTCATCTTATGATCCCCTGCTGGTTAATAATTCGGAGTTATAATTAAGCTTTCTGTTTTTCGCGACTTCTTCTGAGATCCATAGCCAACGGACTGGCAATAAACAAAGAGCTATACGTACCAACGATGATACCTAGCATCAAAGCAAATGAGAACCCTTTCAAGACCTCTCCGCCAAAGATAAATAACACGGTTACCGTAAACAAGGTAGTCAGCGAAGTAATAACGGTACGACTCAGAGTGTCGTTAAGACTCTTGTTTATCATTTCTTTCTCTTCCATCGTCTTAAAAAGCAAACTGTTTTCACGAATGCGGTCAAAGACCACCACCGTGTCGTTAATCGAATAACCTACAATGGTTAGAAAAGCCGCTACAATGGCCTCATCAATCTGCAAGTTAAAGGGAAGAATATTTGAAAATATTGTGAATATTCCCAGTACGATCAGCACGTCGTGAAATAAAGCTGCTACCGCTCCAGCTGAAAATGCCCAATCTTTAAATCGAAACAGGATATATAGAAAGATTGCTATCAGCGAAAATATGATTGCATTAAACGCTGCTTCCTTGAGATCTTCCGCAAAACGAGGGCCAACGATATCGGTTTTGATGACACTGGCCTCATTTTGGGCATAAAGCTGACTCATGCTGCTCATGATTGTCTTTTGGACTTCGGTAATGTCGCCTTGGTTGTCGGTGCGAATGAGGATATCGCGATCTGAACCAAACTTCTTAACGACAGGCGCACTTCCCAGCGGACCGGCAAGTTCATTCCGGATATTTGAAACTTCTACAGGCTGTTGAAATTCAAGGACGAATTCTTTACCGCCCTTAAAATCGATTCCGTACTGCAGACCCTTGGTTACTATTCCTATGACAGAAGCCGCAATCAAAATACCTGAAAACAAATAGGCTATTTTGTGGACCTTTACAAAATTGAAATTAGGTGTTTCGAACCATCTCATAACTGATATTCCTTTTTAATATTGAATTTCTGTGGTTAGCCAAAACTTACTTCGGCTGATTTTTCGCGTGTCAGGTAATCAACAACAACGCGGGTAATGACAATCGCACTAAACAGGGAAGAAACGATGCCTGCCATTAGTGTTACCGCAAATCCTTTAATCGGGCCTACGCCAAAACTGTAGAGGATAATACCGATAAAAAACGTGGTAATGTTGGCATCCATAATAGCACTCATTGCATTAGAATACCCTCCTTCTATAGCGGCTCGCAACGTTTTCCCGGTTCGGGCCTCTTCCCTGATCCTGTCAAATATCAGAACGTTGGCGTCGACCGCCATACCGATGGTTAACACAATACCAGCAATACCCGGCAACGTAAGTGTGGCCTTGAAAGCAGCTAAAATTCCCAGTATAAATACCATGTTAAGGATTAGGGCCAAATCGGCAATGGCGCCACCGGAATGGTAGTACACGATCATAAAGATGGCCACGATAACCAAGCCAATAAGCGTAGAGTAAAAACCGGCTTGGATGGAAGCTTCTCCCAGGGTTGCGCCGACAGTCCGCTCTTCGACAATTTTAAGTGGTGCCGGCAATGCACCGGAAAGTAAAATGTTAACGAGGTCTTCGGCCTCATTCACGTTGTCAAGTCCCGTAATAGATGAACGACCGTTGGATATTTTCGTCTGTACATTGGGATAGGAATAAACATAACCATCCAAAACGATCGCGATAGGCTTGCCTATATTGGCACCGGTAATCCGCGCCCAGCGCCGGGCCCCGTCCGCATTCATGTTCATGGAGACCTGCGGTTGGTTTGTACTGCGGTCAAAGTTGACGCTGGCCTCTTCAATCACATCTCCCGTCAATTCAACCTCCGACCGTACGCCAATAAGTTCAAACAGATCCTGCCCCTGCTGTGTATGTTGAAAAGGAGTGGCTCCCCACATAAAAACTACATTGCGCGGCATCAGTTTTTTGACTTCCGGAGTGTTTAAAAGATCGTTGACTTCAGCTGTATCACGTCCGGCAGCATACCCCAGGGTGTAAGGATTTCGTCCCCTCGGATTCAGAACCTGCAGCAGTGGATTCTGCTGTGAGGCTTGCTGCACGCTATCTGTCGTATCCGAAGAGGCATGCTGATTATAATAACTTACAATCCGTTGCTTTGCCGTACTTATTTCGTCCTGCTGGGCAACGAGACGAAATTCAAGGCGTGCCGTGCCTTTCAAAAGATGGCGGATACGTTCCTTATTAGCCACGCCGGGCAATTCAACTACAATGCGGTTATTACCCTGCTTCAGAATTGCGGGCTCTGTTACACCGTAGCGGTCAACACGAGTCCGGATAATCTCCCTGGCCCGATCTACTGCAGAATCACGTTGCTTTTTCAGGTAACCCTTTATGTCCTCATTGCTGGAACGACGGGTTATATTTTCGGCATCCGATCGATAATAACGACTAAGATGCCCGTCAGGATACTTTTGCTCAAAAGCCTGGACCATTTCGTCAATAAAATCGGTTCCATTCTTCAATGCTTGTTCCTGGCCAATTTTAATAACATTGGTTAGTACGGAATCGGCATTTTTGCCGGCCAGCTCTCTGAGAAGCTGGGCTGTTCCGACTTCAAGTGTTACGTGCATACCGCCCTGCAAATCGAGTCCCAGTGAAAGCGATTCTCTTCGCAAATTCTGTAATCGTTGTGCATTATCTTCTCTATATTGGACCTGTTCAGCCTGGGGCAAACCATTTATGTAGTTTTTTTCTAACATATTAGCCACAGTAGGCCATAAATAGTAAATCGATATTGCCAGAAAGGCGACAATAAATCCTATTTTAGTTCCATTACCTTTCATAATAAATCGTGTTAAAAAATTTAAATTGAGTTTCTTTAGTTGTATGCTTATTCAATAAAGCGCAGTATAAGTAGGAAAAGTAATTAAGGGGCTCCGATGGCAATCCCGCTGCACATAGGCTCAAGTGAATTAAAGAAATCAAAACAGAGGAAATTCGATGTTTTGGTCTGATAAACAACTTGTGGAGCCTTCACTATAGATAAGGCTGTTCCCAAACTCCTCGATTTATCTACTTTAACCGGCAACAGGGATTTGACCGTTTGCTGTACCGGAAGGCTGGCCATCGTATTTTCCGTCTGGTGCTGGTTCCATTCGAAAAGTAGTAATTGACAGACCTGATGGTCTGCAAATGGCTTGGAGAAAGGGAACTTAAATTCTTCATTATTTCGTCGAACAATGCGGGAAGCTTCCTCAAGAACCTTGTCCAGATGATCGTTGGACTGGCGAAGCTCTTTCAGCTGTTCCTGCAAATCAGCAGTCCTTGATGAAGCTATCATCGTACTAAACCACCGGGCAAACGCATGCGAGGAGTACTCAGCTTTGGCCGACTGAACCATATATAGGCTGAATCCGGTCCAGATAAGCACCAATACAACGATGCGTACGATATGTGTACGAAGTCTGTTCATCCGAGGCAGAAAATAGGGAGAAAGTAAGAGTGGGACAAACGTTTTCTATCGAGTACTAATGAATTGATCAAGATCTGTACCCAAAAAAGAAAGAGACTTCCGTTTTCTAATTCTTCTCCAATTCAGGCTGTCGCTTGTGAATCAACACGTCATCTATCCACCCAAATATAATAGTCAATCCTATACTGAGGACTCCGCTAAACAGAAGAATACCGCTAAACGCAACATCAAAGCGTAATACAAACTGGTTCAGGAGTATGAAAAAAACATTTAAGAATAAAAATACCGCAAGACACTTGAAAAAGAATTTCATACGACTTTTCGTGTTGTAATTAGATATTAAAACCGTAATGATTTAATTGGTCCAAAATACGAAAATTTTAATGCGGATGAAGCATAATATCCAATCCTTAAATTTTTTTCCTCCTGGCTATTTCAATCATGAGATCCTGAAACAAGTTCGGGACTTCTTTTGAAAACTTTTGGGCTTTTTTGTGGTTCATTGTGCAGTAAGGATTCATTTTAGAGATTATTCAAGTAAAATTTGGTGAATCATCATTGCAAAATTACCGTTGTCGGAAAAAACACATCTAAGTATTTAAATTTTAGCTAAATGGCTGTAGCCATAAATGTGCCGGATAATTCCTACCCTTCTGGATAAAATAGCCTGGAAATTCATTTTTCCTCGAGGGATATATCGATTGACCACCAAAAATACCATCCAACAAAAAATGCCCGTTGGAGAGATCCTTTTTCGGAGGCTCCGATAATTAATAATACAAGCCAAGAATTGAAAGCATCAAGCCGTCACTTTTTGAGTTTTTTCACGGTCAAACTCTTCCTTCAAAAACTTGCCGGTATAACTGTTATCCATTTGCGCCACCTCCTCAGGGGTTCCCTGCGCTATTACCTGGCCACCACCATTGCCCCCTTCGGGACCAAGGTCAATAATCCAGTCGGCTGCTTTGATGAGATCCAGGTTGTGCTCAATGACGATGACCGTATTACCTTTATCAACAAGTTGCTGAACGACATCTACAAGTAACCGCACATCCTGAAAATGCAGCCCGGTCGTCGGCTCATCCAAAATATAAAGCGTATCGCCGGTACCTACTTTTGCCAGCTCACGGGCCAGTTTGATTCGCTGCGCTTCTCCGCCCGAAAGCGTTGTACTCGGCTGGCCCAGCCGCAGGTAACCCAAGCCCACGTCAACCAATGTGCCAAGAATACGGTTAATAGCCGGCACAGAATCAAAAAATTCGTGGGCCTCCTTAACCGACATATTCAGTACATCGGAAATATTTTTTCCTTTATAATAGATCTCCAATGTCTCCCGGTTATAACGCTTGCCATTGCAAGTCTCGCAATCCACATAGACATCGGGCAGGAAGTTCATTTCAATCTTGCGTACCCCGTCGCCGTTGCAGGCTTCGCAGCGTCCGCCTTTCACGTTAAACGAAAAACGTCCCTGGTCATAGCCGCGTATTTTGGATTCCGGAAGTTCCGAAAAAAGCTTACGAATATGGTCGAAAACTTTGGTATACGTACCGGGATTAGATCTCGGTGTGCGCCCGATCGGGCTCTGGTCAACCGATATGATCTTGTCCAGATTATCTATCCCATGCACCTCATCGAAAGGCAGTGGAACCGACTTTGAGTTATAAAACTCGGTAGATAATATAGGTTCCAGCGTCTGGTTAATCAGCGAACTCTTTCCACTGCCGCTTACGCCCGTCACACAGATAAATTTGCCGAGAGGGAGGTCAATATCCAGGTTTTTCAGGTTATGTCCTCGAGCTCCTTCGAGACGTATCTTCTTATCATTGCCCTCACGGCGGGCCTCGGGATAAGGAACAGTCTCTTCATCCTTCAAAAACTTAGCCGTCATGGATTCGGGATCCAAATCATTCGGCTTGCCCTGGGTAACAATTTCTCCTCCAAATTCCCCGGCGCCGGGACCAAGATCAAGCACATAATCGGCATGTTCAATCGTCTCCCGGTCGTGTTCAACTACGATCACGCTATTGCCCAAATCCCGCAGGGTCTCCAGCGAACGAATCAGTTTGATATTGTCCCTCTGATGAAGGCCGATACTGGGCTCATCCAATATATACAGCACCCCGACAAGCTGGGTACCTATTTGTGTAGCCAGGCGGATACGCTGAGATTCCCCACCGCTCAGCGTTTGAGCTTCCCTGTTCAACGTCAGGTAATCGAGCCCCACATTCAGCAGAAAATCCACCCGATCCCTAATTTCTTTGAGTACCTGGCTGCCTATCTTTTGCTGCCTATCATTAAGGCGAAGATTGTTAATGGTATCTCTCAGGCTGGCAATATCCAGGTTTACCAGTTCATCAATAGTATGACCGTCAATCCTGTACGATAACGCCTCTTTATTTAAGCGTCCACCCCCGCACTCTGGACAGGATATCTTACTCATATAAGCTTTTGCTTTATCGCGCTGCTTGCTGGACTTGCTGTCTTTGTACTGTTCTCGGATAATATTTCGCAGGCCTTTAAAGGAGTGCTTGTAGGTAACATTGTCCTTACGGAAATCATAACTTACATCGTACTTCTTATCCCCGCCCCCTTCAAATAACAAGTTCATTGCCTCTTCCGAGAATTCTTTGATTGGGGTTTCAAAATCCAGGCCTAGGGTTTTTAATACGGCCCGAAGTTGTTTAAAGACGAAGATATCCCTCGGTTCACCAAGGAAGCGAATAGCCCCATCTTCGATACTCTGTTGCCCATTCGGGATGACCAGGTTACGATCGACGTCATACGTGTAACCTAAGCCGTCACACTTGGAACAGGCACCGTAGGGTGAATTAAAAGAAAAGATATTCGGGGCCGGATCTTCATATGCCAGGCCACTTTCAGGATCAAACAGGTTCTGGGAATAGAGATGATCCTCAAATTCACCGTCTTTCTTCGGAACGGATAAAATCACATTTCCTTCGGCCATTTCCAGGGCCAGGCGCACGCTCTCGGCAATTCGTTTTTCACTTTTTTCGTTCACTACAAAACGATCTATGACAACCTCGATATTATGCGTTTTATAGCGATCTACTTTCATATCCTCTTCGAGATCCATCAACTCCCCATCGACGCGTACCTGCACAAAACCCTGTTTCATGGTCTGCTCAAACAGCTCCCGGTAATGTCCTTTGCGGCCGCGAACAACCGGCGCAAGACAATAAGCCTTGGTACCTTCGGCCATTTTCATGATGGTCGAAACAACCTGGTCCGCCGTCTGTTTTTCCATTTTGTTGCCGGTCTTCCATGAGTAAGGAATTCCGATACGGGCGAAAAGCAGCCGCAGGAAATCATAAATTTCGGTTACCGTGCCTACCGTTGACCGGGGATTTCGATTCGTGGTCTTCTGATCAATAGAAATTACCGGAGATAAACCATCGATAAAATCTACTTCGGGTCGCTCCATCATCCCTAAAAACTGGCGGGCATAGGCCGAAAGGGACTCCAAAAAACGCCGCTGGCCCTCGGCATATATGGTATCAAATGCCAGTGAAGACTTACCAGAACCGGAAATCCCGGTAAGTACTACCAACTGCTCACGGGGTATGTCAACGTCCAGATTTTTTAGATTGTGTTCGCGTGCACCGCGGATAACTATATTTTCTCGCAAAGGTCGTACTAAATTTTAGTTCGATTAAACTTTTAAAGATATGGATAAATCGTATCTTTTGTAGCCCTAATTCATAAATGATTTCTATATCAAACACTGCCTATAACTGAAAGTCATCTGCTTTAATTCATTCTGTATGCAGCAACGTACGATAGACCTGGTTCAGCTTTTTAAATTTTGTTTCAAACAATACAAGAAGTATGCTTCGTTTGTAATTGGAGCAATGGTCACTTTGTATGTATTGGCTTTCGTTCCACAGGTATATTTCATTTTACGTGCTCCGGAAACCCCCACCCAAAAATCGGAAATTTTGAGTTTCATTCTCATGTTTGTACAACTCTTCCTGAGCCTGGGATTTACCAAGGTTATGCTGTTACTCGTTCAGGATGCCTATGTAGAGGTAGCAGATATGTTTAACAACTTCCGTTCTTTCCTTAGTTTTTTTGTGGCCAGTTTGCTCTATAACATTTCCGTCGTCATTGGCCTCTTTCTTTTGGTGGTTCCCGGCATTTTTATTGCTATCCGATTCCAGTTTTATCCTTACTTCATCATTGAACAAGGCGATTCCTCTTTCGAAGCCCTACGAAAGAGTTATTTTTTGTCACAAGATCTCACCCTGGAACTCTTATTGTTTGGAATCGCGGTAGTTATTCTTAATGCTGTGGGTGTATTACTGATGGGAATTGGTGTCATATTGACCTACCCCCTGACGACAATGGCTACCGCAGTCGTCTATAAGGGACTGGTAGAAGAAGCTAAAGCAATACCGACCGATCCTTACAAGTTATAATTCCGGAACATCTGACGATATTCAGGATATAAACTTTTTGAATTCTTCGTGGATGTCAATTAAGTTTATTAATCAATATCAAATACATACCATCATGAGAAATCTATTTAGAGGAGTATTTGTAGCGATTCTGGGTTTTATTCTTTATTCCTGCAAGGCAAGCGAACCCACTTCTTCAAACGAGAATTACCTGTATCCTTTTGTGGAGAATAACGAGGTTGGATTCCTGGACACCAACCTGGATAAAAAGATATCTGCGAAATTCCGGTTTTTGAATAGCCCGGTGTGGCCTTATCAATTCTCAGAAGGACTTGCAGCGGTAAATTTCTTTGGCAAAATTGGCTATATCAACCGCAGCGGGAAAATTGTGATCGATCCGAGATTCGATTATGCTAAGTCGTTCCATGAAGGCCTTGCCTTAGTCAGAGAAAATGGCCTGTATGGGTATATCGACAAGTCGGGAGACTATAAAATTAAGCCCAAGTTCTACCAGGCTTATCCCTTCACTAATAGTCTGGCCGCTATACAAGAACGGAAAAATAAAAAGTGGGGATATATTAGCCGGGATGGCCAGTATGTTATTGCTCCCCGGTTTCGTCATGCTAAAAATTTCAAGGAAGGCCTGGCCTTGGTTCAAACATCCGAACATGATGAATGGGGATATATCGACACTGATGGCAACATGGTCATCAAGCCACAATATCCACAAGCAAAATCATTTTCTGAGGGTTTGGCTCCTGTTCAGCTTGGGTTTAAACAGTGGGGATATATCAATAAAAACGGAGCGGAAATCATACGCTCAAAATTCCTGGAGGCCGAACCTTTTTCAGAAGGGAAAGCTGTCGTTGCCATGCCTCGGGACAATTCGAATCTGGAAAAGAAGAAATACGGTTATATAAACCGGCGTGGGCAGTTCATTGTCAAACCCAAATACGATAAAGCCTTCGGATTTCATGAAGGGCTGGCACGCGTAGAGATGGACGGGAAATATGGTTTTATTGATACACACGGAAATATTGTTGCTGACCCGGTATATGACCAAGCTTGGAACTTCCAAGGACGTTTGGCATTGGTTAGGCTGGGCCAAAAATACGGTTATATAAATAAACAAGGCATCTTTGTCGTAGACCCTGTAAGTTAAAGCTCACTTCTCTGATTCAAAATAATATCATGACTTTATATGTTAAAAACCTCCTGAAAATTGCTCCTGTGCTTTTTATTCGGTAATCTTAGGGCTTATTTAACGTATGAAGTAATTATTTGAATAATGTTTTCAGAACAAGCAGTGGCTCCTGAAATTGCAAATCCCAAAGATTGGTCCCCGGATTCCTGGAAAAAATTCCCGGTCAAACAATTGCCGACGTATCCGGATGAAGAAGAACTGAAACAGGCCTATCAAGATCTTAGAAAGAGCCCTCCCCTAATTACATCCTGGGAAGTAGAGGCCTTGAAAAAGAAGCTGGCTAATGTTGCCGCCGGTAACAGCTTCCTACTACAGGGCGGAGATTGCGCAGAAAGCTTTGCCGATTGCAAATCCCCAAAAATTGTTAACCTTCTGAAAGTACTACTGCAGATGAGTTTCATACTCATCCATGAAATGGAGACATCCGTGGTTCGGGTGGGGCGTATCGCCGGTCAGTATGCCAAACCGCGATCCCGTGACTATGAAATCGTCGGTGGGGAAAAAATTCCTAACTATCGGGGGGACCTGATAAACAGTATTACGCCTACCCTTGAAGCCAGGACTCCGGATCCCCAGAGATTGATTACCGGTTATCACAAAGCAGGGCTTACGCTCAATTTCTTGCGGGCACTGTCGGACGAAGGGTTTGCGGATTTACACCATCCCGAATACTGGGAGTTGGAATTCATGAAAGAAAATGAATACTACAAAGAGTATGAGGCAATGGTGAACTCCATCCAGAAGGCTGTAAACTTTATGGAAACCATCACTCCCAACGAGTTCAATACCCTTCAGAAGATCAATATCTATACTTCACACGAAGGACTTAACCTTTATTACGACTCGGCCCAAACCCAACGGGTACCGCGCCGTCAGGGTTGGTATAATCTAAGCACGCACCTGGTATGGTTGGGGAATCGAACCCGTGACCTGGGAGGTGCTCATGTAGAATACCTCCGGGGAATCCGGAATCCGATTGGGATTAAAGTCGGCCCTGACTATGATCTTGATCATTTGATGAAGCTGATCGAGCGGCTCAACCCCATCCACGAACAGGGTAAAATTGTTCTCATCACTCGTTTTGGTAAAGATGAAGTGGAAAAAGGACTGCCAAAACTCATCCGCCAAATAAAAAAGGAAGGCATGCCGGTCGTATGGAGCTGTGACCCTATGCACGGAAATACCTTTGCGACCGACGACAACATTAAAACCCGTAATTTTGACGATATTATTACTGAAATTCGTCAGACATTTGCGATCCACCGCAATCAAGGGAGTTACCTTGGAGGGGTACACCTTGAACTTACGGGAGATAATGTTACAGAATGTGTCGGAGGTGCTGAAGGGCTTCGGGAAGCCGAATTGCATAAGAATTACAAAACGTACTGCGATCCGCGACTTAACTATCAACAAAGCCTGCAAATGGCCTTTCTAATAGCAAAAGAGTGGAACGAGAGTTATAAGTAAGGAGAAGTGAGTGGACCTGAAACTATTTCTCCTTCTTCGGTTCCGCCTTTTTTTCAGTATATACTGACGGTTTGACCAGCCGGTAAATGACATTTTTTTCGGCTTTTTTAACCTTCATGAAAAAAGCTCATATCAACATTGGCTGAATGTCAGTATTCAGGCTCTCAGCCCTCCTTGGCATACGTGTTGCTTCATTTAAAAGTGAGTTTGTCCAAATAATTAATTTCTAATAAAAATTCACGAGGAACTCATTATGACACTCATGCGATATAACCGACCAGACTCAGATTTCATGTCGAAGCGATTCTCCGATATTATGGATGAATTTTTCAATGATGCCGTTTCAGCCCGTCGAGATAATTTTGTACCAAATATTGATATCTCGGAAACCGACACACAGTTTCTGATTTCAGCTGAACTTCCCGGGATGAAAAAAGACGACATAGATATCAGTCTGGAAAATAGTCGATTATCCATCAGCGGTGAACGCAGCTTTGAAAATGAAGAGGAAGGAAAAAAATTCCACCGCGTAGAAACCAAATACGGGTCATTCAATCGTTCATTCCAGCTTCCCGATAATGTAGATGAAACCAGCATTCAAGCGAAATATGAAGATGGACTGCTGAATATCACAATCGATAAAAGCGAAGAAAAAGTTAAAAAACAAATCGAAATCAAATAACGATCACACCATTGATCTGATTGTTAAACTCAAACGGGAGTTGCTATGAACAGCGACTCCCGTTTTCTGTTTCTGTTATTATTTTGTTTACTGTACAATAATTTCCAGTTCCGAGTTGTTTAATGTACTGTCAGAAAATTCAAACATTATTAATCTTATTTAAACGGAGTTAATCATGAAACGTATTCGATCAACTCATGTACTTTGGGCCGTCGTTGCGATATTACTCGTTGGATTTTACACTTACGATGTCAAATCAAACGAAGCATCGGTAGTTCCGCTTCCGAAATTTTCCACCAACAACTCTGATACCGTTACGAAGGTTAAAGAGAAGGCTACGGAAACCGCCAGTGAGAGACCATCCCCTACAATTAAAGAGCTTAATGACGCTTTTGTCAGCATTGCGGAACAGTCTAAACCGGCTGTTGTAACTGTCACCGTTACTCAAACCGTAGAAGCCAGAGAAAATCCACTGGCTCGCTTTTTTGGGCAACCCGAACAACCACAGGAATTTAAGCGACAAGGCCTGGGATCAGGAGTTATCGTTTCACAAGACGGTTATATCCTGACGAACAACCACGTGGTCGAAGATGCCGACCAAGTAGAAGTTCAACTTTATAATCATCAAAAATTCGATGCCAAAGTTATCGGTACTGATCCACGCACCGATATTGCTGTTATTAAAATTGATGACAAAAATATTACCGATAAAAATGTAATAAAACTCGGAAGCAGCGAGAAGCTTCGCGTCGGAGAACTGGTGATGGCTATCGGCAGCCCGCTTCAGGATAATTTGGCACAAACCGTTACCATGGGCATCGTCTCTGCCAAAGGTCGTTCAATCGGTATTTTGCGTAATCAAGCCGGCTATGAGAATTTTATTCAAACGGATGCCGCTATTAACCCGGGTAACTCCGGCGGCGCTATGGTAAATATGGACGGAGAACTGGTGGGAATCAACTCGGCAATTGCCTCCCAATCCGGCGGTAATGAAGGTATTGGATTTGCCGTGCCCGTCGATATTGCTAAACGGGTAATGAAATCCATCATCAAAAACGGACGTGTGATTCGGGCCTATCTTGGCATTACGGGAAGCGCTGTAGATGCTACTATGGCAAAAGCTCTTGGACTTGACAAGGCCGAAGGTGTTATTGTAGGAGGAGTTGAACCTGACGGCCCTGCCGAAAAAGCCGGCCTAAAAGACGGGGATGTTATTTTGACCCTTGACGGGCAGCCCATCCAAAGCTGGGAATCTTTCCGAACCCAAATTGCCACTTCTACTCCCGGGTCAAAAGCCAAACTGGAAATCAATCGCGACGGGGACCGAAAGGAAATAACGGTTACACTTGGTGAATTACCCAGTAACCTTGCCATGAATCAAAATCAGCAGCAAAACAGAGAAATGGGCAAAAACATTGGTTTTAATGTTCAAACGCTAACCCCGGATATTGCCCAAAAACTTGAACTGGACTCCAACCAGAAAGGGGTAGTTGTAACCGACATTTCCCGCGGCAGTAATGCCTACCAGCAGGGGCTAAGAGAAGGCGATGTTATTACGGAAGTAAACCGAAAACCTGTAAAAAATGTTTCTGATTTCAATGCTATTATGGATGATGTCGGCAATAAGAAAGGCACGGTTGTGCTCTTGCGCATCGATCGCCAAAATGCACAGCAATTTATTGCTTTCGAGCTCTAGTACCGATTTATAACATATCAATATCCATTATGAAGCCTTCCGGACTTCCGGGAGGCTTTTTTTATGACAAGCTGACGAGAAATTCAACAATAATTGACAAAACGTTAGCTTTTCGGCTGTGGCACTTTATTTGCTTTTCCTGTAACATGAAGAATAATCATTGTGTAGTGGCTAAATGAGACTATGGAATACAAAAATTATTACGACATACTGGGCGTCAGTAAAGGTGCTTCTCAAGATGAGATAAAGAAAGCATACCGTAAAAAGGCGGCTAAATATCACCCGGACAAAAATCCGGACGACCCGTCTGCCGAAAAAAAATTCAAAGAGGTAGGGGAAGCGTATGAAGTGCTCAAGGATCCTGAGAAACGCAAGCTTTATGATAAAGTTGGCAAAGACTGGAAACAGTATCAGCGTGCCGGCGGCAATGCTCAAGATTTCAATTGGTCGGACTATGCACGACAAGCTCGCGGACGTGGTTTTGGTGGCCAACAGAGTTATGAAACCGGCTTTGACTTTAATGACTTGTTCGGCGGGGGTGCCAGAGGTGGCCGCGGCGGTGGATTCTCCAGCTTCTTCGAAACCATTTTCGGGGGAGGAGGCGCGCCCTTTGGGCAGGCCCAGGGCCAACAGACACGCACGTACAGGACCGGTAAAGGCCAGCGCCAGAACCATTTAAAGCAGAATATCAAAGCAGAAGTCACCATTTCATTGCAGGAAGCCTACGAAGGCACATCACGAACTATTCGTGTTGGGAATGAAAAAATGAAAGTTAAGATACCGGCGGGTATTGCCGACGGGCAGCGCCTCAAGCTAAAAGGCAAAGGCGGCTCTAAAGCAACATCCGGTCCGCGGGGTGACCTTTACCTGACAGTTCGCATCCAGATGCCGGAGGGATATGAGCGAAAAGGCAATAATATTTATTATGATCACCCCATCGATCTTTATACTGCGGTACTTGGTGGAGAAACGGTCGTAAAGACACTCAGCGGGAAAGCCAAAATCAATATTCCAGCAGGAACCTCGGGAGGCAAGTTATTTCGCCTCGGAGGCATGGGCATGCCCGAGTTTCGAAATGTATCTAAAAAAGGAGATTTTCTGGTTCGTATCCAGATAAAAGTACCCGAAAAACTTTCCAAAGAGGAGCAAGAGCTTTTTAAAAAACTTGCAGAGAAACAGGACTGACGAACTCTCCAGGACTTTTATAACCCGCCGCATTGAACCTACTACCTGCGGTTAGATTAATAAAGATTCCTGCTAAAGTAATATCTTATTCCGGCATTGAATACCAGCGATGATGTGCGCTGTTCAAACTCGAAATTGTCAATAGAATCTCCCTGGTAAGTCAATTGGTAGGAAAGTCCGGCATCAAGCGCCACCTTATTTTCAATAAAATAGATAATATTGCTACTTAGCACAGCATTATTCTGCCAGCCAATCCGATCCCGCAAAAAATTATTTTCAAATTTATCAAAACTGGAATAATTCATTAATCGAGTCTTTAGCAGATACCGATCGGCCACATTCCACAACCACATAAAGCTGGCAGTGATATCAGTTCCCCACTTCTTGTCATTGCTATCTATCATATAGGTTCTGCGGGCATCTAATGTAACACTCAATTGATGCCTCAGTGAAATATTCTTATACCACCTAGCCCCTGCAAAAGCACCGGGCAGTCTCACATTATCCAATGACCGATTTGTAGTGGTAATTGTAGATTCATCACGAACCATACTACTGATAAAACCAAACGACCCTCCCGCTGTTACATCCCAACCTTCAAGGCGACTACCGAGGGTTTCATCCAGGACGTCAGTCAAATAAAACAGATCAAAAGAGCTGAGCGCCCCGATCTTATTGTTCACTGCCCGATCCATTCCATGCCAAAAATATTTTTCGGGGCGATCGTAGCGACGTTTATATCCCTGGTAACGGGTAAATTGATCGGCAGCCAACCGGATTTCCCGGGGAGTAAGTCTTTTACTATCGTTTATCGCTTTATAACGCTCATTCAAACGAATAGCCCGGACGACCGGAGTCACATTTCGAACCCGTCCGAATCCCAAACCTAATTCAGTAGTCGATTTAAAATGACGATCATAATGATATAAATTGTCATTGGTTTCCACAGCATGGTATGTATAATTAAAATCAGCTTGTTCACTTAACAACAGAAATATTTTTGAATGCACATATTCCCGCATATCCCCCCTAAGAGAAATGCTAGAGTGAATTGTGTTACTGAGTTTATCATCGGCAGCGAGCTGATTTCCCCGCTTATCATGACTGTAAATGAACCTTGCCATGGAATTGAGAGCGAGGATTTGCTTTTCCGATTCCTTATATAAGTCGTAAGAAGGATCCGCTTCGAAATTGAAGCGCTGCCTGTGAGCCTCTTGTGGTGTAGATGCCTTATCTGAATAGTCATTTATCTGTCCACCCGAATTAAAATCAAGCACCAACTTCGAATACCCCCACGATGGCAATCGATAATTTAGCAACTGTTGTATTCCCCGGGGATTTGAAAAACCGATTGATTGTTGAGCCCAGGTATAGCCTACGGGAAAAAATAACAATCCAATGCAAATGAGGATCCTTTTCATTATTCCGATGATTTATTTAACTGTTTACCGGTGATACCCCTTTTCGCAACATAAGGTATTGAAATAGCCGCAATTCTTTTGAACTACAATCACATATTAATATGAGACAAATATTATCTCAATAAGAAACATTTATTTATCAGGTTGCAATAGGCTTTCGCTTGAAATTCCGGAAATTCAAATAAAAAGAAATAATCAAGGCAGTAAAAAACAAAATGGCCGTCCATGCATCAACAACAGAAGCCTTGAAGTGCAGGCCGGTCAACTTTTCTACCAGAAATGCAATGTAGGAATTGGGCATATCAACATAGCCGAGCTTTCGGCGTACCATCCAATGCCAATCGGTACAGGGACAGTAACCAAATCCATACCAAATCCCCAGCCCAAACCATGAAAATGCTGTTAGAAGGAGTGTGGCAAGGTTCCAACGGCGGGTCTTCTTCCACATCCACCCGAATAGGTTAAAAAGGATAAAGATGGTATGGAACGCAAAGAAGCCTATGTTCAGCAATTCGTACATGAAGTGTTATAAAATTATAAAAAGTATAATCCGAATTTACCTTTCTACGAAAAAGTACGGATATTCTTCCCAGATTCAACTTATCATCCAACTTAATTTTTAAAATGCTACTAACGCTCCTGACTTGCCTGCTATTCCTCTCTCCCAAAACAAAAAGTCACAAAACACACCGTTGGGGAAAAACGGGCCATCGTGTGGTGGGAGAAATTGCCGCTGAGTACTTGACCCCTTCCGCTAAAAAGGCCGTGAAACGGATTTTAGGACCTACATCGATGGCTATTGCCAGCACATGGATGGATCGAATTAAATCAGATCCCAAGTATGATTACACGCATGACTGGCACTGGGTGACCATCCCAACCGGCCAATCGTATGCCGAGACTGAGAAAAACCCAAACGGTGATGTCATTAAAGCTATCCGGACAATCATCAACGATCTCAAAACAGGAAATCTTCCTGTATCAGACCAAAAAATTAAGTTAAAAATGCTGATTCACTTGGTGGGCGATATCCATCAACCCTTGCATGTAGGCAACGGCAAAGACCGGGGCGGCAATGACATAGAGGTAGAATGGTTCTATCATGACAGCAACCTGCACCGTGTATGGGATAGTGAGATAATTGATGATACCAAATTGAGTTACACAGAATTCTCTGATGCCATTAATCACCCCAGCCGGGAACAGATTAAAAAATGGCAGGACTCAAGTGTTTTGGACTGGGCCTATGAATCCATGGAGCTGCGGGATGAGGTTTACGATATACCCAAAAATCATGAACTGGGATATAAATATGAATATCAACATCGGGATATGCTGGAACGCCAACTGCTTAAAGCGGGGGTTCGGCTGGCCGGCGTACTTAATGACATTTACGGGAAGTAGAAAATAGTCAATCCCATGCTAAACTTGTTTCGGCATCCGTAAACAACCATGTTTTTACAACTTAATACGGTTATCACATTGGACCCTGAAATAAATTCAGGGCGACACATTAGTTTTAAGCTATCCATGGGTTTCGAAAGGAATGTAATGCACCCTTCATTTGATATTATTTAACCGAACACTTCATCCATTACTTTTTCGTGGGCATTCATCGCATCTTCGCCCCAAAGCACAAATCGAATTAGCTCAACAGTTGCCAGATTTGGTACCTCATCCTTAATGGTTTTAAAAGCAACTCTTGCGGCCTCCTCCATTGGATAACCGAATGCCCCGGTTGAGATCGAAGGGAAGGCGACAGTCGGAATTCCGTATCCCTCGGCCAAATGGAGTGCATTTTTATAGCATCTTGCCAACAATTCATCTTCGGGCTCGTCCCTGCCATATACCGGTCCGAGGCAGTGGATAACATGGTCATTGGGCAGCTTATGCCCACCGGAAATAACCGCTTCTCCCGGCTTTATGGGTGCCATGGAACGCGTCTCTTCTTCAAGTCCGGGCCCTGCCGCGCGATGAATGGCCCCGGCCACCCCTCCCCCGATGCGAAGCTCGGCGTTTGCAGCATTGACTATTGCAGCAATGTCTTGCTGATTCGCAATGTCGCCTCTTTTGAGTTCTATGGTCGTTCCTGAAAGTGTAATTTCTCTCATATACACAAATATCGTTGTCATTCAATTGAAAAACACAAAAGACCGGATTTAAATTCAAGGGTAAAAGAACTTAGGTGCCTTTAGTTCAAGATGAACAGGGCAAGGGAATCGAATAACATGAAACCGTAGACAATATCCTCATCGATTCTGCCAAACAGACTGTTATAAATCGCGTAATGGCACTTCTCGTATCAATATTGCAGTTTAAAACAATACTTGAGTCAAAAGCGGCAGATTTTACTCATGATTCACTGAAATTTAGGCATATTTCGTAAATCGGTATGATATTAGCAATAAATAATAGTGAATTGATCAAAACCTTTTAACAGAGAGAATTTTCTGATATGAATTTGAATAAATTAACACTCAAAGCCCAGGAAGCCGTCCAATCGGCCGTTGAGCTGGCAGCAGACAATAACCACCAGGCTGTGGACCCGGCTCATATATTATTGGCATTATTATTAGACAGTGAGAATGTGGTCAATACTATCTTGAATAAAGTGGGAGTCCGCCTTCCTCAATTGAAATCGGAACTTGAACAGCGAATCGATAAGCTGCCGGTAGTGAAAGGTGCCTCTGTATCCGGACAGTACCTGTCGAATAACTCCAAAGAACTATTTGACAAGGCCCAGAACTCCGCCAACTCCCTGGGGGACGAGTATATCAGTTCTGAGCACATACTTATCGGTATGCTCGAATCCAAGAACGAAACCGGCCATCTGCTGAAACAGCATGGGGTTAAAAAGAATGATATTCTGAAAATTCTTGAGGATGTCCGGGGATCCCAAAAGGTAGATGATCCCAATGCAGAAAGCCGATATAACGCCCTTAAAAAGTATGCACGGGACCTCAATGAGCTGGCCGAAAAGAATAAGCTGGATCCCGTCATAGGACGCGACCACGAAATCCGACGGGTAATGCAAATTCTCTCCCGGCGAACCAAAAACAATCCGGTACTGATCGGGGAGCCCGGCGTAGGAAAGACAGCCATTGCCGAAGGCTTGGCCCTGCGAATAAACCGGGGCGATGTGCCGGAAGGATTAAAATCGAAGCACATTGTTGCCCTTGATATGGGAGCCTTAATGGCCGGCACCAAGTTTCGCGGAGAGTTTGAAGAACGCCTCAAAGCCATTGTTAATGAAGTAATCGACTCCGATGGACAGATTATTCTCTTTATTGATGAAATTCATACTCTTGTAGGCGCAGGGGCTGCCGAGGGTTCGGTAGACGCTGCCAATATCCTAAAACCCTCTCTGGCCAGAGGTGAATTGCACGCTATCGGAGCTACAACCCTGGCTGAATACCGCAAGTATATTGAAAAAGACAAGGCCCTGGAACGACGCCTTCAGACCGTAATGGTGGAAGAGCCTACCGTTGAGGATACGGTTTCAATTCTAAGGGGATTGCAGGAACGCTATGAATTACACCATGGGGTTAAAATCCGGGACGAAGCCCTGGTAGCCGCTGCAGAACTTTCGCACCGTTATATCTCCGACCGTTTTCTTCCCGACAAGGCCATTGACCTTATTGATGAGGCCGCTTCCCGCCTGCGCCTGGAAATCGATTCCATGCCCGAAGAACTCGATCAAATTGAACGTCAAATTCGCCAACTCGAAATTGAACGCGAAGGCCTCAAACGGGAGCATAACAAGGAAAAGATTCAAAATATTGAAAAGGAGCTTGCCAATCTCGAAGAACAGCGTACTTCAATGAAAAATCAGTGGGATACTGAACGTGAACTAATCCAGAAAACCCGCGATTTAAAGCAAGCTATAGAAACAACGCGGAATCAAGCAGAAAAGGCGGAACGTGAAGGCAATTATGAAAAGGTTGCAGAGCTTCGCTATGGAACAATCACCCAGCTTGAAAAGGACCTGAATGAAACCAAGGAAAAACTGGAAGAGGTTCAGGAAGGACGCGCAATGCTTAAAGAAGAAGTCGAATATGAAGATATTGCCGATATTGTTTCGCGCTGGACCGGAATTCCCGTCAGCAAGATGTTGCAAAGTGAACGACAGAAGCTCATCCATCTCGAGGAAGAACTTCATAAGCGGGTAGTCGGCCAAGACCAGGCTATTGAAGCTGTTTCCAATGCAGTAAGGCGTTCTCGTGCTGGACTGCAAGATGAAAACAGGCCCATCGGTTCGTTCTTCTTCCTCGGCTCTACCGGCGTGGGTAAGACAGAGCTTGCACGATCCCTGGCTGATTTCCTCTTCAATGACGAAGATGCCATGGTACGCATCGATATGAGTGAGTATATGGAACGCCACAGTGTCAGCCGTCTGGTTGGTGCACCTCCGGGTTACGTGGGGTATGATGAAGGCGGACAACTTACTGAGGCCGTTCGCCGACATCCGTATTCGGTAATACTGCTGGATGAAATTGAAAAAGCTCATCCCGATGTGTTCAATATCCTGCTACAGGTACTGGATGAAGGTCGGCTAACCGACAATAAGGGTGTCACGGTAGACTTTACAAATACGATTATCATCATGACCAGCAACATTGGTTCGAACCTGATCCAGGAAAAAATCGAAGAAACCGGTGGCAAATTTACTGATGAAGTGTACGACAAACTCCAGGAAGAGCTTATGGACCGGCTTAAAAAAGCCATACGTCCGGAGTTTATAAACCGAGTTGATGACTTCATTGTATTTCATCCCCTGGAAAAGGAACACATCCGAAAAATTGTGGATATCCAGCTGCAGCGTGTATACAAAATGCTGGAGAAAAAAGGCATTACCATCAACGTCACGGATAATGTGAAAGACTGGCTGGCCGATCGGGGGTTCGATCCGGTTTACGGAGCACGACCACTCAAACGGCTCATCCAAACGCAGATTGTCAATAAATTAGCTTCAAAAATTATTCAGAATGAAGATGAAGGCAAGATTGCGTTTGAAGCAACACTAGACAAAAAAGGCGAAGGGGTTGAATTTGCCGAGGTTTACACCGACGCCGAAGCCTGGGCTGATTAGATTCTATCAAAAATGAAAGATGCCGAGTTTAACAAACTTGGCATCTTCATTTTATAGCAGTAAAATCCTAGCCTTTCTGCCCCAAGCTAAACCAGTTTCCGAAAGGATCCTGAAAAATGGCTTCTGTACCGTAGAATTCCTCTTTGGGCGGTTTCTTGAATTTAACGCCTTTCTGCTTCAACTCCTCGTAGGTTGCGTAAATATCATTACACTCAAATACGCCAAAACCAAATGTCCCTTCTTTAATAAGCTTTTGTAACCCTTCAGCTTTTTCCTTGTCAAGACTCATTCCCTCTTGGGCAGGCATTAATATAATTTCAAGCTCAGGCTGATCTTGCGGACTCACAGTGAGCCATCGCATATCTTCTCCCATTCGGGCATCCTCCCTTACTTCGAATCCAAGCTTATTAACATAAAAATCATAGGCCTCATCCTGGTCCAATACATAAATGGTGGCATGCGAAAGTTGTGTTATCATGGCTTTCCTTTATTAACGGTTAAACATTGAATATCCCTAACATATTTACCTTGATGCATATTTACTTCTTGAAAATTGCTTAATCCACCGATCGAATCCTCTGCTGGCTGGCTTAGAATATTTTAGTAAAAGGCCTGTACAAAACAACTCGGTACCACTGATTTAGGTTTGACTGCCACCCGTTCCTTCTTTTCATGACTCTCCCTGCGATATTGTGCAGGAGAACTCTTCAACTCTCTTTTGAACAAAGAAGAAAATGAACCGATACTTTCAAAACCTACCTCAAAACAAACCTCAGAAACCGATAGTCGATCACCCTGCAATAGTTTGCAAGCATATTTGATTCTACATTCAATCAAATACCGGTTGGGGGTTTTCCCGTAAGCGTTTTTGAAAAGTCGTAAAAAATGAAATTTGGAAAAATGTGCTTCATCGGAAATAAGTCCCAAATCAATATCCTCAGCGAAATGCTCGTCGATAAACCGTTTGGCCTGTACGATTCGGCGGTAACGGTATGCATTTGGATATTCAGACGAATTCATAGTCATTTTTACTTCTTCATAAAAGATTCTCCGGATTCAATGCCTTCAGGTCTTCCTTAATAAAGGTACGTCCTTCCCGGATTTTCTCTCCATCGAGATATACATCGGCCCCAATGCATACCAGGTCCCAGTGGATATTACTCTCGTTACCGTTGGGAGCAATCTCATAATCGTTACCCAACGTGAGGTGGTTAGAACCATAAATCTTCTCATCAAACAGGATGTCATACATCGGAGAATCAATAATAGGATTCAATCCAAAACTGAACTCACCAAACTGACGTGCACCTGGATCCGTATCCAGGATCTCCTCGAGCTGATCGTTGTTAGAAGAATCAAAATCTATTACCACACCGTCACGAACTACCAGTTTTACAAATTCAAACGGTTTGCCTTGATACACTGAAGGGGCATACGTAATCTCACCATTTACAGATGCTAAAATAGGTGATGAAAACAGTTCGCCATCAGGGATGTTCCGCTTTCCGAAGCAGGGTATCCATGTCTGCCCCTTTACAGAAAATTCGATATCTGTACCTTCCCCTTCCAGCCGAATCATGTCAGTATTTTCCAGCCGCTTTTGTAACGGTTTCATGGCCTCGGCCAATTCCCTGTAATCCAGCAAGCATGCCTTGTAATAAAACTCTCTGAATTTCTGCGTCGCCATCTTAGCATTCATGGCAAATGCCTCCGAGGGATATCGCAGCACAACCCATTTGGTGTTATTTACCCGCTCTTTAAAATGAACCGGATCCAAAAAATTATCGGCATAAGCCTTGTTAGCTTTCTTGCTGACATCAGACTGTTCATAAATATTTTGTGACGCCCGAATCCCCACAAATGCATCCATTTGTTTCATTAACGGGAGCTGGTCAATCTCAGCCTGCTTCTTCCAAAACCCCTTGTCTCCTTCTTCCACCAGTATTCTTTGAACCTCAGTATCTTCTATTTGAACAAACGGATTGGCATTTATCGCCCTCGCATGTTCCACCAAAGCACGCAAAAGCCCGATACCATTCAATCCCACAAGTTGCAACAGCACATTTTGGCCTTCTTCTAATTCGCAACTGAATTCTAGAATTTTCTTTGCTAGCTGTTCATCCTGCTCGTTATACATAGTTCGATTTTTAAATTGCTTAGTTTGTATTTGTTTTAGGAACTGGGATATTGCAAATATAAACCGGGCTAATCCCAAGAATACATAAAATATACGCAATACATATCACGAAATAGAAGAAAACTAATAATCATAATTCCACTTTAGGTCTACCCCCTGCCTGATACTGTTACCCTGTCGAATTATAAGTTTTAAATTTTTTCTCAGCAGGTATTCTAATTCAAAACTGGTATCCGGTGTTGAGCCCGTTATCACGTTTTGGATAGCAAAGAACACTTTGGGATTCAGATACCATCCGGTTGTTATTGATGTTCCATTCTCTCCGTTGGGCCTGGAATTATCAATTTTTACGACATCAATGCCCAATTTTTGGGTAGCCAGTGTCTCTACGCGGTCAAGTAAAATATCAAGGGCCACGTCTGCGGCACTCGTATTCTGACCAGAATTGGCCACTACCTGTTTCCACGAATCAAGTGCATAAAACGGCTGGCCAAACAATGTATAGCTGATAATATTTTCCAACTCCATGGGAGGTTGGCTCTCATACTTAAATTTGGGATTCTCAACGGTACCTTCAATTACATACCATATCGTAATATCCTCCTGAGTCTGAGGCGGTTTATATTGGGTTCTAATCATCAGTTGCGGGTTGGTGGGATCTCCGCTAAACGTTACATTGCCCTCCTGTAGCTCAAATTCTTTACCGAGCGGGCGGGCATACCCGTTGGGAGCATTGATAGTTCCGAAGAATTGCAGATCTTTCCCCGGTGATTTTAGTAAATCAAGCGTCCCGTCAAGCTCGATTTGCATTTCCAGGTAACGCTTATTTCGAATATAAAAACGGCGATTAAATGATACATCCAAATCAAGTCCCAGTGAATCATATATGCTGAAATCTGAGGCGAGCTCTTCCGTGGAATCCAATTTGACATTTTCTACCGATTTCTCCCCGAAATTCTGCAATTCCAGAAATCCACTGATAAAATGTACGTTACCGCTAATTTCTGGCTTGGTAAAGCTGCCTTTGGTCTGGGTATCCAGATTAACAACGGCGTTGTATTTGGACGTATTTGCAACCCTGAAATTTTTAGCGCTAACAGAAATATCGATGTCTCCCGGAACCAACTTCTGCATTGCTATTACACCGCTAGCATTCAAATTGCCTTTTCCGCTTTTTGCTGAAAAATCCGTCAGCTTAATTTGGTTTGGCATAAACTGAATGGTAGATCGTATGTTATCAACCCTTATTCCTGCCGGAATGAGTTGGAATGCTCCCCCTTCAAGATTTAGCTGCCCATCTGTTTTTAAATCATCCAGTGCCCCACTTACATCAACCTTCCCATTTAATACGCCCGATATGTTCCGCACAGTTCGCCGATCTACAAAGTCATTGAGAGCAGCCAAGTTAAAATCATCGGTCTCGACATCTACAGAGATACTATCCAGGGGCTGGGGAAGATCGACCCGGAATGTTTTCATATTTATAAACAAGGGAATACGAGCGTTAATCTGGGCTGCTTTTTGACGCAATGAAAGAACAGAAGCATTTAGTGCCAACTGCGATTTTTCATGATCATAGCTCATACGTGCTGTCACCGAGTCCACGGAGACCCCCGATAGCTTGGCATCATTGAGACGGGCATTAGCCTTAAATAGAGGGATCCCGGCTTTTCCATCCAACTGCCCATGAAATGAGAAAATACCGGAAGTCTGAGTAATACCGGCCTCAGCAAATAATGGCCGAAAACGGTCTATTGCAATAGACCTAATATTAAGATCCCCACTTATGGGCTCTTCGAAAAAGTTGGTTGGGAAATCTTTGGGATTTCCAAGTTTAAACGGGAGGTCAGCCTTCCCCTCAACCAGCTGTCTGCCTTCATCAAATACCGCCAACAATCCCTCCATGCGGTCATTTTCAATTTGTGTTTTAATAGACAAGGAGTCAAAATGGGCTCCACGGTAATCAATCTCCGATAAAAGCATGTTTCCACTGGCTCTCAAGCTAGTATCTATCCTGTCGATATTGAATCGACCGGAAAGCATGCCTTTGAAATATGATTGCCCAAGCAGACAGTTCTGCATAACCGCGGTATTAAGTGATTTTCCGCGAACGTATCCTTTTTGTTCATTTGCACTTAGTATTGGAATGCCTATCTCCAGGTAAGCACTGCGATCTTTAGAAAAAACCCGCATTGTATCCATTTTGAGCGTATCATCAACCAAACTAAGCTCAAAGGGGCGCTCCAGGCTCAATGTCCGGAAATCACTGATGATATTAAAAGTATCTGTTCTTACACCTATACTGTCATTTTCTGATGTATAACCGCCGGCTAATTCAATTCGCCCCTCGTTCGGACTTGAAAATTGGAATTCATATTGTCCGTTTGCTACGTGAGCGGCATAATTCCCATTCGTCAAAAAATGCATATCCTGGATCTGAACACCGGAAAGGATAGGGGCACTTAGGTTTACATCAGCCATATATTCCAGGTTTTTCTCCAGTCGGGCCTTAACAGTCCCTTTAGCCTCATCTGCCAGAAATACCTCATTGTAATTAAGGTCGGATAAATCCAGGTTGCCATCAAAGATTAGGTGTCCACTTTCCTCGGGACTCAATTTGCCGGAAATTCTCCCCTCTGCACTCAGCTTTTCGATATCGAAAAGAGGTGCGAGGGCACTGACATCCTTAAGGTTCAACTCCAGGGACAGCTCATTTTCAGGAGCATATCTTCGTAACATGTTCATCCGCAGGCTGAACGATCCTTCTGCAATAGCACTCTTCAAACTCGCATTATCTACCACAGCAATTGAATCTTTAATATTCACATTGCCAGAAAAATTCCGGACATATTTCCGGTTAATTATGGAAGAGTCAATTCTGACTTGTGAAGTCAACTGCATCGTTGCGGGATTTATCCCCTGCCCTTTTCCTGCCACTGTCCCGTTTAAGGACGTTACAAAATCATTCCTGCCCATCAAGGCGGCAAGGTCAAAATTTCGGGAGTTGATCTTAAAATTATAGGAAGGGGTTGCCAAAATTTTGTCGGCAGCGGCTTTTACTTTTATCAACCCATCCCGAATTTTTACGATTCCTGTCAAATCGACATTTGAGCGACTGATTTTCCCTTTTGCAAATAGTGACTCAATAGGCTGCCCAAGCATCCGGCTTTTAGTCATCTCAACTGAATAGTCCCAACTATTTGAATTCGGATACCAACCCTGTCCCGAAGATTCAGCTTCAAAACTTAGATTCCCGTCAAAAGTACTATCCTGGATCCAATAACCCGGATTGATATCTTTAGCTTTCAGGATTGCCTTGATTGATGGCAACTCCGACCAAATGCCTGATGCAGTAATCCCAGAAGCCAGGTATTGCTTTTTCCTGTTGGCCTCCAACTTTATTTTTGCGGAATCTCCTTTAAGCTCAACCGTCCCAGATAGCTTATCCAAGTGATATGGGGACCTGGAAATCTGATCGGCAGAAAAAAGAAACGTTCCTTTTCCTTCCCGGTAATGCCGGGTTTCAATCCTGCCATTAAAATCTGCCCTGAAGTTCTTTAGGCTTGGCAATGTGCTGTCAGTTAAAAATTGTTGTGGATTTATGCAATCTGCCCTAGCCCTAAATTCTTTAAGGATTAAACTCGAATGCCATTGAAACTTTCCCTCCACTTTAACCGAATCGAGTCCATCCCCCTGTGCAGTTAAAGATACCCCAAAATCACGGGGATTACCTTTCAAAGACAAACTGAGTTGTAAATTCCGACTTAACGGAAAGCCTTGTACATATTCCGTAAGATCTTTCCAGGAAATAGGGGTAGCTGTTGCGTCAAGTTGAGCCGAAGAATCACTTAGATTTACAAAAGCCGTACTGTGAATCAATGAATTGCCCGTTGCCAATATCAGTTTCTTAAGATTGAACTTGCTGTTTTTCACTGCTGCAGAAGATTCAACCTTTAAAGAGGTTTCAAGGCGGGTTTGTTTAACCTCAAATGATAAATCTCTTAAATCGAATTCAAGCCCTTTATCCTTTGCATTATATGCCAGGCTGCTAGACGCTGTTAACTGATTGATGATAAAATTGGCCCCGGCCAAGCTATCAGAATAAACAGAAATGGTTCCATCATTCAGGCTGAGGTCGTCGATTTTAAACGATATGCTTTCTCCGGTTGCTGCTGTATCGGGTGATTCTACAAGTATATCCTGAACATTCCATCGGTTTGCTTGCTGCCGAAGTGCCACTTCCGGGCTATAAATCCCCAGCGTTGTCATTTGTATCCGTCCGCCAAACAAAGCCCAAATATTGTACTTGAGATGCACAGAGTCTACTTGTGCCAGTGTATCTTGCTGTATCAAACGGATACCGGATGCCGTAACATCATTCCAGAGATCACCCGATAAACGATCAATGGTTAATTCCCCCTGAAGCTGTTCATTGGCCTTTGATACAATAAAATCTCTGGCCCAATTTCTAACGAAAGGGGTCTTTAACGACAACCTAAGGGAAACACTAAGTAATAGAATTGCAAACATTAGCCAACCCAGGCGCAAAGCCCATCGTTTTAACGCCATATGTCTGGGTCGATTTTCCATTATTAAAACGCTTGTCCAATACTAAAATGTATTCCAATGCGGTTCCATGCATTACCATAATCTCTACCCCGGTACCTGTTTAGGTCTGCTGCAGTAGGATTAAGTTTATATCCAATATCAACCCTGATTGGACCAATAGGAGATTGATAACGTAAACCTCCACCGGCACCGAATTGTAAAGGGCGGGTGTTGGTTTCATCCACACGCTCCCATATCTGTCCCCCATCCAGGAAAAAGGCCACGCCCAGCCCATTAATTAAAGAATTAAGGTCCTGTCGTATTTCAACATTGAATCCAAACATTGCACGTCCCCCCAGGGGAACATATCGTACAAAACCCGAACTGTCGGTCCTGGCCCGTTTTGGGCCCAACTGCTGCCGATACCATCCTCTTACCGAGTTTGTGCCCCCAAGATAAAATCGAATATTATTTGGCAGAGAGTCTGAGGCTACATTAAACAGCCCCCCGGCCTGCACACGGGTAGCTAACATCGTTGAGTTACCTAGCCTGGTAAAACGCCTTATATCAGCAGAAAGTTTTTGAAACTTAAATGTTGCCAATCCAAAAAGACCGGATACCTCAGCATAAGGTTGAATAACCCAGCCCTCCTGCTGGCGTCTGAAACCCTGGCTATAATAGCTGCTGATTTGAAAAGAGGACAAATCATATTCGCGGGTTGTATCCGGCAAACTGGCGTTAAACTGCTGTGACAATTCTTTATTTTTTGTGTACTGATAGGAGGCAGATCCGGTTAAATTTTTACTATAACGGTAAATAAAACTGTTCGTAATACCGGCCCGTAACAATTCGAAGTTACTTTGAAGCAGATGTTGCCCAAAAGGTGAAATCACGATACTGCTCTTCGCATTATAAATATAGGGGAAAAGATAATTGAAAGTGACCGACTGCTCGATAAAAGAAGCACGGGCGGTAGTGGTAAGTCTGTGTCCATGGTGAAACATATTACGGTGTGTCCAACTTACCTCCCCCCTAAATTTCTCCTCGGTACCGAAGCCTCCCAGTATTTCAATGGATCGTTCTTCATTCTCACGAACCCTCATCAACAGGGTTAGTGAAGAGTCCCTAGGCTGGTCGGGAATACTTATCGTAGCAAATCGCAACAAATGATGGTTAAAAAGCTGTTGCTGCGCTTCCTGTAGCTTATTCAGATTGTATAGCTCTCCGCGACGAATCCCGGACTGTCTTATCACGTAATGCCGGGAAATATTTTTTTCCCCCTCAACACGAATGCTGTCGATATAAGTTTTAGGTCCCAAGTTGCACTGTATCGTTAACTGAGCGGAAAGTTTAGTTGAATCCACATTTGCCAATATATTTACCTTGGTATAAGCAAAGCCGAGATTTTTAAAAACATCCGTAAACCGACCGGTTACCTCGGGTTCTTTAACTATTTCATACCGTGAACCCGGCTGAAAAACCTGTTCTCTAAGCGCTTTTTGAAAGGATGGATTGTCATACACTTCTCCAACGTTACCTCCGTCAGCGTTAATTTGGTAATCAACATTTTTAATACGTACCGGGATATTTTCATTGATGTTAAATACTACATTCTTTTTCCATGTTTTGTTTCCGGTTTCAATCCGATAACTAACTTTAACATTAATGTAACCCCGGCGCCTGTAGTAATTACGGAGACGAATAACATCTTTTTTTACTTCTGTTTCATCCAGTTCATAACCGGTACGATCCCAGAATTTTATTTTTTTCCAAAAGCCGGGACTTTCGGTTGAAATCTGTCGTTTTAAAACAACATCAGAATATTGTTTGTTTCCATGAAAGGTAACTTTCCAAACCTGGGCGGGGATTTCGGGCGAGTATACGCGAGTGGACAATTTTGATGAAAAAGCAAATACCGGACTTCCACCCGCCCCAAAAAATAGGAAAAATAGAATGGTATATTTGAGGGTCTTCCGAAACCGCACGAGAGATCTGATGTTTGAGTTATCTTGAGCTATAAGATATGAGCAAAAGGTAACCTATAATAAAATATTAGCTAAAACCCTCAAAAAAAATCACACTATTAATACGGGTATCTCAACATGATGACGTACATAATCCACCGTCTGGCCAAATATTAGATCCTTCATCGTCTTATGTCCGTGTGCCCCCATAATCAGGAGGTCAGGCCTATTCTCTTCAACTATTTTCGTAATCACTTTTTTGGGAGATCCGTAGCCTATTACGGATTCCGCCTCATAACCTTCCTTTTGAAGAAAACTCACATACTCTGCCAGCTTTTCTTTATCACGACTGCTTTCGTAATCAGAGATCTCGCGCCCAAAAATCAATGCCCCTGCCGATTCCACCACATGTATCAGCTGATATTGGGCCTGTCCGCCTCCCTGGGATATTGCATTCCGAATCGCATCCATATCTTTATGTGAAAAATCCACCGTCACTGCGATTCTTTGATACTGATCCACTTTTGGAAGATCACGGAGAGCTTCAGGATACTCCCCATGAGGAGTACCTAATATCTTCTCTTCTGTCAGTCCCACCTTCTTAATCCATGGACGGAAGGTGATATAGAGGAGCAGTAACACTGCTCCGGCTGCAACAATAACCACCGGCACTTGGATCCATAGCATGTCTGATTGCTGAATCCAAGCTGTTATCTCATCCCACACTAGCTTGATATTCAATACTACAATGATAGAAGCCGCTACCCAAGAGGCAACTTTTACCCACAGCCCAATGGCTTGTTTACCCATTTTCTTTTTATCACTCACAAAATGAATGAGTGGAATTGTTGCAAATCCCAACTGGAGACTCAGTATTACCTGGCTCAGAATCAACAGGTTAGTGGTAGAACTACTACCCAAAAAGTAAACCGTCAGAAAAGCCGGAATAATAGCCAGAAGCCTTGTCATCAATCGACGTAACCATGGTTGAATACGAAGATGCAAATATCCTTCCATCACTACCTGGCCCGCGAGTGTGCTTGTAATGGTAGAACTCTGTCCCGCCGCTATGAGTGCAACCGCAAATAAGATAGGGGCAACAGTTGACCCCAGGAGCGGCTCCAGCAATTGATGAGCCTTCTCAATGCCTTCAACCTCAAAATAGCCATGGGTATAGAAAGCTGCAGCTGCCAAAACCAGAATGGCCCCATTCACAAAAAAGGCAAGGTTCAGAGCGATAGCCGAATCAAACAAATTATATTTAATAGCTTTCGTCAACCCGGTTTCAGAACGGTCAATTTTTCGGGTCTGCACCAGCGCCGAGTGCAAGTAAAGATTGTGAGGCATTACTGTCGCACCAATGATACCAATGGCAATATAAAGAGCATATGAGTTCGGGATATCCGGTACAAAGCCGGTAGCTATAACCGCCATGTCGGGCTTTGCAATAACCAGGTTAATAAGGAAGGAAATTCCAATAATTCCAATTAATGAGATAATAAAAGCCTCCATCTTGCGCATGCCATATTTCTGGAAGACAAGCAGCAGGAAGGTATCCAGGATGGTAATGGTAACCCCGATCAAAATTGGCAATCCAAAAAGGAGCTTTAGCCCTATGGCCATCCCCAGCACTTCCGCCAAATCGGTTGCTGCAATAGCTATTTCAGCCAAGATATACAAGACAAAATTTATAAATGGCGGATAGGTTTCCCTGGAAGCCTGTGCCAGGTCACGCCCCCGAACTAGCCCCAGCTTGGCAGATAAATATTGCAGCAGAAGTGCCATCACATTTGAAAGTAAAAGCACCCATATCAATGCATATTGAAAACGACTGCCCGCGGCTAAATCGGTTGCCCAATTACCCGGATCCATGTAGCCTACACTAATCAGGTAGGCCGGCCCAAGGAACGCCAACAGCTTTTTCCACTTTCCTTTGTCAGTAACGGTATCCACCGAAGAGTGAACGTCTTCAAGCGAACGTCGTGTTTCTACAATATGATCACCGATATTCATATGACATAAAGTATCATTATTTTATTTACAATAAAAATAAATTTAGCCAAGACTAAATATTATAAATATTCTGATTTTGTGCCTGTGGTATAGTAAATTTCGTTGCTAAATTCGTCACTCATAACAATCAGGCCTTCTACTTTGAGTAACAAAATTTATCAAATTCAACGAATCGGAATTTTGGCTGTGCTTACCATATTAATGATTGGCAGCTGTTCATCAACAAAAAAATTTAACGGCTTCTCATATGATCCGGAAGGGTCCACCATAACCAAAGACAAGGAAGTACATCCCCAGCACAAACGTACTATCGGCATTCGGAAAGAGGGTATTTGGGTAAGCAATGAATTCCCGGGTGCTCGCATGAGCGATTTTTACCAAGTTTCAGACTCGCTTTACAGGGTTGTAATTGATCCTGAAAACTACCCGATTAATGATAGCCCGTGGTATTCATTTAAGATTTGGAGCGATACTACTCGCAGTATAAATTTACAACTTACCTACAATCACGGTAACCACCGCTATAAGCCGAAACTAAGCCACGATAGAACCCATTGGCAAACTATCGACAGTACTAACTATAAACCTGATACACTAGAGGGTACGGCTACGCTCACGCTTGATATCGGCAAGGATACCCTTTGGGTTTCCGCGCAAGAGTTATTTACCGAGAGCGATTTTGAACGCTGGGCCGATTCACTGGCATTGAAGCCTTCGGTTTCGCTCGATACTGTTGGCTATACTCATGACCGTAACCCCATCGTCAAGATGAGTATTTCCGATTCGAATGGTGCACAGCAGCGGGGTGTACTCATCATAACCGGCCGATTGCATCCGCCGGAGGTCACCGGCGAATTAGCCTGCAAATACTTTATCGAAGAGCTTACAGCAAATACCAGGCTGGCCTCATTATTCAGACAAGAATTTGAAATATGGGCTTACCCCTTCGCCAATCCGGACGGCGTACAACGCGGCAATTGGCGTGGTAATGGAGCAGGGGTAGATCTCAACAGGGATTGGCAACATTTCAACCAACCGGAGACATACGCCATCAAAAATGATCTGCTTACCTTGAAAAAAGACCCTCTCCGAAAAGTCTACTACGGAATCGATTTTCATTCTACCGATGAAAATATTTTTTATCCTATCGACAGGGATATCTCAACCTTTCCTGAAGATTTTACCTACACCTGGATTGATTCGCTGGAGAAAAAATTTCCCCATTATCCGTGGGAGGTCGAACCCTTCGATGCAAGCTCTCCCATCACCAAAAATTGGATATACCATTCTTTTGGAGCGGATGCAGTTACATACGAAATAAGTGATACGGCGAACCGGGATAGCCTGCGTACCATAACCAAAGAAAATGCCCGGATCATCATGCGGCGTTTACTGATTCAAAAAAGTGTTCAACGATAGAGGGATAGCCAGTCTCTTGTAAAAGATTGTTTAAATGATGAATAAGAACCTCGAATTTGACATCTTCTTACTTTTTAAAAGTTTAAATCTATTCCTGAAAGCTCTGATGATTAGAAAATTACTGACTGTTTTTTCCGCCATAGTCTTAGCCACCATCTTAATTCCGGATTTAGCCCTGGGGCAGATACGTTTGGAGGGAACCGTTACCGACCCTGATAATCAACCTGTTGAAGGAGCGGAAGTCTACCTCTTGGAATTAAAAAAGGGGGCCGTTACCGATGCTGAAGGAAACTTCACATTTGATAAACTTCCCTCCGGTACTTTCACGTTATCCGTATCACATATAGGCTATAGAAAGACATCGCGGACCATTATCCTCAAAAACGAAGAGAAGAAGTCCGTGGTCGTTCAGCTGGATGTTCGCATCATTAAAGACAACCCTATCCTGGTTACCGGAGACCGCATACGGACATTAACGCAGACTTCATTAAATTCATTGGTCATAGATGCCGATCAGCTGGCCTCTTCCGGAGAACCAACCCTTTGGGATGCCGTTGAACAATATCCCGGCATTGATATCGAAACCAATGGCCCCGGCATCCAGCGACCAGTTATTCGAGGGTTATCTACAAACCGTATAAAAGTTTTGAACCGGGGAACAGAATACCATTATCAGAAATGGGACCCGGAGTCGGGTTTGAGCATGAATGGAAACAACACCGAGCAGGTGGAAATTATTCGCGGGCCGGCCAGTCTCATGTACGGAAGTGGAGCTATGGGCGGTGTCATTTCCCTAGCCCAGGATCAACCCGCTCCACGCGGGAAAACCGTCGGTAATTATCAGCTTGGCCTTTTTTCCAATACTTTAGGCATCAATAACCAACTGTCTTTAAAAAGCGGATCAGAAAATTATTTTTGGGGGCTCAGCGGCAGCTTTGACAGTCATGCTGATTATGAAAGCGGAGAAGGAGAAATTATCCGCAATTCACGTTACAACAACATGCAAATTCAGGCCAACGGAGGACTTACTCGCTCATGGGGAACGACCCGTCTGACTTATGAATACCTGCAGCAAAAAAACGGGATTATAGAAACTGAGGAAGAACCCGATTTGACAAATGGAGAAGAAGAGGAAAAGGGCCGCGAGATAGAGCGACCGTATCACAATCTCGTGAATCACTCTTTAACTTCAGAGACAGACTGGTACAGGGAGAATACTCACCTGAATTTAACTTTGGCACTACAGAGCAACACCCAGCAAGAGTTCGAGCCGGTGCCGGCGACCGGACCGGCGGAAGAAGAAGCGGCCATGGATCTAATCCTTAACAGTTTGAATTACCGAGCGAGTATCAGCCAGCAAATCACATCTGGCCTGGAACTGAACACCGGATTCCATGGAAATGTTAAAGAGAATGAAAGTAAAGGAGAAGAAACCTTTGTACCATCGGCTGATTACTTCGACCTGGGATTTTTTGCCATAGCCAATTGGGAAACAAGCGAATCTGTTACAATTGAAGGAGGAGGCCGGTATGACCTGAACAAATTGGAAACCCGAGCCCCTGAAGAAGGCCAGGCAGGCGACCGTCTCTTTAATATTCCCCAGAAGGTTGACAGAAATTTCAATCATGCCAGCGGGTCAATAGGTATCAGTTTCCATCCCACAGATACATGGACTATTAAGTCCAACCTGGGCATCGGATACCGCACCCCCAACATTGCAGAGTTAACGGCCGATGGTCTCCTGAGAGAGATCAAAAGATATGAAATTGGAGATAACGCCCTTTCAGCAGAATCAAATGTTGAAGGAGATATCAGCCTACAATATGCTCAAAACAATTTCTCAATCTCAGCCAGCGGTTTCTACAACCTAATCGACAATTATATTTACCAGGAAAGGGATGGTTCAATCGTCCTTGGCAATCCTCCCAACCTGACGGCTTATCCGGTATTTCGTTTTAAACAAGATCGTGCCATCCTTTCCGGTGGTGAAGCCGGAATCGCAATCCACCCCGAAGCTAGCCCATGGTTTAATTTCGAGAGCCAGTTCAGTGTGGTAATAGGTCAAAATAAAGAACTCGATGAGCCGCTGCCAATGATCCCGGCCCCCTCTTTGATCAATACTCTTGTTCTGAAAAAGAAATCCTGGGGATCACTTAAAAATAGTACCCTCTCTTTGAGCCTGAGAAAGTTTTTTGAGCAGACCCGGAACGCCTCATTTGAAGAGGAAACCCCCGGCTATTGGCTAACGGATGTAAAAATTGGCAGCAATATACCCCTCGGAAGTTCTCAGCTGCAATTAACTCTTGCGGTAAAGAACTTGTTTGATGTGGATTATGTAAGTCACCTTTCCCTGTTAAAATACGAAGACATTCGCAACCGTGGACGAAACATAAGCTTAACAGCTCGTATCCCATTTAATCTTTGAAATATTTCCAACCTCCGGCCGGCGAATAACCGGAGGTTTTTTATTTGATAAGGCTTATTGATACCTCTTGCCACCTGAAAATGATAAATCACTAAAACCTTTGTAAATTCACGGGTACTTAATTTTTCATTGTTATTATCAAGCATATTTGGAAAAAAACCTCCGCGTTTTTTTCAATCATTATTAACATCTTTCAAAGTTTTAAAATGGGCCATTCTCACGATCACGGACATCATCACCATGGCGAGGGTCAAACCGAAGGCCGACTTTGGATCTCAATTTTTTTGAACCTTACCATTACAGTGGCTGAGTTTATCGGTGGCCTTATTTCGGGAAGCTTATCCCTTCTTTCCGATGCCTTGCATAACCTCAATGACACTGCATCCCTTGGGATCAGCCTGGCTGCTAAGAAAATTTCCAAAAAAGAAGCCGACCGTGATAAAACATTCGGCTACCAACGAGCGGAAATTATCGGCGCTTTCATTAACCTGATCACCCTTTTCATTATTGCACTATTCCTTATTAAAGAGGGTATCGAACGGTTTTATTACCCCCAACCTATAGACGGCCTGGTAATGTTTGTTGTTGCCATTATCGGTCTGCTCGGCAATGTAATAACGGCTGCCCTGCTGCACCGAAGTTCAAAAGAGAATATCAATCTCAAAAGCGCTTATATACATATCTTATCAGATGCACTTTCCTCGGTAGGGGTTATCCTAGCGGGCATCCTGATATTACGGTACCAGGTTTATATTATTGATACCATATTAACACTGGTTATAGCGGGTTACATTCTCTGGCAAAGTTACCTTATGCTGCGTAAAACGATAAATATTCTGATGGAAAGCACGCCGGCTGATGTCGAGCTCTCATCAATTCAAAAGGCTATGTCGACTGTACGAGGCGTTATGGATATTCATCATCTGCATGTATGGCGGCTGGATGAACACAATATTTTACTGGAAAGCCATGTTGTGATTGATGAAGATAATCTCAAGCAGATGGAAACCATAAAAGCATCACTAAAAGAATTGCTGGCCACTCAATTTGATATTCATCACTCAACGCTTGAATTTGAATTCCAGCCGTGTGAGGAAGATGCCAAAAGTCCCTGCAATGAAACCCAAATTCATACGATAAAATGACCCCAACTTTTCGATCACTTTTCATTACCCTGGCATTCTTCATTTTTCTACAGTCATGCGACAACCCTAACGTTATTAAAGACCTGAGCGGGGATACGTTCCAATTGATAGACAGTGATAGTGCAGCAGTCGACTTTCCATCGGATTTTAATGGGGATGTTGTAGCTGTTTCTTTTATATATACCCATTGTCCCGATGTCTGCCCGTTAATAACCGCAAATCTGAGTAATATTCAAAACCAACTCCAGGATACTTCAGGAATACATTTTGTAGAAATATCCTTCGACCCCAAAAGAGACACGCCCTCGGTGCTCCGAAAATATAAAGGACTATATGGGCTAAATAACCAATTTTCATTACTTACCGGGGATTCCACCAACATCAATTCCGTGCTCGGCCGACTGGATATTGTAGCCGAAAAAACCTACGCCGATTCTATGGATTCCACTTCCGGTAATTACTTTATGAGGCATACCAACCGATTATACCTCGTTGACCGGAAGGGGCGCGTTCGATTTCAATATCCCGCTAGTGTGGTACCCCCTGAAAACGTAATAGAAGACATTAAAAAAATTCGTTAGTAAACTAATTACATTATGAAAAAAATATTTGCCTTATTTCTTACATCGCTAATCTTTTGGGGATGCAATTCAAAATCAGATAAAAATGGTAATAACCGTAAAGTAGTACTCGGTAAAATAGAGGTCTCTGGTGGATGGGCAAGGCCCGGAGCCGAAGGGCAAAACAGTGCAGCATACATGACCGTTACCAACGGAACGGCCTCTATTGATACACTTACCGGAGCTTCTAGTAACGTCTCCCAAGAAGCGGAGTTACATGAATCCTATGAAACTGAATCGGGCCAGTCAGGTATGCGGCCTGTAGGAAAATTGATCATCGATTCCGGAGACAAACTCCACATCGCGCCTGGTGGGTATCATATCATGCTGATGAAGCTAAAAAATGATTTGGCAGAGGGGGACTCCCTGGAGCTGACCCTTGATTTCCAGCATGCCGGCCCAAAAACAGTGAGGATTCCCGTCAAAATTCAGAATTAACAAAATTTTTACTATTATCTGCGCTTAGGTGATGGGGTTCACCTTCAACCACTCCGAGAACGGGGTTGATGACTCCTGCTCAACAACATGAACATTATAATGCTTAATCCTTAATTGAGCAGGGTTACCAATATGATTAAAACATTAATTCTTGTGGGAGGTGGAGGGTTTGCCGGGAGCACGCTTCGCTACTTGCTTTCTCGGTATATTGAGTCAAACTGGTTGTCCTCTTTTCCATTTGGAACATTCGGAGTCAATGTTTTCGGATGTATGATCATCGGTCTCATTTACGGCCTATCAATAAAAAACCTGGCATCCGGAGAAGCAAGATTATTATTAGCTACCGGCTTCTGTGGAGGATTTACCACCTTCTCTTCTTTTTCGTATGAATTTCTCAGCCTTATGCAGGATGGACAACTTTGGTATGCCTTTCTATATTCCTTTGGTAGCCTTCTTGCAGGATTGATTGCCGTTTGGATCGGCTTAACTCTCATAAAAATGCTTTAAGATTATGACTGATGAAGCTACAACTTTACTGCTTCGGATTTTTGTAGGAGAATATGACCAATTAAATCATGAGCCCCTCTATGAACAAATAGTATATGCTGCAAAGAAAGAAGGATTGGCTGGTGCAACCGTTACTAAAGGCGTAATGTCCTTTGGAGCCAACAGTATCGTCCACAAATCCAAATTGGTGGCTCTTTCCGAAGATATGCCTATGATAATCGAGATCGTAGACAGAGAAGAAAAAATCACCAATTTTATGAATAAATTGGATGACCTTTTCAAAAAAGCAAACGGCGGCGGGCTGATTACTTATGAGAAAGTAAATGTTAAATTTTACGGGGCTTCTAAAAACCCGGGAAACACTTAGCCGGTTTTGTTTACTTGGATTCACTAACAAATGAATGTTTCTAAAAGGATTCGGCCACGGGCAAATCACAATCAGCTAACCCAGTTATTTAGGATGAATTTTGGGATTCAAGAAAATGTTTTCAAAAAAAGCTTAAGTTTTCACTTGTTTGATTTATTTTTGAACAAAGCATTTTTAAAATACCAACAAGGGGATACTGTTGAATAAGTTTGACGAAAAAGCTGCCGAATGGGACGAGAATCCGGTTCACATTGAACGTTCCCGTGCTATCGCTAAAGCTATACGAGACAAAATCTCTTTGTCACCCAAGATGAAAGCTTTTGAATATGGCTGTGGAACCGGTTTGTTAAGCTTTGAACTACAACCGGATGTTGGATCCATTACCATGGCTGATAGCTCGGATGGGATGCTTGATGTCCTCAAAGAGAAAATTGAGGGCAGCGACATATCCAATCTCACTCCGGTCAAACTGGATCTGACGGAAGACGAAATACCTGACGAACGGTATGATCTTGTGTTTACTCAAATGACCTTGCACCATATCCCGGATACAGAAGTCATTCTTAAATCTTTTCACTCCATGCTGTCTCCCGGGGGTTACCTGTGCATTGCTGACCTGGATAAGGAAGACGGATCATTTCACGGCAAAGAAGTTACCAACGTCCACCGTGGGTTTGACCGAAAGAAGCTATCAAAAATGATGACGCAGATCGGTTTTTCGGACATTTCATTTGCCACGGCCTACCACATGGAGAAAAAAACCAAAGGTTCAGTAAATACATTCCCAATTTTTCTGGCTGTAGCCCAAAAGGGACATTCGTTTTTCAATCCTCAAACTCCAGGACTTTAGCTTTTGATCCGCTTGGATAATCAATATTCAACATCGCCGAAATAGTAGGAGCCACTTGGGTAATCACAGACTTTTGGGATGTTTTTCCATGTGGGATATTCCAGCCATAAAACAACAGCGGCACATGTGTGTCATAATTGTAGGGAGAGCCATGGGATGTGCCGGTGTGATAAGAAGAGTCCAGCCAACCGGGTTTCAATTGAATATAGACATCCCCAGAGCGATCGTAGTGGAAGCCATTTTGATACATTGCCTGCAGACCGCCGACATAATCTTTATACTCAAAATCATTTGCCGTGTTAGTAGCCTGTACCCCTTCCATTCCACGCAGAAATTCAGCCACATCTTTCTGCATCTTTTCCAAAGAGACATCGTGTTGCTCAATCAGCTCCCTGTTCAAGTATACCTGTTGATTGATATAACTTTCTATCCATTGGCCATCCCCATAGGCGGACTTCAGATAATCAGAAAGGCCGGAAATCGCTTTGCCACTGTTAAAATAGCCGCCCGGCAAGCCCTTATCCATCAACTCGGCCGGTACATCGACCACGCCATGATCGGCAGTTAGCATTACCAGGTAGTTACCTTTACCTACTTTTTTATCGAGATAATCGAATAGATCAGCAAGGTCCCGATCCAAACGCAGGTAGGTATCTTCAAGCTCAATAGAATGTGGCCCAAATTGGTGTCCGACATAATCGGTAGAGGAAAAGCTGACTGCCAGAAAATCAGTAATATCATCTTTACCGAGATTCTCACCATCAATTGCCTTTTTGGCAAATTCCTCGAGCAGTGTATTACCATATGGAGAGGATTTCACGATATTGTATGAGTCGGTTGCATAATCTCCCAGTTTATGAGGAAATACAGGCGCCTCTTCTTTTTCAAATGCCCCCTCGTACGGCGTATCATCAGAATTGCTTTCCGTGTATTGATCAATTGGCAACAATAGTTCCCATGTCCTGCTGCTTAGCTTCCGAGCCAGCCCCTCTTGGTTGAATTTCTGAACCCATTCCGGCAGGCGATCTCTGTACCAGGAACTGGTTACAAAATTACCGGAATTCCCTTCATACCAATAGGCGCCATCCGCCAAATGTCCACCGGGCAGGATAGCAGCACGATCTTTAATCGAAACTGCAATCACCTTACTATCAGGCTTAGCCAATTTTAGCTGATCGGTAACCGTTGTGCTCCACAAGTTGGCGGGTGACATTTTCCCGGCATCCAGTTCCGTACCAACCGGCGCTACTGCGGAATCTGACACCACATATATATTCCGGTTAATGGAACGATCATACCAATCATTACCTACAATCCCATTAACTGATGGCGTTGCTCCCGTATAGATAGCAGCATGTCCGGGCCCTGTATATGTGGGAAAGTAGTTATAATGATTATTGGCAAAGCTATAACCCTGATTAATCAAACGCTTGAACCCACCTTCGCCAAATTTAGTCCAATACATTGGCAAATAATCATAGCGCATTTGGTCTACCACAATACCTACCACCAATCTGGGCCCCCCATCATTAAGAGAGGTTTCTTGGTTTGTTGGATTTTCTTGTGCTCGTACAATCGTTGCCAACGATAAAAACGTAATTAACAACACTCCTTTTTTCCAGATTCCAGCCATAAAATAATTTTTTTGGGGGTTATTTTTTTATATACGTAATAAAATCGGACTATTTTGTATCAAAATAGGGTTCTTACTTTGAATTGCATAATTACCTTTAGGTAAATTCTCGTGTTCAGAGATCGGCTTTATTATTTCGTTCACCGCTTTTCGCATATATTTCACTATATACCGTTCGGTAATAAAAGAAGCGCTGCGTTTCGCTTTTTCCTTGTTCGTACAGGCCTGATTTATCTATTATTTAATAAATCCTTATTGGTAGCTCAATCGAAGCTCTTATGCAAGAAAAAATCCATTCCACCGTACAACGAATTAATGCCGTCGCTGACGATTATGAGAAGCGTTGGGCTGAGTATTTAGCAAATACGCATGAAAAAGTACTATCAGTGGTAGATGCAGATCCGGGAGATACCATTCTGGACGTAAGTGCCGGTACGGGGTTACTTGCAAAACGATATATCGACACGGGTTTTCCTTACAAAAAGATTGTTCTAAACGACCCCTCCCACAAAATGCTTGAAAAAGCCCGGCGCCGGTTTAAGGGAAATCCCCGGATAACGTTCACGGAACATTGGGCAGACGCAATTGATTTGGAACCACAATCTTTCAACAAAATATTTTGCACCAGTGCATTTCATAACTATCCAAATCAGGCCGGGACGATCAATCACTTGGAAACATTACTTGAACCTGACGGACAGCTTATAATCCTTGATTGGGATAACAGCGGATGGTTCCGGCCGATAAATTGGTATATAAAGCTTAAAGTCCGGGAAGAAATTATCAATACCCGTTCACTAAAAGAAACCGTTCACCTACTCCAAAATGCCGGTTTCGAAATTATTTGCCGAAAAAAATGGTATTTTAATTACTGGAAATTGTTTTTGATAAAAGCCAAAAAGGCCTCCTGACCTTCCATTTGATCCATTATTTCAGGGAGTAAAATTTTATTGATTTTAATTTTGATTTAATCTAAATAAGAATGTAATTTCACCGGCCACTATTTAGAATTAATATAAATAAGGGTTGTGATGAAATTCTATGCTACGGCTGCTGCAATAATTCTGCTACTCTCTTCTACTAATTTGGCCCATGCTCAAGATCATGAGGACGAGAAAACCGATCCCCCCCTTTCTTTAGCACATTTTCGCCTTAAGGGCTATGGAAGTATCAACTATTTCAATTACAACTGGCAAACGGATCCGACGCGTCGAGATGCCATTGACGTTGAACGTTTCGTCCTATACCCGGGATACGTCTTCAACGCCCAGTTTCAACTGAAAGGGGAAATTGAATTCGAACACGGGGGAACAGGCATCACCAAGGAGTATGACCGCTTTGAAGAGTTCGGGGAATTCGAAACGGAAGTGGAATCCGGCGGTGAAGTTAATGTGGAACAGCTGCATATCGTCTATTCACCCAAGACAAGTCTTAACTTCAGATTTGGGAAATTCAAGATTCCGTTTGGGATCGTCTCCGTCGAAGATGAACCGACCGAATATTTTACTACCCTCAAATCTCCGGCAATGGCTGAAATTATTCCGACGAACTGGTATGAAACGGGACTCCAGGTCTTTGGTAAAATTGGCACTGAGCAACAATTCTCCTATTCGCTCTCTCTCGTAAATGGGCTGGACGCCACTGAGTTCAGCTCAGCCAACTGGGTGATGCGTGGGATGCAGGGCAAGTTCGAGACGATCAACGCCGAGAATATGGCCCTGGCACTGCGCCTGGATTACGAACTCAAAGAGGATTGGGAAATTGGTTTATCAGGATATTTGGGAAACTCGGCTGATAATCGTCCTAAACCGGATATGGATGCCGATGCTTACGTCTCTATCATTGACGGCCATTTAAACATAGAGGAAGGCCCTATCACATTTCGGGCAATGGGATTATACGGGCACCTGCAAAATGCCGATCTGGTATCTGATGCGAATCGTAATCTATCCAACAACCTAAACGTAAAACGAACCCCCGTGGGATCAGCTGCCCTTTCCTATTACGGTGAACTTGCCTACGACACTTCGCAGTTGTTGGGAATTCCCGACCGGCTCGACGTTTTCGGACGCTATGAATTTTACGACTCTATGTTCCAGGTCGTTAAAGGGATTATCAGCGACAATCCCCGCTGGGAGCGCCGGGCAATTACAGGGGGACTTAACTACAAGCCAATCGATGAAATTGTATTTAAAGCCCAATACACCCATCGCTGGCTCGGGCTATCCAATAACAATATCGAAAACACTTTTTCGGCCGGAATTGGCTTCGAATTTTAACATCATAATAATCTAATCCAATACGACCTCACATGCTTTTTCCAAAAACATTCAGCCAAAACTTTGTAATAGCGATCCTGTTATTAATCACAGCAGCAGGATGTTCCGACAATGGCACTGGAAGTCAAGGCATCGATTATAATGCTTCACCAATGCTTGAGAATGAAGCAAACAACATCATCTTGCAAACTTATATCGATTTGGATACCAACGCTGCCGAACTGGTATCGGCCGTACAAACCCTTCAACAAAACACCACGCAAGGAAACCTGGACGCTGCCCAAAAACAATGGAGAAACACACGTGAACCCTGGGAATCTTCCGAAGGGTTCCTCATCGGGCCGGTCGAAAGTGAAGGTATCGATCCCGCCATCGACGACTGGCCGGTTAACAAAACGGATCTCGATAATGTATTGGCCAGCAGTGATGAGTTGGCCAAAGAATATATCGATGGGCTTGACACCGGCCTTAAAGGTTTTCACACGATCGAGTACTTGTTGTTTGGGGATAGCAACGACAAAACTATCAATGACTTTACCGAACGGCAATTCGACTATTTGGTCGCCACAGCGAAAAGTCTGAAAGGAGAAACGTCAAGATTGGTCTCTGCATGGAATTCTAATGGTGGCAACTATGTAGAGACGCTGGCCAAAGCAGGAAATGGCAGCAACGTATATCTGAGTCAAAAATCAGCAATTGAAGAATTGATAAGTGGGATGGAAGGCATCGCGGATGAAGTTGCCAATGGGAAAATCGGAGATCCTTATTCCCAGCAGGATCCTACGCTGGTGGAATCACAGTTCAGTTTCAATTCAAAAACGGATTTCCAGAATAATATTCGCAGCATTCTGCATATGTATACGGGCAATTACAAAGATAGCGAAGGCCCCGGCGTTTCAGATTTTGTTATAACACTCGACTCCGAACTCGATTCGCGTTTCAAAGCCGAAATTAATGCCGCCATAACGACCATTGGTAATATTCAAGGTAACTTTCGGGATGCCATTACCGATAATCCTGATGGGGTCGAAAATGCCCAACAGGCTGTTCAAACTGTTTTATTAACACTGCAAAAAGATATAAAACCTCTGATAAATGAACTTTAAAAAATCTTTTTTCTTGATCGCTTTGGCATCGACAGCCGTGCTCTTCCACGGATGCGACACCTTATCTTCCGATAATAATTCAGAACCGACTTTTACAGAACAAGAAATAAATAGTGGAGGAGCTGCTACTGTACATGAAAAGGATAATACCGCATTTTCTCGTCCGGCACCCAATTTAAGCGAAACTTCTTTAGAAATACACAATGCCGGAGATGCTAATTTTGAGGCTTCATTTGTAACGGCCCCCGCCCAGGTTAATGGCGGACTCGGCCCCTTGTTTAATAATTCCAGCTGCACTTCTTGCCATGTGAATGACGGCCGGGGCAAACCCTTTTTCGATAACGGCCGGATCTCCTCGGTTTTAGTTCGCGTGAGTCAGAACGGCGATGAACCCGGTAATCCCATTCCTTCTCCCGGTTTCGGCCTACAGCTTCAAAACAAATCAGTTTTTGGCAAAAAGCCAGAGGCTGATATAGAAGTCATCTACAATTACATTAAGGAGGAATTAGCAGACGGGACCAATATTGAACTCCGGAAACCAGCGTATAATATTGTCAATCCATACATTCCTCTCCCGAACGGTCTTCATACGTCAGTCCGAACGGCACCGCCTGTCTTCGGGATGGGATTACTGCAAAACATTCCTGAGCAGCAAATTCTCGCAAATGCCGATCCAAATGATGACGACAAGGACGGAATCTCCGGCAAAGCGAATTATGTGCGTAATGATTCTACCGGCCAAATGGAATTGGGCCGCTTTGGTTGGAAAGCCAACCAACCGACAATCATTCAACAAGTAGCTTCGGCATATAATCAAGACATGGGAGTCACCTCTCCCTATTACTCTGCCGAAAATATTTATCAAAATTCACAAGCAGCCGATTCATTGGATGACGATCCTGAAATCTCTCAAGAAATATTGGAAGAGACCGCTTTTTACGTTAAGACCTTGGGCGTTCCGGCAAAACGACATGTGAATGACCCTGAAGTTAAACAGGGTAGAACACTTTTTATGGATGCCGGATGTCAATCCTGCCATATCCCCAGTTACACCACAGGTACAGATGATGAAATCCCTGCTCTATCCAACCAAACGATATTCCCATATACCGACCTGTTGGTTCACGATATGGGGGAAGAGTTGGCTGACCATCGCTCTGATTTTGGGGCCAGCGGAACCGAATGGCGAACACCGCCTTTATGGGGTATCGGACTTGTTGAAATAGTCAACGGGCACCAGAGCTTTCTTCACGACGGTCGGGCTCGCAGTGTTATGGAAGCCATCATGTGGCATGGTGGAGAAGCTGAACAATCCAGACAATATGTTGAACAATTATCAAAATCAGATCGAGATGCACTGGTGGCATTTATAAAAGCGATTTAGAAAATTCATCAGCGTATCGGCATCAAATAAATATGTACTCATCTATAGTGGCGGTATATAGTAATTTCCATCGGATCTAATTTTTTGGAATTTTTTCTATGACCCGTCAAGAATAAGACGGATTCTCTGATTTTATACTGTTTCTGGGAAAAAAGGATCCATGGTTAGGGCTATTCCTTTTCAAGCTCTTATAATCTTAATTTTAAGTTTTGGCTTATGAACACCATATTAAGGGGGATCGGTCTGTTTTTAAAATGCCGGCTATTCATTTCAGCTAGTTATTAATCAATTACCTAACTATGAAAAGATTATATCTTCTTCTTTACTTGCTACTTAGCTTAAGCTGGGGGGCAAATGCACAATCGGATACCCCCTTTGCACGATTCCCGTCCATTAGTCCCAATGGGTCGGCGATTACTTTTTCTTACCAGGGAGACATTTGGAGGGTTCCCATAAATGGCGGACGTGCTTGGCGGATGACCCTGCATGAAGCTTATGACACACGCCCTCAGTGGAGCCCGGATGGAAGCAAGATTGCATTTATCAGTGATCGCAATGGGAACAATGATGTTTTTGTAATGAATGCTGATGGCAGCAAAATTAAACAGCTGACTTACCATTCGGCTTCGGACGAACTCACGGGTTGGGCACCAGACAATCGAGTTATCTTCACGACTAATCGTACATACAACCAAGTTGAATGGGAGCCGGAAATCCAACTTGTGTCTTCCGAGGGCGGAACACCGACCCGCTTTTTTGATTCTTTCGGTTTAATGGCTGCGATGTCTCCCAATGGCCGGTATCTGGTTTTTGTTCGCGGCTACAACCGGGAATACCGCAAGCGTTACCGGGGATCCGCCAATAAGGATCTATGGGTATATGATACCCAAAACAAAACTTACAGGCAGTTAACCGATTTTATGGGGAATGATATGTATCCCCGGTTTGCCGGAAACAATGAACTATATTTTACAAGCGAGCGCGACAGCACCCTTAATATCTATAAGACAAGTTTTTCGAATGACGGCAGAATCGGCAACTTACAACAGTTGACAAATTTGAAGAATGACGGTGTCCGTTACTTTGACGTTAGCAATGACGGCAATTATATCGTCTTTGAAAGCCAAACCGGCATTTATACCTTCCGAGAGGGAGAGACTCCCCAAAAATTAGACATCAATGTCTCACATGACCGGCGCTTTGACAATATCGAAAGAAAAACATTCACAGAGGACGCCGAAGAATTTGCTGTATCTCCCAGTGGAGACTGGCTTGCCTTTGTAGAAAACGGAGAAATCTTTATCAAGCATAACAATCCGAAGAAAAACCGGTCTGTTAAACTGACAGACAGCCCATACCGTGATCTGGACGTCACGTTTCTGAATGATTCAACTATTCTTTTTGCCAGCGACCGAAACGGGCAATATGATTTATTCGCCTTGGAATCTGCCAGTGGCAAAAAAGATCTTTTTGAGAGTTTACAATTCAAGACCATCCGCCTAACCGAAACGCAGCAGGCCGAACGCCACCCCATTCTCTCTCCCGACGGCAAGAAAGTGGCTTTTAATCGAGGACGGGGACAACTTATCGTTTCAGATATTAATGGCCGCGACCGATTAGGTAAGGAAACAATATTGCTTGACACAGGGTGGGCCGAGGCAGACGGTATAGCGTGGAGTCCGGACAGCAAATGGCTGGCCTATTCCCTGCCGGATCTGGATTTCAACACCGAAATATATATTCAACCCGCCGATAACTCTAAAGATCCGGTCAATATCAGTAAGCACCCGCGACCGGACACCGATCCCGTTTGGAGTCCCGACGGCAGCAAGTTGGCTTTCCTGTCCTCACGTAATAACGGCGATGACGACGTCTGGTTTGCATGGCTGAACAAACGTGACTGGCAACGCACTAAGCTTGACTGGGAGAAAAGTGAAAAACCCATACACCTCTCACCCGAAGACACTGTTGGCGTTGATGTTGATATTAACTTTGACGGCCTTTATAAACGCTTACAACAAGTAACTTCCCTACCCGGCAATGAATCTGACATTGCCATTTCTAAGGACGGGCAAACTTTCTTTTTTGTTGTCAATCGCGACAGCCGCCAAAATTATGATGCCGACCAAGACCTTTACCAGGCAAAATGGGATGGCACTGAGACAAAAGCACTAACCCAAGGTGGAGTCGCCCCCTATAATGTGAGACTCAATTCAAAACTCAATGCGCTGTACCTAATGCAAAAGGGAGGCAAAATGGGTCGATTCAACCTCGAAAAGAACGATCTCGAGAATATGCCTTTCACAGCGAAAATGGCTATCAATCACAAAGAGCAACGTAACCAAATTTTTGAGGAAGCCTGGAGAAAATTGGATATCAATTTCTATGACCCCAACTTTCATGGACAAAATTGGAACGCCCTGCATGACCATTATAAACCCTGGGCTATGGCAGCTTCCTCCGATCAGGATTTCCAGGATGTAATGAATATGATGCTTGGAGAACTCAATTCCAGCCACATGGGTTTCTATGGATCAGAGCGCGCAGAAACGCAAGATATGCATACCGGATTACTGGGCGTCGAAGTTGAACCGGTAGACAACGGGGTACGGGTAACCCATGTAATTCCAAACTCACCGGCCGATCGTGAGGTCAGCAAATTATATGCCGGTGATGTCATCACTTCGGTCGACGGTAAATCGGTTGCTAAAACAGACAATTTCTTTCAACTGCTCGAAGATAAGGTTGACACTCCCACAATGCTTAATGTCCGTAATGCCAAAGGAAAGAATAGGGAAGTCGTTATCGAACCAACCCGAAGCCTTAAAGAAGAATTGTATAATGAATGGGTTCAAGAGCGAAAGGATCTTACCGAAAAATACTCAAACGGACGACTGGGCTACCTGCATATACAGGGTATGAACTGGCCCAGCTTTGAACGGTTTGAAAGAGAACTTACCGCTACCGGTGAAGGTAAAGACGGTATTATCATTGATGTTCGCTATAATGGCGGGGGCTGGACAACCGACTATTTGCTTACAGTACTCAATTACCGTCAGCATGCCTATACAATTCCCCGGGGAGCTACCAATAATTTACAAAAGGACCACACAAACTTTCGGAGCTATTACCCGTTCGGTGAACGCTTGCCCTTCGCGACCTGGACTGGTCCCTCCATTGCCCTGGCCAACCAGAACAGCTATTCCAATGCAGAGATCTTTGCACACGCTTACAAGACCCTGGATTACGGAACATTAGTGGGTGAACCTACCTTTGGTGCTGTTATTTCGACCGGGGGCGCCAGGCTTATGGGAGACTCTTTTGTGCGACTGCCATTCCGCGGCTGGTATGTAAAAGCAACCGACAAAAATATGGAACACGGCCCGGCAATTCCGGACATTGAAATAGAAAATGCACCAAACTACCGCACTCGCGGTGATGCACAACTTCAACGAGCCGTAAAGGAATTATTAAATCAAATCGACAACGGAAAACAAGCAAAAAACAAATAGTTGAAGGAGTTCCATACTCATATTCATCGGGTATGCAAGATATCTGCCATCGATGGATACTGAAATAAAAAGGGTAGTAAACTAGGGCTTGTTGGCGACATGTAATTTAAAATAGAATTCGGCTCCGCCCTGTTTCCGATTTTCTACCTGTATATCCTGGTTGTGAAGCTCCAGAATCTTCTTTGCAATGGCAAGGCCAAGACCGGTACCTCCCTTATCCTTGGAACGGCTCTTTTCGGCTCGATAAAACCGATCAAAAATATACGGCAAATCCTCTTGGCTGATTCCCGGCCCGTTATCTGACACTGATATTCTAACAAAATGGGAATTGGGTTTCAGCTGAATCTCGATGAGTCCTCCCGCATCTGTATATTGAATTGCATTTTCAATAAGATTACTTAACACACGTTCAATAAGGGCAATATCACCCTCTACAAGGGGAAGTGACGGCGGAGCCTCAGCCTCGAGTTCAATGCCTTTTTGATCTGCCTGCTGCTCAAATTTAAGGGTCACATCCTGAACCAGGTCGGCAATCGAAAACGGCTCGAATTCGGGTTCTACTTGTTTGGTATCCAGCTTGGAGAGGTCAAATAACTCTTCTACCAGCTGCCTAAGCATCGTCGTATTTTTTAAGATCACTTCCAGGTACTGCTTTCTCTTTTCAGCACTCAGATCAGACTCTTTGAGCAGAATTGTCTCCAGGTATCCCTGTATTGAAGCAAGGGGACTCCGTAAATCGTGAGATACATTCGCAATAAGCTCGCGCCGCAGCCGATCAGTCTTCTCCAGCTCTCTCACATTCTTCTGTATGGTATCAGCCATATTATTAAAACTTTGGGCCAGCCTGCCGATTTCATCATTCGAGTGAACAGGTACCCGTCTATCCAGGCCATTGCGGTCGAACCCTTCGATGATCTCCGTCATTCGCCGCAGTCTTTTTGTAAGAAACGCAAAAAGAAGAAGTCCTACGATACCGGTCACCAATAAGATAATTACGAATATCTTAATACTGGTACGCAGAAAGTAGCTATTTTCGAGCATATTCAATGCTGAATCATATTTTTCTCCACCCAGGATTATATAGATATATCCCTGTTTTGAAGGCCCGATACTCAATTTTGCCGCTGAAAAAGGCTTCTTTGTTTCCGGATTACGAGGATCTTCGCCCTGTATCAAATTAGTGTATTGACCATTAATAAAATTCCGGACAGGCTGTAAGTCTACCGAATCGATACGAATCTTATGGGGCGGATTGATGAAATACGCCAGGATCTTCCCTCCCGAATCCAGGATATAGATTTCTACCCTGGGATTGACCACCATCATATCATGGATCGAATGCTTGATCTTGTCAATGTTGAAGCTGTCTTGCAACTGGGGTTCAAACTCCGACGCCATATCCCGGGCCAGGTTTAAATTCAATTTCTGATCTGCCTGCCTCACAAATTGCATAGAAGAATTATAGGTAATAAAAACCTGTGCAATGCCCAAAGCTATCAATAAAAACAGAAAGACAAGCGATAATTTACCGTAAAAAGAAGTCAGTAACTTTTTCATTAGTCAAGTTCTTCTAATTCAGCAAATCGGTATCCTACGCCCCAGACCGTTTTTAAATAGTATGGATCGGAGGGCTCTTCCTCAATTTTATTTCTCAGCCTGTTGATGTGCGAATTCACAGTATGATCATATCCCTCGAACTGGTACCCCCATATTTTCTCCAGCAACTCCTGTCTGGAAAACGCTTTGCCCGGATTGGAGGCAAACAACTGTAACAGCTCAAATTCTTTGGGCGTCAGCGAAATAACTTCATCATTTAGCGTTACTTTTCTTTTCTGTGGATCGATAACCAAATCCTTAAATACAAGCTTACGATTTTCAACCAGCGATTGTGATGATTTGTGTTCTACTTCGACTCGTCGCAAATTAGCTTTTATTCGCGCCAAAAGCTCCCTGATACTGAATGGTTTCGTCAAATAATCATCAGCACCGAGTTCCAATCCCAAAACCTTGTCAAACTCTTCCGATCTTGCTGTAAGCATCAGTATGGGCGTTTGGATTTCCTCCGCCCTCAGCTTCTTGCATATTTCAAGTCCGTCTAGCTTTGGAAGCATAAGATCCAGTATTATCAAATCGTACTTATAATCCCTGGCTTTAGATAAGCCCTCCTCCCCGTCAAAAGCCTTGTTGACCTTATACTCCGAATCATCAAGGTTTATCTCGATCAGATCCGTGATTTCTTTGTCATCTTCTATTATGAGAATATTTTTTTGAACCATAGGGATTAACTACTAAGCTTTTGCCAAAAATACAACTGTTAGGCCATCTGTATCAACTAGCCGTAAATAAAGTTGAGAAAGCCGCCCCTTAAGGAACGGCTTTCTCAATAATTCAGAATTTAATTTTGAACTACCCGGATGGAAACTTTGATAAGTGAAGGAATCGCTCCATAATCAAATCCATCATCAACTTGCCGGACATTGGTATCGGAATCAGCAGGCCCGGTGTTGGGGGCGCTTTGTCTTGGCGCTTGATTACTGCCTATCCCCGGTTCTTCATTAGTTTCGGTACCTGCATCCCAGAGCAGAATTTGATTGGTAACGTCTCCGGTAGTCGGTGTACCATTACTAAACAAATCGATGCCGGCTTCAGCCGGACTAAAGAAAATATCATTTGACTGGCCATACATGCTGGCAAATGTCAACATATCTCCCTCTTCGGCGGAAAATGTAAAGGTAAATGTATGACCGGGAAACAAGGGTCCGGCCTCACTCCCTGCATCCGGCATACTGTAAACGCCGCTTTCTGATACCTTTTCTTCCGATTGTAGTGCAGTGCCAAGCATATTGGGACTACCGTCTTCAGCAATGCCTTCGATCCCGTTATCGGGAGCTTGCTGACCTGCTGTGAAAATTGGATTAGATCCGGAATAAACGGCAAACGCTCCCGGAGAAATTGGTACCGTCAAGCCAGTCTCCTCGGCAATATTGGGTGCAAGGTCTCCTGGATTCCCATCTTCGGCAATGCCTTCAAGGCCGTCCCCATAATCAGGTTCGCCAAGCGTATAAAGCAGCCCACTCTGACTTGCAGCATGTACCAACCAAACACCCGGAGATATCAGCACCGGTTTACCGCCTTCGGATGTCTGAAGCGTATTGTTGTCGGACTCATTCTCAATACGAACCTTAAAACCGTATTCACTGGTTGACATCAACGTTACTTTTATCATTTGGTCGGTTGAAGGCAAATTTGAGTCATCAACCAATCTTACGTTTGGATTGTCATCCGCCGGACCGGTATTAGGCCCACTTTGACGAGGGGCTTGGTTATCCCCTACACCCGGTTCCTGGTCTTCTTCAGTCCCGGCATCATACAAGTCTATTTGGGATGTGATATCCCCCGTTACTTTTGTTCCGTCGCCATTATAGAGTGCAATACCATCTTCGTCCGATGCAAAAAACCAGTCGTTAGACTGCCCAAACATCGTTGCAAGTGAAAGATGAGCACCTACCGGAGCAGTAAATTCAAATTCATAGGCATCACCCGGTTTCAGCGGTCCTGCTTCTGTTGCACCTACCGGTGTAGTAAAAGCATCACTTTTTAGGATAGGATAAACCTGCCCGGCATTTTCAACGGTCACCTCGAAATTAGCACTTTGAAGGCTTTCTTTATTGCCATCTTTGCATGAAGCCAGTACCAAGGCCAAAATAACCATTACCATCGGTATGGGAAATTGTTTGTAAAAACGATCCATGTTACTTACCTGTTTTGTTGAGATTTATTAGTTACCTCATAGGTAAGCACCTGTAGATCGAATTTTGTCACAAAAATGTAACGAATCCGTTGTAAGTCTATCACAGACTTACAAAAATCTTAAAAGCGTGGTTGATTAGGAATCCTTTTACAATCTTTTGGTTCGGACCTGTAAATTCTAAATAGGTTAAAAATTCTACCAAAAGAGACTGAAACAAGTTCAGCTACATCTGGGTCTCAAAAGGCAAAAAGTCATAGCATCTTTTTGCCTTTCAGACGACCTTAATTTTCATCCTCATGATGTTCTTCTACACCCGTCAGTTTAGAAAGCTGCATTTTTTGAACAAGCAAAGTACCCTCACCTTCCGGTTTCAGTCCCACACCGCCGGCGGGTGCCGGCTCAACGTGTCCGTGCAATATCAATTCCCCATTCACATAACCGCGCTGATGTTCTCCGCTATTGACGAATCTTAGCTGATGGATATTTTTTAAATCAGCCTTGCCCTCTTCGATCGTTTCAGATTCGCCGTCACGTACCCGTCCGAGGCTCGCTGAACCATCTGCACGAATAGCCATATAATCATAGTTTTGAGCATCTTGTACATGATGAACCAGGAGCAAATCACCGTCCAGGGAAGAGCCATCCAGGACAACATCCAGTTGAAAATTCCTATACTGCTCCTTGGAAGAGAAAAAGTTTTTGCCGGCATTAAACTGCAAATAGCTGGTACTGTCTTCCATAACTGTTTGGGGACTTTCCGTGGTAGAATCCGCCGTCAGCCAATTGAAATGCCGGCTGAATGTTTTCCCGGCATTCGAACCGGCCGTCCAGCTCCAACTTCCATCGGCAAGAACAGAAAAACCCTGCATCTCATCATTAGTAGTATCAGACTCCATCTTTTTCGCATGATGGACGGTACCCAAGCCGTAATTAAAAACCAGGTTAGCACCGTGCTCACCAGTCTCATAAAGAAAGAATAACCCGATGAACGAAAGTGCAAAAAAGAACACATGTACACGGGTATTTTCGAATTTGCCCAAGGCGGAGAGTATTATTCTTAAAACTGCATATATCCCGAAAAACCATACCGTCCATTCTGCCCATCCAGCATGGGCACCCACTGCATGATAGGCAGACTTTGGTATATTAATACTATCTGCTGCCATCCCGCCGGTAAAGTAAACAACAACAGCAGCAACCGCACCAATCAAATAAGTTACCGCGGTTTTCTTCTCATCCCACCATTTTTTGTCCAAGAAAAAAGTAAGCAGGTCCATGAAAGCAGCAAAAAAAAGTATAGCGAGCGGGAAATGAACCAACATCGGATGGATGTTGGGCGCCCATTCAGGTAAAATTGGCATAATAATTTGTTCTTTTAAACTTGAATTTTAATAAGTGAGAAAAATTCTTAAGAATAATTTGAGGTAATGTGTAAATAGAAATGGTATTAATCTAATACTTTTTAACATTAAATTATTTCGGGCCTTTAAATATCCAAAAAAATGTAATTAGGGCATCTATAATTCAGCGATAAAAATATTCTTTGCCATTTCAAAACCAATTACTTGCTCACTCCCTTCAAGCAATAACGTGATGGGACCTTTAAAAGGCGCCTTTTCCTTGATCTTCACTTTTATACCGGGCAAGAGGCCGATTTTTTCAAAATACCTTAAAAGCTCCGGATCCTGATCCTTAACCCTGCTAACCAGGTATTCCCGGTCAGGTTCAGCTTCAATAAGAGGTCGGGCATTCATTTTAGGCATCAGGCCTTCTTTCGTAGGAATCGGGTCGCCGTGCGGATCATGGGTCGGATCATCCAGCAGCTTGGCAATTTTATCCTCAAACCGTTCTGAAATATGGTGCTCCAATTTTTCCGCCTCCTCATGAACTTCATCCCAAGAGTAGCCCATAACCTCCAATAGGTACAGCTCCAGCAACCGATGGTGCCGAATGATCTCCAAGGCTATTTTTTGTCCTGATTTTGTAAGTGTGGCCCCTTTGTAAGATTCATAATCCACTAACCCCATCTTGGCCAATCGTTTTACCATATTGGTAGCAGATGCCGAGGAAACCCCGAGTGACTCAGCAATCTTTGTAGTTGAAGCGCCATTGCCCTCAACCTCCAAGGTATAGATTGCTTTCAAGTAATCTTCAACAGCTTGACTAAGTACCATATAAAATCTCAGCTCATCTTTCAATTTATGGAGTTAGGAAGGTATGGTATCCATCATACCTCGGAAAAACTCTACAAATATAATGGTTAACACTATCTCATTCACCAACTTTGATACCGTGTTTTCTCAAATATTTCCGAAATGACCCTTTCTTGTAACGTTCCGCTCCAACGTATGAAAGCAGCTTATCGAATATTTCGGAACGAAGAAATCCGGGTTGAGTCCCTAGGATATCCCCATTCGAATCCAGGAATATAGTGGTTGGAGTTCCCTTAATGCGAAATTTTTGTGATAGCGACCTTTGCGCCAATTCTTTACCGTTAAATAAAATTTTTTGATCGGATTCAATATCGACTCGAGCAGGGTAAAAATATTTATAAAGGCTATCTTGTACTGTTTTCTGTGGAAAAACTTCTTTATGCATGCGCTTGCAATAACCACACCAGTCGGCTTCAGCGAAGAGCATCACCTTTTTATGATTTTGTAAGGCCAACTTTTGAGCTTGCTGCAGCGGCATCCATTTAATAGACTGTGCCATAGAAACAGTAGGCCCCATAACAAAAACAATTACAAGTGCTATTGTCATTTTAAGTATTCTCAGATTCCACAAAAACATATACTCAGTTTTTCAGTTTCATTATAATCATCGTCATATCGTCATGCTGTTTGGCTTCGCCGATGTAATTTTGAACATCCTCTGATAACTCATTTAGCACATTCTCAGCAGTATGGTCCTTATTTTTCTTCAATAAATTATTAAGCCGATGGGTTCCATAAAACTTGTGATTCTCATTCAATGCCTCTACAATACCGTCAGTATACAATACCAGGATATCATTTTTTGACAAACTGAGCCTGACTTCTTCTATATTTTTGTCAAAAGCGTCATTCTTGGTCAAGCCTATGCCCAATCCTTTCGGCTGCAACTCTTCAACCGAACCGTCCACAGCATTAATCTTTAGTATTGGGTTATGGCCCGCTCTTGCAAAATGGAATACCTCATTATCCAGATCGATTACCCCGTATACCAGGGAGATAAAAATTCCTTTTGGGGCATTCTCACAAAACAGCCGATTCGTTTTTTTAAGAATTTCTGCCGGCGAATCACTCTCCCTACAGAGGGTATGCAGTATCCCCTTCACAAAGGTCATATAAAATGCTGCCTGTATTCCTTTACCACTGACATCACCAATCGCGACCGCTACTCGATTCCCGTCAAGGGGTATAAAATCATAATAGTCGCCCCCCGTTTCGTAAGCCGGCGTACAAATGGCTGCCAATTCCAGCCGATCAAATTGTGGAGTCCGTACCGGTAAAAAAGATTGCTGTACCTCGCGTGCAATCTGAAGTTCCTGTTTTATACGTTCTTCCTGGGCGAGGTCTTCTACATACTGTGGTACGTAATGTGATAATACCTTTTCTTCTTTGCCCCTGCTCATTGCCAAAAATCCGACCACTAACAGGAAGGCTACCAGTACCATGAAGATTACAAAAATATAGTAATCCGGAGAATCCATTACGACCCACCCGGAGACTGTCAGCAGGAGACCGAGGAAGAGAAAGTGAGTAAGCAATAAAGTAAGAAAATCCCATTTTATGTAAATATAGACCATTAACAGGCCTATAAAACCGGCAATGATAAATTCATTCAAGAACGGGCCATAGTGACCAGGTACGGGTACGACAATCATACAAGCAAGGGTCATCACAATTGAGGCAGTCACTTTATTTTGACTCATCGCTAAAACCTGGCCACCAAGCACGAGAAAAATACCCAGGACAATCATCAATGTGTGCCAGCCATTTAACATAAAAATATAGAGCAATGGCCAGGCAGCCCTGTCTGCTTGAAAAACATACCGGATATCAAAATAAACGTCGGGAAATAGCCACAGGAGCAATGTGAAAAAACCGGCCATGGTGAAACCCCAAAAAACGGATCGAACCAGCATTGATCCAACTGGTTTATTAAAGATCATCCCCTGCCTTATGTAATCATAAACACTCAGTTTGCCACTCCAGTGCTGGCGGGTAATCGAATCCCCGATGGCAAAAAAAACAAAGATTGCTAATGTGGTCCCCGCCCCCCCGATACCGGCACCAATCAAGATTGCAATAGTTAAAGTCCAATTTGTAGATGGCGAAAAAACGTCAAGCTGGGGAAGAGCGCTCAACAAGATGATTAGCGAGACTGCTATACCCGCCATAATGGCTACCACAAGGGCCGGTTTGGTATCGATGGCCCGCGCTCTGATACGGAAAAAGAAAATAACGATACCAGCAAGGCAAAATATAAATATCAGGGCATTACGGATTAACGGTACTAACTCTTGAAACGTATCATTTGTTTTCCCGGTGGGATTATAAACAGATGTTATCCCAAGAAGCCCCCCGGTAGCAGTAAACTTTACGTTTAAGTAAAGATCCTGATTTAGCTTTGGCTGGGTTAAACGAAATTGGGCAAGGACTGTATTAACGCCATTAGTACGCCCCAACTGCACGGAGTCTTGAGCTAATTCTGATCTGTCCCAGCCTGTACTCGCCAAATAGTAAGAAGCCATTTGGGAAACATCCTTGCCGGATAACAAAAAAGAGCGTCTGCGTTGCAGCTGGGTTCTCAGTCGTTGAAGTTCTTGCTGTGGATTTAGGGAATCATGATGCCAATCACGTTGTGGATCAACCAAAAAGTGTTGAGCCAGCGAAGAGTCGCTAAACGCGGATAACACAACAACCACACTGTCTTTGTCTGCACGAAACATAGAAGCCAGCGCCGATCTATCAACAAGCTTCTTTGGCAGTTGATCACCGGTATTTATAAACTCCAAAAAGTCTCCATCAGTGCCAAAGCGAAGCTTGATCAATTTATCGTTCTGGGAATCAGCGGAATTTTCATCCTCCGACCCGGAACTAATAGTTAAATCATTTTCATCCCCCGATATTTTCCTAAATTGTACTTCCCAGTAAAAAGGCTCGATATTAGCGACCTTATTTCTTCTAAAGTAATCGATCATCTTATCACGGCCCAGCTCTACCTGCAAGCTGTCTAATAATTTCTCACGAACATGGAAAGTTGTCTGGACCTGATATTCGCCAGCGTCATATCCCAACGACTTGAACCGGGATATGGCGTGTTTTTCAATAGTTGTTCTATCTGACTTTAAGCTTATAATATGCCGGGGGTCCTGAGAAGGGTAACCTAAAAAAAACCATACAGCTGCCAACAATCCCAAAGCAAAGAAAATGTATTCTCGGTTTGATAGATTCACCGGCTTTCCTGATTTATTTATCATTTGTCATTCTAACAGATGGAATATGTGAAAATGTTTTGAGAATTAATATCTCATTGTCTTTGTTAATTTAATCGATACCTATTGAACATGATTTAATATCATCCGGCTCATGTGTCTCATTGTCTTTTCATATAAACAACATCCTAAATATGACTTGGTTTTTGCAGCCAACAGAGACGAAAATCATAGCAGACCCACACAGGCAGCTCAATTCTGGGATGATCAACCCGACCTACTCGCTGGTAAAGACCTCAAAGCAGGCGGTACGTGGCTGGGCATAAGCCGGGAAGGAGCCTTTGCGGCCCTCACAAATTTTCGTGATCCGTCCATTCACCGTGAAAACCCTCCCAGTCGCGGAAAACTTGTCCTTAACTTCTTAACTGATGCGCAATCTCCCAAGGCCTACCTGCACCAGGTAGACAAAACAGCCGATTCATATATGGGATTCAACTTGCTTGCAGGGTCCATGGGACAACTAGGGTATTATTCGAATCAACTGCGTAAAATTCAGATGCTAAACCCGGGCCTTTATGGGCTCAGTAACCACCTGTTGGATACTCCCTGGCCCAAAGTACAAAAAGCTAAAAATAATCTGGAAAACATTTTGCAACACAGAAAAATTACCGAGAGGGCCCTGTTTGATCTGCTCGCCGATAAACGTGAGGCCCCAGAAGACCAGCTTCCTGATACCGGAATCCCTAAGGATATAGAAAAGAAGGTTTCTTCCATCTTTATCAAGAGCGATGGTTATGGTACGCGCTGCTCAACAATTATGCTCATCGAGCGCAACGGCAAAGTAACATTTACCGAACGAAGATTTAAAGCCGGTACACTAGATATTTCGGATGAAAACCGGTACGAATTTTCCATCACTGAATCTACACGTTAATTTTTCTTTTTAATCCAGGCTCGTCATAACCGGCTCCTTGCCTTCTGGTGCATAATCTTCGGGATTAGGAATTTCACCAAATTTAAAAATGATGCCCACTAGAATTACGACGCCTATGGGATAAATAAGCCACCAGGGCATTCCGAGCACAAGTATACCTACCATCCCCAAAATGCTGATTATACCCACAACCATCGCGTAGGGCAGCTGTGTATTCACATGTTCGATATGATTGCATTGAGAAGCGATAGAGCTTAATATTGTGGTATCAGAAATTGGTGAGCAATGATCCCCCCAGACAGATCCGGCCAGAACGGCACTCACGCTGGCATAGATGATCTCATGGGTCATAGCCGCCGACAGACCTGCATTATTACCGATCTCCCAGGCCAGGGGCACCACCAGGGGCATCAGTATTCCCATCGTTCCCCAGCTTGACCCCGTTGCGAAAGAAGTCAATGCAGAAAGAATCAAGATGATGGCAGGCAACCAATAGGGATTAAGGGCTTCCCCAAATACAGAAATCAAATAATCTGCCGTTCCAAGCTCCACTGTTATCGCACTGAGAGCCCAGGCCATGACCAAAATCAATAACCCATCAAACATGGTGTGCATGCCTTCCATCATACCCTTGAGCATATCCTCCATATCGAGAAGGTTTTTTACCATAGATATTACGACAGCAATCACCAATGCCAACAATGATCCCCATAAAAGCGCCTTATATGAATCCGCAGTTTCTATAACCGACTGTATGGTGCCGCCCTGCCCGGTTATCAACAAGCCCACTACCGTTCCGAAAATTAACGTAACGATAGGAATGGCTGCATTCGTCCAGTGAGAGACCTTTTGTTCCTTTTCATCCTCTGCAATCTTATCTTTCCAAAGGTTGTAATGATCAAGTTTGGGATCATGCTTAGCTTTATACAAATTGATCCGCGATTTTAGCATCGCAGCAAAGTCACGACCACTCCAAGCAATCAATATTACGAATAGAATCGTAAAAAAAGAGTAAAAGTTATACGGCAGTGAATTGATAAATACCGAATATGCAGATTCATTAAAATGAGGCATTTTGGATTCTGCTTCGGCAATAAATCCTACCATTGCACCAATCCAAGTACTGACAAGAGCAATCGTTGCTACCGGTGCTGCAGTAGCATCTACCAGATAAGAAAGCTTAGCGCGTGAAATTCGCAGTTTATCGGTCAACGGACGCATGGTATTTCCCACAACCATCGTATTGGCATAATCATCAAAAAAAATAATGAATCCCATCAGAGCTGTAATCAACTGTCCCTGTACCTTTGTTCTCACAAACCGTGTTATCGCCCTTATTATGCCTCGGGTTCCCCCGTTATCAGTAATTATACCCACCATACCGCCAATCAACAGGGTAAATACAATAATACTCATGTGATCCACACTAGCCGTTGCCGGTACGATATAACCACTTAGTGTCGTAAAAAAGCTACTGAAAATGCCACCGAAAGATATTCCTCCCGCTAAAAATGCCCCGGTCCAGATTCCCAGGAAAAGAGCAAACAAAACCTGGCGAAAGATAAGGGCGACAGCAATAGCTACCAATGGTGGCAAGATACTCAACCACGTTCCTTTGGCAATGGCAACTGTTTCCCCGGCACCAGCAGTCATTTCAGGTGAAGCATGACCCAAGCTAATCCATATAAATAAAAAAGCCAGACTGGCGACAAAAAAAAGTAATTTCCGTTTCATTCTCCATCCTTCTTTCTTTTAAGATCATTTGTTCCCGGAACAAATATTTTCAAATATTTAATTACAATAATAAGACGTCCCCGCTTTATTTACCAGAAGTATTTGATCCGTAATCATAGATCGGGCTGAGACTCTGGCAAGTGGCATTCGAATAGATTTTTTGAGCTCCAAAAAGAAAGCTGCCTCATTGAGAGGCAGCTTAAGTCATCGATGGCCAAAAAGAATCGTCAACCAGATATTCAACCCAATTGATCAATCGCCCTTTTTATACGGCGTATAGCAGTTTCTTTGCCCAGCAGCTCAATGGTAGGCATCAAATCAGGGCCAAAACCCATTCCTGAAATTGCTACACGCAAAGGCATCATCAACTTGCCAAATCCAACATCATGGGCTTTGATAACATCCTTAATCTTATCTTTTAAGATCTTGGCATTGAATTCTTCCGGTTCCAGCCCCTCAATCTCATCTATGTAGGCAGCAAGCAATTCAGCACTTCCATGCTTCCACTTTTTTAGGGCCTGTTCTTCGTATTCGTCCGGATCCTCAAAGAAAAAACGTCCCTGGGTAATAAAGTCCTCAATCTTGCTCACCCGTTCTTTCATCAGTGGAATGATCTCTTTCATGTAGGCTTCATCCGGATCAATTCCATGTTCCTCTGCAATAGCCCTAACCCGTGGATAAAGGTCTTCCGGCGATTTTTCTCGGAGGTAATGTTCGTTATACCACACCAATTTTTTATAATCGAAAACAGCCCCTCCTTTACTAACGCGATCCAGGGAAAACAGTTTGATTAACTCATCCATTGAATGAATTTCTGTATCATCGCCCGGACTCCACCCCAGGTAGGCCAAGAAGTTGACTACAGCTTCCGGCTCAAATTTCTGATCGATATAATCTCGTGTATTTATGGGGATGCCTTCCGTTTCGGCTTTTCGCTTGGATAGTTTTCCACCGCTGGGCGACATAATCAAGGGCAGGTGAGCCATCCTGGGCGGCTCCCAACCAAAGTACTCATACATCAGGATATGCTTGGGAGTACTGCTGAGCCATTCCTCGCCCCGAATAACATGCGTAATATTCATAAGATGATCATCTACGACGTTGGCCAGGTGGTAGGTAGGCATCCCGTCAGACTTCAAAAGCACTTGGTCGTCAAGTCCTTTGCTTTCAAAGGAGACAAAACCGCGAATCTCATCCTCAAAACGAACAGTTTCACGTCGCGGCACCTTAAGGCGAATCACATGCTCCTCGCCGTCCTCGAGCCTGCGCTCTACTTCCTCTTCAGGAAGGGTTAAACTGTTTTTCATCGACATACGCGTAATTGCATCATACTTTGGCGAAGGATTTCCGGATTTTTTTAACCGTTCGCGCATATCGTCCAGCTCTTCCGAAGTATCAAAAGCATAATAGGCGTTGCCCTGCTCTACAAGTTTTTCCGCATATTGGCGATACATGTCCTTGCGTTCGCTCTGTCGATAGGGACCAACCTCACCCGGATTTTCGGGGCCTTCATCAATTTCCATGCCCGCCCATTTCAACGATGCCTTAATATCTTCTTCAGCTCCCTCGACATATCGAGCTTGATCGGTATCCTCAATGCGTAATACAAAAATGCCGTCATTCCCCTTCGCAAACAAATAGTTATATAATGCTGTCCGAAGTCCACCGATGTGTAACATACCGGTTGGAGATGGCGCAAATCGCACGCGTACGGTACTTTCCATAAATCTGGTTTATTAATTTGATTAATTTCTGTTTCAATGGCCTCAAAAATAAGGCTTATCGCACAGTAGTGCTAATGAGGAATATATTATTCATAATGGAGAATACGTTATATGTTATTGAATGAAGCGTAGGGTATTCGGTTATTGGTACGACTGAAAAAACAGATTTAATGGGGCTTAAGGAGTATTTTACATTTTCTTCATTAGTTTTGTGGGAAGTACGTCGCTCATTGATCATTGTGAGTAATAGTTTGGCTGTAGCCGTCAATATTTTATTTCTGTGAAAGGCTGTTTCATCAGCAAGTATGTGACGACTTTTGAAATTCCAATCCTTGGCTTCACGCGCGGATTGCAGAGCTGTTTCACGAAACCGAGCATGTTCTTTGTGAGAATGTCTTGAATATCCCTCAGTAATATTTGCACCGATAGATCCTGTTGACCTATAACACTGATCTGACAGGGAGAATAAATTCTGATCTAAAATAGGTTTTATGTCAATCCATGAAAGATCAGGTATAAATAGTGCAATTCGATAAACTTTTAGGGACCATACAGCATCTTTTTTAATTTCATTGGGTATCTTATGCCAATTTTCAAAATTCATTAAACACGCATTACGTTTCACGCATAACTAGCCAAATGAAATTAGCACTTCTTCTTCCGCAATTTGCTCCCAATCTATATGATCTGGCAATGATGCTTCGGGCCGACCGGATCATACTACAGGATGTGGAACGGTGGTCGCGCAAGAGCCGTGTACACAGGGCACAAATCAGGACGCCGGAAGGCACGCAATGGATTAACATCCCAGTTCGTACCGAGGATCGTAAAAAGGCTATCCGAGATGTGCGGATAGATCACAGTGAAGACTGGGTAACTCCGATGCTTCGGGCCCTGGAGTATAATTATCGCAATAGCATTTATTACGATTTTTATGAGCCCGAAATTAATGCCGATTTTAAGACCGCTTTTGATTATACCTACCTGATGGATTTTATCTTGTTTATACAGCGCCGTTTATTTCGTTTTATGGATATTAAAGTAGAGTATGAGTTTGCAAGCGATCTCCCGGAATATACATCGGACCCCGATTTGTTATCCAAGAAGCTGGATGCTGATATCCTGCTTCAAGAGTATGAGAGCCGTCATTACCAGCGGCAGGCAACAACTAAGCATGATCCAGAGTTCGACCATCCCCAGTATCATCAGCATTTTGAAGGATTTGAGCAGGAGTGTTCTATCCTTGATGTGCTTTTTCAACTGGGGCCTGAAAGTTTCCGGATTTCCGACCAGTTGAAAAATTGAACGTTTTACATTAAATGTTACTTTAAAGGTGTATTTAAACTCTTAATCATACAATTGTAAACAGGCATGGACTGCCAAAAACATTTATTCTCGCTTGATGAAAATCATCACTACCTAAATTGTTCTTACCTTTCCCCGATGTTGAAATCGGTTAAAGAAGCCGGTAATTGTGGGATTCAACAAAAAGAGCACCCCTGGGAAATTACCCCGGAGCATTTTTTTGATGATAGCAACAGACTACGCTCGCTCTTTGCCGATCTTATTAATGCTGGACATCCGAACGATATCGCTATTCTGCCCGCCGTGTCATATGGATTGGCAACTGTTGCTAAAAATTTGAATCCTCAAAAGGGGAATACCATCATTATTGCAGGAGAACAGTTTCCAAGTAATGTATACGTCTGGAAGCGTTACTGCCAAAAATATGGATGCAAGTTGGAAATTGTAGATCCGCCTTCGGAATATGATAACCGGGGGCTTGAATGGAATCAACGAATTCTGGATACCATCAATCACGACACGCTGCTGGTCGCAATTGGGAGTGTACATTGGACTGACGGGACCCTGTTTGATTTGAAATCAATTGGAAAACAAGCACGCGATTCAGGTGCTTATTTTGTGCTCGACGGAACTCAGTCGGTGGGAGCCCTTCCTTTTGATGTACAAGAAATTACCCCGGATGCCCTGATTTGCGCGGGCTATAAATGGCTGATGGGCCCCTATTCAATGGCACTGGGCTATTTCAGCCCCCGGTTACAACAAGGAATTCCCCTGGAAGAGGGTTGGATCACACGTAAGGACAGTGAAGATTTCAGTGCTCTGATTGATTTCGAGGAAGGCTACCAACCCGGGGCCCAGCGGTATGACGTTGGTGAGCGGAGCAATTTTATCCTGGTTCCAATGATGATTGAAGCTCTAACCCAAGTTCTGTCTTGGCAACCTGGAAATATTCAACATTACTGCCGCGATCTTACATCAGAACTGGTTCAGGTACTACCCGGAATAGGCTACATGATCGAGGATAAAAATTGGAGAGCGGATCATATGTTTGGAATTCGACTCCCGTCACATATCACAACCGATAAACTCAAGCGAAACTTGGATCAACGGAATATTCATATATCGGTCCGAGGTTCTGCGATCCGCATTTCCCCAAACGTTTACAACGACAAAATGGATATTGAGGCCCTGATGGATGTACTTCAGAACGTTGGCCAATCGTAATCCACAAGCATAAAACCGTCTTACGCATCGGACTCTTACTTTCTAATGGTGGTATTTCAACATGACAGAAAGCGATAAAAATCCAAGATTCAATTTTAACTACTGGCTTGTGCTCGGGATCGGCATTGCCTATATCCTCCTTCTTGGCCTGTTCACCTATTTTTTCAATTTTCCAATTTAGCATTTATGCACTGGATCGACTGGCTGGTACTTATTGCATTCCTCGGGTATACTGTATGGGATGGAACCCGACATGGCAAGGAAAGCGATAACATTGAAGGTTTTTTCCTTGCAAACCGATCCATGCCGTGGTGGGCCATGGGATTATCCGTGATGGCAACACAAGCATCTGCCATTACATTCATCGGAACGACCGGGCAAGCTTATGTGGAGGATATGAGATTTATACAAACCTACCTCGCTATACCCTTCGCCATGATTATTCTTTGCCTAACGCTCGTTCCATTCTTCAACAAGATGAAGAATTATAGCGCTTATGAGGTACTGGAAGAACGATTTGGCTTGCCAACCCGACTTTTCACCAGCTTCCTGTTCCTTGTTTCTCGCGGATTAGCCGACGGAGTAGTCATAGCGGCCCCCTCCTATGTTCTTTCTCTTTTGCTTGGTCTTCCATTGACGCCGACCATCCTTATTATAGGCATCACTGCAACCTTTTATACTATGGTAGGGGGAGTCAGTGGGGTTATTCGCACGGACGTCAAACAGATGATAGTGTTACTGTTCGGGCTCATATTCAGCTTCTTTTGGATCCTGCATCAAATGCCACAGGGGATTGATTTTTCAGACTCCCTATACCTGGCCGGTACACTTGGTAAACTAAAATCCATCGACCTTACTTTTGATTTAAGCCAAAAGTATAATATTTGGAGCGGCGTGTTCGCTGCCATCTTTTTAATGCTGTCCTATTTCGGAACCGACCAAACACAAGTACAGCGTTACCTGACAGCAAGATCATTAACAGATGCTCGCAAATCACTTTTATTAACGGCATACGCCAAAGTGCCAATGCAATTTTTTGTTCTCCTGTTAGGAGCCATGCTTTATGTATTCTATATCTTTGGCCCTGCTCCGATAACCTTTCGCGAGTCCGAAACAACAGCTCAAAATAATCATTCCGCCATTGCCGCAGAATTATTACAACAAGAATACGAAGCCACGTACCTAAAACGCAGAAATGCCGCTTTTGATTTTTTAAAAAATAAGAGCCCCGAAAATGCAGAAGAATTGAGAGAAGCAGACAACCATCTGGTAAAAGTTCGGCAATCGGAATTGGAACGGGAAGAGGAGATTACCAAGTCCAGCTTAAACGATACTAATTACATCCTGCCCTATTTTATTCTTCATGAAATGCCTGCAGGTATCATTGGTCTTATAGTTGCCGGGATCTTTGCAGCAGCATTATCCAGTATAGACAGCGAACTGAATGCCCTGGCTACCGTGTCGATCATTGATTGGTACAAACGACTGGATACTAAGGAACGCAGTGAATCCTGGTACCTAAAATCATCGCGCGTCGCAACGCTATTCTGGGGGACGTTGGCCACGCTTGCCGCCATTATCTTTGGGGAAACCAGTTCCATTATAGAACTTGTCAATAAAGTAGGAAGCTATTTTTATGGCTCTATTCTCGGGGTCTTCATCTTATTACTCTGGGTAAAAAAAGCCAATGGCCCAGGAGCCCTTGCCGGTCTGATATCCGGTATGGGATCGGTATTTCTGCTGGACCGCATTTATGAACACGGAAACACATTAAAAATCATAATGCCGTGGCAAACAATACCCGAAGGCTTTACCAAAAGTATAGAGTACCTGTGGCTGAATCCAATAGGGACTCTTGTAGTCGTGTGTGTAGGGATTGGCATCAGCCTTTTTTGGGGAAACCGTGATTTTGTAATACGCAATTAGCAATTCGTTTGAATCCTCAATCTCAACCCATTACTAATAAAAAAAGCCCCCGATATAAATCGGGGGGCTCTAAAACTCGATCACAATATCTTAATTACTGTTGCTCGGGATCCAGAATATTTTGGATACGAACTTCTGCATCAGCCAGGTGAACCTGGGTAGCACGATCATTTATCCTATTTTTGGATTGTTTGATATCGCGAAGCAACATCTCGAGTTCATTTCGAACGATCGGACGAATGTCCGATTGGCTCACATCAACATCGGTCCAGCCATAAAACTCCTTGAACCTGCTGGGAATATCCGGCAGTTCCTCCGTCATCAGATATTTCATGCGTTCGATATAAGCTCGCTGCAAGTTTCGCCGGTACACATCAATCTTACTGTTGTCATCCAGCTCACTCCAAATGCCATTACGGACATCATCCATCATCTTGAAGGCATCATACGTTTCAACCGAAGAACGAGAATCAAATTCAATAAGCCGTGCAATCCGTTGCGGATCTAACAAATCATCCAGCACACGCTCCTGGGTACTCCGCATATTATCTACAGCCGTGGATTGGTTGATGCGCCCGAGAATATCCCGGTTCAGAATCCAGGTCGGAGTAGTAAACGCATAATCTACAAGGAAATCCATCGCTCGCTGCTGAATATCCTCAGAGACAAATTTATATACCGGGCCATCCTGATTGTACGTCTTGTACGTTTCATACACCCCGCCAATATTCTTGGTCACATGTCCCATATAACGACTCCACTGGGCCACCACGTTATTGTACAGTTCTTCCAAATCATCGTAATTAGCGCCGTCGCGCTCCGTCCACTCAATCAAGTGCGATGTTATGCGTTTGAGGTTGGCAATACCCAGCTCGCTGGCTTTCATTGCATCATTACCAAGATCCTCATTTTGAGAACGCGGATCAATCTTACTAACAGACTGCCTGCCATAGAAATAGATCGGATCCTCAGATCTCTCACGTGTCCACTCATTAAGTTTGGCGCGCCTTTCTTCTTTACTCATGCTTTCCGGGAACCAGGTATAACCCCATTTGATGGCCCACTTGTCATAATCCCCGATAGCCGGGTGGAAATCTTTCACACCGTCCCCAGGCTGGGCAATGTAATTAAATCGCGCATAATCCATAATAGAGGGGGCAGTCCCGTGTGTAGCGGTAAAAGTAGGGGAGCGAAGAGAATCCACAGGGTAGGCATAACTCGATCCCCAGTTGTGGGGGAGCCCTAAAGTGTGGCCTACTTCGTGCGAAGATACAAAACGGATCAAACGGCCCATTGTTTCATCAGAAAACTCAACATGCCGCGCCTCGGGATTCGCTGCTGCCGTCTGTACAAAATACCAGTCGCGCAATAAGTTCATCACATTGTGATACCACAAGATATCCGCCTCGAGAATCTGGCCGGTACGCGGATCATGTACATTCGGCCCTTGAGCATTGGGAATGTCATTAGCCACATACCGGACTACGGAATATCGTACATCCTCCGGACTGAATTCAGGATCCTCTTCCTTGGTTGGAGGATCTTTAGCAATGACTGCATTTTTAAATCCGGCCGCCTCAAATGCCTTATTCCAATCTTCAATACCCTCTTCTATATAAGGACGCCATTTTTGGGGGGTAGCAGGGTCAACATAATATACAATGGGATTCACGGGTTCAACGAGTTCTCCTCTCAGGTAGGCTTTCTTGTCTTTGGGAATCAGCTTATAACGGGTAATGAACTGCTCTTTATCAGCTTTTTTCCGGTCACCGCCATAACGTGTCTGCTGAATACTAAAATAGCCGACACGGTCATCAACAGCACGTTTTTCCATTTTCACCTTTGGCAACAACACCATCGACTGATTCATCTCAAGGGAAATCGTTCCCGTTGCCTGATCGGCCGGAGGATTACTCGAATCGTACGTCAGGATATGCTTTGTTTCAATATTCCTGGGGTAAGAGTGGATATTATCAATAAAACTACGGTCGGTATCCAGCCGGCGTACCTGAAACTCTTTCCGCTGCCTGTTGCTAAGTCCCCCTATCAGAGGCACATCAGAAGAAAAAAACCGGGTAACATCGATAACCTTTGTTGTGGAGTCTTTCCCAAGCGCTTTTATATCAAAACTGTAAACAACGGGTTCAAAATTATTCTGTTGAACCGATTTGTAAATAGGATCCTCGGGATCGGCAATATTTTCATATGAGACATGTCGAAGGAGAATTTGATCCCCTTTCTTTTGCCAGCGAATAACCTGCTGGGATTGTGTTTTCATCCCGGCACCGCCGAAACTAAGATTCTCTTGTGTTCCGGCAATACGACTGACTAGCAACATTTGACGATTCAACATACTGTCGGGAATTTCATAATAATATGTACCGTCTACTTCGTGGACATCAAATAAGCCTTTATCTGTTTTAGCTTCATCCGTTATAACCTCACTATAAGGCTTATATTTACCCTTCTTCTGTGAAGATTTAGAATTCGTGCCTTTTTTGGCTGTTTTATGGAATGCAGCACAACCTGCCAATAATGCCGCTCCCAAAATGAAAATGCCAAGTCTCCTGAAAATTTTGAAGAGAGTTCGATTCATAATGGATTTTTTAAGTTTATTTGAGTTGTTTTAGATAGCCTATAATTTAGATTCGTACCCTTACGAGTCAAATAATTTAGTTCTAGAGTTGTAAAAAAATATTTTGTTCATACAATAATTAGCCATAGAAAGCGCTTATGGTGAGTACCAGGGATGGTAACATAATTATTTGCAAATTAACCGCGTATCTACTAGCCATATTCGTTTAGCTTTATTACATTTTACGAATCATAATTATTGAAATAGGAGGATTATTGGAACATTTGCTTTACTTTTTGAAAGACCTAAAGCAAATCGGAGCTATTGCTCCAAGCTCAAAATTCCTGGCTAAAGATTTAGTCACAAAGTTTCGACAGCGACTTTCAAAACACAACTGCCCACCACTTCGAATACTTGAAATCGGTGCTGGAACCGGTCCTTTAACCAAGCAGATCACAAAACATCTTCGTGCAGAAGATCATTTTGATATTGTTGAAATACATAAGAAGTTCTACCAAATCATAAAAAAAAGGTATCAACAATCGAATGTCAGAATTCATCACACTGATATTCTAAAGTTCCAACCCCAGTATCATTATGATTTTATTTTTTCCAGTCTTCCTTATGAAAATATGCCGGAAGAAACGAGTACCAAAATATGGGAAAAAAAACTAGAACTGTGTTCAGCCAAGGCCTATATAAGTTATTTTAAATATGTGAAATTCAGAGATTTCAAGAGTGATTTTGAAGAAAAGGTTGTTGAAAAATATGGCCATAACAAGAAAATTGTTTTCCTGAATCTGCCGCCCGCTAAGATCTATACGCTTGAAATCAACAACCCGCAGGGTAGCAGTGGGTCAGTCATTGAAAATGCCAATGTGGCGTAATTAGAAAAATCCCACATTAAGGATAGAAAGCAACAAACCGAACAAAAAGGCCCACCCAAAATTTTTGATCTTCATTCCATCTACCAGGGCATCCACCAGCATCAACATCAACGCATTTATCACCAAGATAAATAGTCCGAATGTAATTACCGTTAAAGGAAGCGTTAAGAAAACCAATATAGGTTTTACAAAAGTATTTACCAGCGCCAATAACAGAGCCACGCCCAGCGCCGTAAAAAAACTTTTTATTTCAACGCCTTTTAAGAAATAGCCAATGATAAAAATTCCCGCACCGTTTAAAAACAATTTTAAAATCCAACTCATAATCGTACACCAATTTTAATTTTGGTTTGTCGGGTGTACGGAAAAAAAAATAAAATGTTATACAGCCTATTTTGACTTCAGCTCTTCGACGCTACCCGATAATTCTTCCACTGCTGAGTTGCAAAGATCTTTAAATTCTACGACCATTGCCCCTAAATCTTCCGTAATGTTTTCCGACCGTGCCTGTTCTTCAATCTTGAGAATCAATTCTCGGGCACGATCCATTCCCATATACGTCATATTTGGCTTTATCTTGTGGGCCAGCTTGGCAATTTCATCCCACTCCTGATTAGCAAAATGGTTCTGCATCTTCTTAAGATTATGGGGTATTTCTTGAATAAATACTTCCGTCGTTTCTATAATTATCTCTTCTTCTCCCCCAGCTATCTCCCTAAGATACGATAGATTAGTTATGTTTTTTTCACTCACGTTACTATTGATTGATTAAATTAATCCACAGAAATTCCCTCGGAGTAACATTCGGGAAAATACTGCAAATAGAGTAAAATTTATTTTGCCGTCTATCAACCTGTTAACATTACGATGCAAATCAATACGAGCACCGTAATTTTTAGAATTAATATCTTCCAATCTTTCATTGATGTATCCCCAAAACTAAAATTAGATTTTCCAGAAAAGAACGTTTATAGTAATAAGAAATAGCCGTTTAAAAATCAAGTTATCCACACGACATAAATAAAAAATATCCTTTCCTTTTTCTATGTTCAGGAGATACAAGCATACATTTTGTTACAAAAAAGTCTATTATTAGAAAAATAAAATAGTTATCCACATAGTTATCCACAGCTCATGTTGATAAAAATCACACTTTGTTGATAACTGCCCTTATTCGGCTGTATTTGTATCCGAGCCCGCACTTTACTAAAACACAGAGGCATCATCAGTGATCAACACGATAACCGAGTTCATCAATTTTTGATTTTATAGCATTCATTGTTTCTGAAGTACCATCGAAATTAAACGCTACTGTTTCTTCATTCCTATCTGCCTTTACATCTGTAACACTTTCTATTTTTCCTATCACTTTTTGAATCCGATTTTCGCATCCTTCACAGTGCATTCCGCTCACTTTTATTGAAGCCATATTTGGACTTTTCTTAACTTAAGATTTAAACTTATGTCACAAGGTTTTAACGCGTCTGAATATAACGCTATTTATCAATATTCGGGCTGTATATTGAATTTTTGCAATCGTCGGGAGTTAGTCACAACATTGACCGAACTAAACGCCATAGCAATTTCAGCCAAGACTGGATGCATCATCCCTAAAATAGCAAGCGGCACCATAACTACATTATAAAAGAAAGCCCAGAACAGATTCTGTTTAATTTTTTTGAAGGTAGCCCGACTCAGTTTCACTGCTTTAACTACCGCACTTAAGTCACCCTTAACCAGTACAATATCACCGGATTCAATAGCCACATCCGTTCCGGTTCCTATAGCGATACCTACATGAGCCTGGGTTAAGGCCGGTGCATCATTTATGCCATCACCAACCATAGCAACTATTTCTCCCTGTTCCTGCAAGCGTTTTATTTCGCTCGATTTGCCATCCGGCATGACATTGGCTATGACACGGTCAATTCCAACTTCTGCAGCAATGGCTTGGGCCGTACGCTCATTATCTCCTGTGATCATAACCGGCTGCATACCAAACCGTTTTAGAGCTTGTATCGCTTTCTTACTGTCATCCTTCACTGTATCAGCCACAGCGATAATACCAGCCAATTGTTGATTCACAGCCACCAATACTGCTGTTTTAGCCTGTTTTTCGAGTCGGACCATATTATCAGCCACCTCACTGGCAATCTTAATTCCCTCATCTTTTAGCAAAGCTTGTGTCCCAATTGTTAGCTGTTTACCATCAACCTCGGCTTTGATACCGCGGCCGGTTATTGCCTCAAATTTATTGACATTTCCCAGTTCCCCGTTCATCTTGTTAGCATACTCTGCAATAGCTTGCCCAAGCGGATGTTCAGAGCTGCTTTCGGCAGAAGCTGAAAGTTGAATTAGCGTCTCTTTGGTCATGCTGTTAAACGGAATTATATCCGTCACGCCGGGCTTTCCTTCTGTTATGGTGCCAGTCTTATCAAGCACAATTGTAGTCACATCTTTCATAGCCTGTATTGCAGACCCTTTACGAATCAAAACCCCATTTGCAGCTCCCATCCCGGAACCTACCATCAAAGCTGTAGGAGTGGCAAGGCCCAACGCACAAGGACAGGCAATAACGAGTACCGCAATGGCCGCATAAAATGCAAGGGCAGTAGCCCCCATGTCAGGGTTAATCCAGGGTATGTAGGCGGAAGCCCACAAAGCAATTCCCCCGAAAAATTCGGGAAGAATCAACCAGGAAACCAACGTCAGCAATGCAACGACAATCACTACCGGCACGAAAATGCCGGTAATACGATCCGCGAATTCCTGAATAGGCACTTTTGATCCCTGTGCTTCTTCAACCATCTTTATGACTTGATTCAGAAAGGTATCCTTTCCGATTTTAGTTGCTTTTATACGCAATACGCCATTCTTATTGATTGTGGCCCCAATAGCTTCATCACCTTCTTTTTTTTCTACAGGCATGGATTCCCCGGTAGCCAGAGATTCATCCACACTGCTTTCTCCGCCAATAACCACGCCATCCGTCGGAATCTTCTCCCCGGGTTTCACGATCATAACATCGCCTTTCTGAAGTTCGGGTACCGGTATTTTTATTTCTTTTCCATTGCGTTCAATAGTAGCTTCTTTTGCTTCGAGTGTCAGTAACTTTTTAATTGCCTGTGATGCCCGTCCCTTGGCTTTTGTCTCCACAAAACGGCCCGTAAGGTGGAATGCCATAATCATTCCGGCAATACCGGCAAAACTGTGGAATGCCGGTCCGATTCCAAACTGATGAAAGAGGGAAACAAAACCCGTCGCCAGTGAGGCGATGGTTCCCATCGCTATAAGCACATCCATGTTGGGTGCCAGATGTATACCGGATTTCCATGCGCTTCTCAACGTTTCCAAACCGGGATAAAAAAGGGCAATGGACGATAAAACAATCATACCAATATCGTAACCTGTTTTCCCCAAAAAAGGATATCCAAATACCATATCCGGAATCATCCATAAAATGATGGGGATCGTTACCGCCCAGGACCACCACATTTTATCATAGGCTTTATCAATCTTTTGCTGGTCCTTTTCCTTTTCGGTATTCCTGCGGCTGTAAACCTCTCCGGAATCTTCCGGGGCTACTTCATAACCGACGTTCTCTACAGCCGTAACAAAATCGCTAAATCTAACTTTGCCAGGCTCAAATGTAAGCTGAGCTGATTCTGTCGCAAGGTTGACTGACACCTTTTCTACACCATCTATTGCTTTAAGAGCATTTTCCACAGAAGCCACACAGCTGGCACAGTGCATACCCGCTATCTTCAGAGTGCGCTTTTCTTTATTGTCAGGCAATTTGTATCCCTGGCTTTCAATAGCCTTTTTAAAACCATTGTCCCCGACAATATCTGGATTGTACTCTATAGAAACAGATTCAGTTGCAAGGTTTACAGAGGCATTATAAACCCCATCCAAGCGCTTCAATGCATTTTCGACAGAAGCCACGCAGCTGGCACAATGCATGCCTTCTACCTGCAGCGTTTTCGTTTCTTTATTCTCAACGACTTCGTATCCAACATTCTCAACAGCTTTTTTCAAATCGTTACGATTCACTTTAGCTGTATCAAAATCAATCAATGCCGATTCGGTCGCCAAATTAACATTGGCCCCATTAACACCATCTAATTTCTTCAGTGAATTTTCGACCGAAGAAACGCAACTAGCGCAATGCATACCTTTGATTTCCAGTTTCTGTTTCATAATAACTTGGTTTTAATCTCAATTCACTGGAATAATAAGATTCAGTGACCGACAAGCCGTTATGATAATTTAAATAAAATGTGTAAAATTTTTGGCTATTATTGGATGGTGTCCAAAGACCGGCGGGTATCCTTGTTCATATGTTTTCGGAAAGAGCTTACCGTTTCTCCGGTCACTTTTTTAAACTGATTGGAAAGGTACTGAACACTGCTGTAATTAAGTTTCCAGGCAATTTCACTGAGTGTCATCTCCTCGTAGCTCAACAACTCTTTCACTCGCTCTATCTTCAGGTGAATAAGATAATTTTCAATGGTTGAGTGCTCAAGGGTCGAAAAGCGGTTACTCAGGTAGCTATAATTATGGTGAAGATGTTCAGATAAATAATCAGAAAGTTTTTTGGGATTATCTTCCGATTCAAGGTATTTAAGGTATTTAATAAGCTGTGCTTTTATTTGTTCAACTAATGCTTCTTTATTCTTTCGAATCAGTTCAAAACCTTTATCCCTGAGCTTTTCGGCAATAAGCTCAAGTTCCTCTTCACCCGGATTTTCTACTATATCAGCCTGTCCCAGGCTAACACTATTTACACGAAAGCCAAGATCTTCCAACACATCACGTACAGACATAATGCATCGGTCACAAACCATATTTTTAATTTTTAAACGGGTCATAATGATGATAATAACACCCAACCGGGGAGATTCGTTTGAAGCATCAAAAAGTAACCCTCCATTAAGCAAGCTACTTAAGATGAACGAGTTTAGCGACCTTTCTATTCTACCGTCACACTTTTAGCAAGATTCCGTGGTTGATCAACGTTGCAACCACGATTTACGGCAATATAGTAGGAGAGAAGCTGTAATGGAATAGAAGTCAACAGCGGTGTCAAACAATCTTCGGTTTCAGGTATAGAACACGAGAATTCCGCCAGATCAATAACTTCTCTATTCTCTTCACCTGTAATTGCAATAATGCGTCCTTTACGGGCTTTAACCTCTTCAATATTGCTAATCATTTTGTCGTTGGTATGTTCTGTGGCGGCTATAACCACAACGGGCATCATTTCATCGATCAGTGCAATAGGACCATGCTTCATCTCAGCCGCGGGATAACCTTCTGCGTGGATATAAGAAATCTCTTTTAACTTGAGTGCTCCTTCCAATGCAACTGGGAAATTATAGGTTCGTCCCAGGTACAAGAAATTTGGCGCATAAGTAAACAGCTTGGCCATCTCCTTTATATCCTCACTTTTTTCAAGGATCTTCTCCACTTTTTGGGGGATTATGTTCAGCTCTTCAATAAGACGGTTGGCATATTCCGGCTTGATCGCATTCCGTTTTTGGCCCAATAGAATTGCCATCATAGCCAGCACAGAAACCTGTGTTGTAAAAGCCTTGGTGGAGGCCACGCCTATTTCGGGTCCTGCATGGGTATAAACGCCGGCATCCGTATCACGTGCAATTGTTGATCCTACAACATTACACACCCCAAGTGCTAGTGCCCCCCTTTCCTTGGCCGTTCGTAAAGCCGCCAGTGTATCAGCAGTTTCCCCGCTCTGTGAAATCACCAGCATCACATCGTCATCATTTATCAGTGCTTCGCGATATCGGAACTCGGATGCGTACTCAACCTCGACTGGCAATTTTGCAAGGTGCTCGAAAAGATATTCGCCTACCAGCCCGGCATGCCAACTTGTGCCACAAGCTGCAATTATGAGTCGCTTCGCATTGACAAGTTTATCAAGCACATCAGCAATTCCACCCAGCTGCACAGTATGCTTCTCAACATCCAACCGCCCCCGCAAACAGTCGGCGATAGCCCGCGGCTGCTCAAAAATCTCCTTGAGCATGAAATGCGGGTATCCGCCTTTTTCAATTTCCTCAATACTCATGGCTAACTCATGAACTTTTTTTGTGAGCGAGACATCCTCAATAGTCTTCACTTCATAACTGTCCTTTGAAACAACAGCCATCTCCCCATCATCCAGGTAAACAACCTTATTGGTATATCCCACAATGGGAGAAGCATCTGAGGCCACAAACATTTCACCGTCCCCGATCCCCAAGAGTAAGGGGGATCCCTTTCGAGCTACAATAATGCGATCAGGTTCCTCCGTATTCAGGATGGCCAGCCCATACGTTCCCACCACCTGCTTTAGAGCTAGTTGAACAGCCTGCTCAAACGTAATATCTTCGCCATGTTCGTAAATCTCTTCGATAAGCTGAGCCACCACCTCTGTATCCGTTTCGGTATGGAATACGCGGCCTTTGTTTTGTAGCTCTTTTTTGAGAGAGCTGTAGTTTTCGATGATACCGTTATGGACCAAGGCAATTTTACCGGATTCACTTATATGAGGATGAGAATTCACATCATTGGGCGCCCCGTGCGTAGCCCACCGCGTGTGTCCAATACCAATAAAGCCATCTGCCCCCTCCCCTCTGACTTTTTTTCTAAGTGCTTTAACTTTACCTTTGCCTTTCTTTATATCAAGCTTTCCATTTAATAAAGCAATCCCCGCCGAATCATATCCGCGATATTCCAGCCTTTCCAGACCTTTAATAATAATATCGCTTGCTTTTTTGTCACCAACATAACCAACTATTCCGCACATGAGTTATTCTCTTATTTACATTCCTATTTTTATTATACTGTCTCTCTGAGTAAAATTATTATAAAGTAAATTTATCATTCTCTTTAATATTTTGAAACAATAATCACATAACTAAAGACGCTATTTATCATGCAGTTATGTTTTTTTGAGGACCCAAAGTTTACAAATTTTCACCCGCTGGCGCTAACACGCCCCGTCGATGATCTTCGAACCGGCATTTTTACCATCTCTGAAAAATGGGCCCATGCCTTAAAAACATCGGATTTCAGTAGAATATTGCGCCCAAGCTTAAAAGATGTATTTGACTCTGGTCAAATTGATGGTACCCAAAAATGCATCTGGATAAACAGCCGTTACCTGCCGACCGACGATCTTATAGAAAAAATTAATAATCTTGAAGAGGGCCAATGCCTGCAACATAGAAACACGGTTATTGCCGCTGCTGTAAATGGAAGTGATTCCAAAAAGTGGCTTGGCACAGGCTCGCCCAACTTTAACAACCTCTTTGTATTGGAGACCGCCGACTATCCTTCTATGAATAATCTCTGGGATTTGTTCCTGATTAATGGGGAACAAATTTTTCGCGATCTTGAGTTTATGAATCTTGATTCGGAAACTGATACCAATATCTCAAGCAAAGCTGTACTTCAAAATCCCAGTGCCATCCATATTCAGGATGGAGCGACGGTTGAAGCCGGATGTGTACTTAACGCTGACGAAGGCCCTATTTTTATCGGAGAAAATGCCACCATTATGGCCGGGTCCTATATCCGGGGCCCTGTCGCAGTCTGTAAAGATGCTATCATTAAAATGGGCGCAAATATTTATCCTGATACTACCATAGGTCCCGTCTGTAAAGTGGGAGGCGAAGTCAGCAACACGATATTTCACTCCTATTCCAATAAAGCCCATGATGGGTATATCGGTAATTCCATAGTGGGACAATGGTGTAACTTCGGGGCCGGGACCACGGTTTCAAATCTGAAAACCAATTACAGTCCTATCCGAATTACCGACTGGAAAACCGGCAATGAAATAGAAACCGGCCAGCAATTTTTGGGAGTCATCATGGGTGACCATACCAAAACGGCTATAAATTGTGTGATCAATTCCGGCAGCATCTTTGGGGTAAACTGCAATATTTTATCTCGGGATTTTCCTCCCAAATATGTG
>JASFMR010000001.1:0-109250 GCA_050117475.1 Balneolaceae bacterium | reverse complement strand
GATAAGTCTCCGTACCATTAACCTTCTCCTTACCCAAAAGGCGGGTTTTATAGTTATCAGAATTATATTTCAGTTCCGGAAAAATAGTGGCTCCTTTTTGCATCGCTTTCTTTTGTTGTGGCGAAAGTTTGGGCGACTGGCCAGCTGGGGTCATAACAGCTATGCTGTCCCCATCTATCTTGACACTACTCACAACTTTGCCAACAGAAGGAATTTCTATAACCCTGCTATACTTATCAGGAGCTTTATTCTTCTGTGTTATTCTCAGCTTGTAGCCCTGCACCTCACTGCTCATGACCAGTTCCATATCTTTGACTTTTTCCAACTTTTCGGTCCCGCCAATAGCGTTTATATAGTGATCAATAATACTCTGGGTGGTAACTCCTTTCGGAACAGGCTCAATATTTTTCCATCTATTGTTATCAGAATTTATATCTGGCAACTCCTGATTGGGATCCAGCTGTACGACCTCGATTTTTGAAGTAGAGGGATATTTAAATGTCCACTCGGGGCCACGCTGCCAGATCTCTACCGGGAGCCTTTTGATACCGGTATGGCCATTTTCCTCTTTTACGGAGATACTGACAGGCATCGCCATTTTCTTCTTGTTGAGAATAGTAATATAGGCTCCATTTTTGGGATCCCCTTTAATATACCTGACACCCTTTACGGCTTGGTCGAGCTCCCAATCATGAATAAACCACTCTTTCCAAAACCATCCCAGATCTTCACCTGCTGCATCATTTATGGTGTTAAAGAAATCCCAAGGGGTAGGGTGTTTAAAAGCCCAACGGTCGATATAGGTTCGAAATGCATAATCAAACCGTTTTTTGCCCAAGACAACGTTACGCAACATATGTAATGCCATACCGGGTTTTACATACGCTTCGAGCCCAATATTCTGAGGCTGGATTACATCCGGAATATTAAAAACGGCCTCGCTATTTGAGTTGAAAACAAATCGGGCCATCTGCTGAGGGTTTTGCTTATGATAAAATTCGCCGTCATTAAACTCCTTCGTATCCACATCATTAATAAAAGTATTGAACCCTTCATCCATCCAAGCATACTTTCGTTCATTAGTACCTACAATCATTGGGAACCAGTTATGACCAAACTCATGATTGGTTACGTGCCATAATTCTCCTCCTTTGCTTTTGTAGTGACAGAAAACGATTCCGGGGTATTCAATTCCTTGCTCATTTCCCGCCACATTAGTAGCAACCGGATAGGTATATTCGTACCACTGCCTGGAATATAATTCAATGGCTCCTTTGACATATTCGGTGGACCGCCCCCACGCATTATCTCCAGCACTTTCCACGGGATATACCGATTGTGCCAGCGCCTTCTTTCCACTTGGTAAATTAATGCGTGCTGCATCCCAGATAAAAGCTTTTGAAGCAGCCCAGGATATATCTCTGGCCTGTTTAACTTTAAAATGCCATGTCAGCATATCCTTATCCGAACGTGGCGCTGAATTTTCAACATCTTCCTGCGTTCGAATCATAATAGTTTTGTCACTTGCACGAGCCTTATCGAGTTGCTCCCTTTCATGTCTGGTCAAGACATCTTTGGGATTCTGCAGTTCGCCCGACCCAACTATCAGCATATCCGAGGGCACGGTAATACGATAATCGAAACTTCCATACTCCAGATAAAACTCCCCTGCTCCCTGGTATGGAAGGGTATTCCACCCTTCTACTTCGTCAAATACTTCCATTCGGGGATACCACTGAGCCAGAGTATAAATCCAGCCATTCTTTGTTTTTATTCTACCCATCCGGTCAATGCCGTATTCAGGAATAGAAAAGGAATAATTAATAGAAATCTTCATCTCTTTTCCATCAGCTTTTAATGCCTCAGGCAATCGAATTTGCATGCGGGTATCACTAACCAGATAGTCGGCTTTACGCTCTTTTCGCCCTATCTGTACAGACACCGATTGAATATCATATCCCTTGGTATAACTATCTACAGTATTCCGACCTCCTGTAACCGGTGAAACGGCTGTCCCCCGAGAATCTTCTCTAAATGTATTTTGGTCCAGCTGCAACCAAACAAAATTAAGGTTGTAAGGGCTGTTATTCTTGTAGATAATTGTAACGTTACCGGATAACCTTTTCCGTGTCGTATCCAAGGTAGCGGAAATTTCATAGTCCGCACGGTTTTGCCAGTATTGTGGGCCGGGCATCCCGGTAGCACTGTGAAAACCGTTAGCCTGATCTTCCATGAACAATGGACTAAAAACCTCATGTGCATTAAAGGTTGATTCCTGCTCATGCTTTTGTTGTGCCTGCGCCTTTGAATAAGCACCGCCCACAAATAGTATTGATAGTAGAATGAAAAGTTTACAATGGAATTTCATTTAAGCTCTATTAATTTTGGTATTTAGGATTAGTAATGTAAAAAAGCTTCATCATTTACGAAGCTGATATTCAGCGGCTACCTTACGGATTGAACATCTTGGTTGTTTCATTGTTTGTGCTATGAATCGCCTTCCCATACCACTTTAAAATAAAAAGGGCCGGTTACCCCGGCCCTATATAAAGACGCCTAAATGAACTAGCTAGGCGAATTCTTTTTGTTTTTCAGCGCGTTTTCGCTCGTTATGATCTAAGTACATTTTACGAATTCGCAGGCTTTGGGGAGTGACCTCCAGAAGCTCATCATTATCAATAAATTCGATGCATTGTTCCAGGCTCATTTTCTTTGCGGGGGCTATTTTAACAGCATCAGCCGTTTGGGTAGCACGATGATTGGTCAGGTTCTTTTTCTTTACTACATTCACAACCAAATCATCCGATCGATTATTTATCCCCACTACCTGTCCAGCATAAACAGGGTCACCCGGCTCTACAAGAAATATGCCCCGGTCCTGCAATCCTTCAAGGCCGTAACCGGTGACTTCTCCTTGTTCTAAAGCGATAAGTGCTCCACTATTTCGCCCGGGTATTTTTCCCGCAAAGGGTTCATAGGAATCAAACTGCTGGTGCATGATGCCCGTACCCCGCGTTTCGGTGAGCATCTCGCTTCGAAAACCAATAAGCCCGCGAGACGGGACTTTAAAAATAATGCGATTATTTTCCCCTTCCTGTGTCATAGAAGTCATAATTCCCTTTCGCTGCTGAAGATTATCGATGACACGGTTAGCATAATCCTGATGCACATCAACGACAACCTCTTCAAAAGGTTCGTGACGCTGACCATCTATTTCACGATAGATCACCTCGGGTCGTGAAACAGCAAATTCATAGCCTTCACGCCGCATCGTCTCCGTAAGAATGGCAAGCTGCAGTTCACCACGACCTGAAACCTTATAGATGTCAGGGTCTTCGGTCTGTTCGACTTTAATAGAGACGTTGGTACGGATTTCCCGCATCAAACGATCTTTAATCATGTTTGAAGTAACATAATCACCTTCCCGCCCGGCAAACGGAGAATTATTTACCCGGAAAAACATAGCCATCGTGGGCTGGTCTATATCATAATAATCCAGTGCAGTCATGTCGGTTGTAGCGGTCAGAGTATCTCCAATATCTACTTTCTCATACCCTGCAAGGGCAAAGATATCTCCTGCAACGGCGTTCTCGACAGGTTCACGTTTCAATCCGTTAAAAGTAAATAATTTGGTCGCTTTGGCTTTCTCTTTTAGTTCCCCCTTGCGATTAAGCAAGGCAATTTCCTGGTTCTGTTTAATGGTACCCTGCTCCACCCTTCCAATGGCGATGCGTCCGACATAATCATTCCAGTCGATGCTGCTAACCAGCATCTTGAAAGGAGCATTAACATTTTGCTCAGGAGCTGGGATATGTTCAATAATTTTATTAAAAAGTGGTTTCAAGTCCATATTGTCATCCTCAAGCTCTTCTTTGGCAATACCATTGATACCTTCCGCATAAATTATAGGAAAATCCAATTGGTCATTGGAGGCATTGAGCATCACAAAGAGGTCGAAAATTTCATTTAAGACATCATCCGGACGCGCATCTTTACGGTCAATCTTGTTAATCACCACTATAGGCTCATACCCCAATTCTAGTGATTTCCGCAATACAAATTTAGTTTGAGGAAGAGGGCCTTCGGCGGCATCCACCAACAAAATTACACCATTAACCATCTTCAGGATACGCTCAACTTCCCCGCCAAAGTCGGCATGGCCCGGCGTATCAACAATATTAATTTTTGTTTCCCCCCATTTGACAGCAGTATTCTTTGAACTGATAGTAATACCCTTCTCCCTCTCCAGATCGCCTGAATCCATTACGCGCTCCTGAACTTCCTGGTTTTCACGAAAGGTACCGCTCTGTTTCAGCATTTGGTCAACCAGGGTCGTTTTACCGTGGTCAACGTGAGCGATGATCGCAATATTTCTAATATCTTTATACATAAACAGGTTTTTATTAATAAGAAGTTGATGAAATTACTTATCAACTGAGAGTTCAGCACCCCAAATCGCATCCTAAAACCTAAGCCTGAACTCATCTCGGAACTATTCAGGAACTATGGCAAGAATCAGTGCTGGTTATCAGAGTAATTAGCTATAAGTGCTAAGACCGGTTCAGCATACCATAATTTGGGAATTGCAAACTTCGTAACAATTTTAAGCCTGCAAAGATACGGTTTTATTTCCGCAATTCATCATAATAAACTTCTTTTCTATTCTGATTTTCATCCTGCTGACCATATTGCTCATCAGTGTTCATTTTGGTATATATACACAGTTATTTTCGTCCCTGTAACATTATTCGTCCTTTTGTTTATCAGCTCTTTGACAATGAAATGCTTTAGAATTTTAAAAAAATATTTAAAGAAAACATGGATTTAAAAATCAAAAACCAACGTTTTATCGTCTGTGGTGCCAGCAGTGGCTTTGGAAGAGCTATCGCAGAATTATTATTAAATGAAGGAGCTAACGTCATTTCCGTAGCCCGAAGAAAAAACAAGCTCCAGGAATTAAAAGAGGCATTTCCGGATTCTGTGACCACCATTGTGGGAGATTTGACCGACGACGATACCCATAACGAGATAGAAGCAGCCATTGGGAATGATCAACTGCACGGTGTTGTGATTAATGCCGGGGGGCCGCCCGCCCTCACACCGCTTGAAACAGCTATTTTTGACTGGGACCAGGCATATAAAAACATTATGCGCTGGAAGATTGAGCTGGCGCTTCGCCTTGTCTCGTATTTTACCTCTAAAAGCTACGGTCGCATCCTTTTTATCGAAAGCCAATCCGTGAAACAACCCATTCCATCGCTGGTTCTGAGCAACTCGTTCCGCGCTGGCGTTGTTGGATTTGCCAAATCACTGTCTCTGGAAATTGCTAAAGAAGGTGTTACGGTAAATGTTTTGGCCCCGGGCTCTCACGATACCCCAGCCATCGAACGGGTTATCAAAAAAACAGCGGACAAATCCGATAAAACTATGCAAGAAATCCGAAAAGAGATGGAAGCTTCAATACCGATAGGCCGGTTTGGCAAGGGCGAAGAAATTGCTTCCCTTGCCGGCTGGATTCTGTCACCACATGCTTCATATGTTACCGGACAAACAATCAGCCACGACGGTGGAAGCATTAACGGAATCTTTGGTTAAACCTGGTTACAGAAAGCTGGTTTGAACAATCCGTAATTCTAAATTCCTTATGTGGTATCAAAAACAATTTTCGCTTTCTTCAAAACCGCGGGGTTTTCATATCATCACCGATGAGGTGCTAAGGGAAGTACCTGAAATAAAAAAGATAAATGTGGGACTTGCGCATATATTTATTCAGCATACCAGTGCCAGCTTGACCATCAATGAAAACGCCGATCCTTCGGTGCGTCGAGACTTCGCCACTCATTTTAAACGGATGGTCCCGGAATATATATCGCTATATGAACATACGCTAGAAGGTCCTGATGATATGACCTCACACATCAAAAGCTCACTGTTAGGGACATCTGTAAGTATTCCCATCACAAACGGAAGGTTGAATCTTGGAACCTGGCAGGGCATCTACCTCTGCGAACACCGCAATCATGGAGGAAGACGAAAATTAGTTGTAACACTCAATGGAGAAATAGATTCGTAGTATAAAATATAATACCGTCATCGCCTGGCAATTAAACCCCCTTACGAATACGCAGCAGGCGATCAAAAGCATTAGTCACTTCATTACCGGGCAGCTTGCCGTATTCATCACTGGCAAATTTGATATCTTCCACCGAATAAAAGGCATGGGAATCAAAGGATTCAATAATATTTTTTACTTCCTTCCAGCGCTTCCGTTTGGCGATCGTGAATATTATTTCTACTGGACCAACCCCTCCCTTTGCACCGACACGAGTCAACATAAACCCTGATTCTTTTAACTTCTCGACCAGTGCATCTACTTTTTCAGCTGTAATTATCCTAACCAACAGCGTTCCTACCTTCAACTTATCCTCTATAGAAATACCCAAAAATGTACCCGCAGAAAACCCAGCTGCATAAGCAATATAATTAACCCAATTACCCAAGTGTTGAATCAGTTGGGCAACAACAATTATCCAGATAAGCACCTCCAAGAATCCTAGCAATGCTGCTCGAATTCTCATCCCTCTCGAGACAAACATGATACGCAGAGTTCCGATACTTACGTCACCAATTCGTGCCAAGAAAATAAAGACAGGAAGCCAAAAGCTAGGAATGTAATCAAGCATGCCATTTTCTTTACAAAATAAAAAAGGGTGACCTTGAAAAGAAAAATATCCCGAATATTTGTCTCCTTTCCCTAGGAATAGTCAATTGCCAGGAAGACAAATCTTGCATTCCCCTCTTGCCGAAACTTCACGGCATCGGGAGAATAGGCTTCTCACCCTCTCTTTTCACAAATGTTTTAAAAAAAGCACAACCGGCTTTTCACCTGCTGTGCTTAGTTGCGGAGAGGGAGGGATTCGAACCCTCGATACCCTGTTAAGGGTATACTCCCTTAGCAGGGGAGCGCTTTCGACCGCTCAGCCACCTCTCCAAGGGAAGTCGCAAATATAAGTCCCTTAGAAAATCTTATCAATGCAAAATTGAATTTAATTTTACAAGGGAAGCTAATGATACGTTGAGATACTGAAACACGTTCAGCATGACATGTAATTTAAAAAAATAAATTGCCTCTAATGATCTCCGTCCAGAATATAGATTTGGGCAAGGTTACGACCTTCTTGCGCATAATCAAGTCCGTACCCCAGTACAAAAAGTGTAGGAATTTTGAATCCGATATAATCTAACTGAACATCATGATGTGTAGCTTCAGCTTTATGAAGCAAGGTAACTGTAGCAATAGAAGCCGGGTTTTTCTGCTGTAACTTATCAACCATATACTTCATAGAGAGTCCCGTATCCACAATATCTTCAACTAACACGATATTTCGGCCTTCAATATCGGCATCAATATCTTTAAGGTCTGTTACCTGTCCGGACGATACCTTTTCGTCTCCATAGCTGCTGAGTTTTAAGAAATCTACCTCACAAGGAATTTCAACCTGGCGCATCAAATCCGATAGGAAAATATAGGCCCCGTTAAGCACGCCGATAAAAATTGGATCTTTTCCCCGATACTTTTCCGTAAGTTCCGACCCCAACTCCGAAACTCGCTTTTCTAACTCCTCTTCAGTAAGGTACACTTTAAATATTTCGCCATTGCATTCAATTATTTCAGGTTTGTAAAGTGCCATGAATTATGTTGTATGCTTAATCTTGAAGCAGTATTTCGTACTGTGATCGCATTTAACCTGATCCGAAATAGTGCCGGGTTGAAGCTGATTTTTGATTGGCGGAAAGATAACGGCGCTGATCGATTTGTCAAAAGATTCTATCACTAAAGCCTGCTTTTTATGGGCAGCACTAATCTTTCGGTTGGTGAGGTGATCCGAAACCTGCTGGTGCCCCTTCATCCCAAACGGTTGAAAACGGTCTCCATCTTTCCAACGGCGCAATTTAACTGGCCAGCTTACCTTATCTGGATCCAGGAAGAGAGCATTCTTATAATCCGGATTCTCAAATTTTTCTATAGAAAACATCACATTTCCTTTTATCAAAGTGGACAACTCAACTTGCTTGCGATGAACTTTAAAGGAAGTAAAGTCATCAGCTTCTTCCCGGCCCCGGAGCACGTAAGTATTTCGATCCCTAAGTATTGAAAATTGATCGGTAAGCTGAATTTTCCTCCCGGTCTGAAGTTCGGCGAGTTTATCAAGCTGTTCTAAGCTGGACTGTGAAATTTGCAATCCGGGATACTTTTTTTTCAACAAGTATAAAATCACCGCCTTCTGCACCCCCGGTTTTAGCGTGTGGAATATCTCACGGCTAACACCTTCCCTGTTGGAAATATGATCGGCAATCCAGTCTATGGCTTCTTCATAGTTTCCGGCCTGCCGGTTGACACGCAATATATTTTGTTTCCAACCCGGAAAAAAATCCGACATTTTTTTGAGCCATTCGTTCCTCAAAAAATTACGGGCAAAATCTGAATCCAGGTTTGAAACATCGGTTCGGTAAGGAATTTCATGCACTTCGGCAAATTCTTCGATCTGTCTTCGTGAAATATGCAAAAGGGGCCGAAACACATACCCATCCCAGATTTCCATTCCGGTCCAACTAACAAGGCCAGACCCCCGTAATATTTTTTGAAAGATTGTCTCCACCTGATCATCTTCATGATGAGCTACTGCAATCCCAGTGGCGTCATGTTCTTCGGCCAAGTGTCGAAAAACATCATATCGAAAATTTCTGGCCCATTGCTGGAAATTTTGACCCTCCGCCTCAGCTGGATCTACAGTAACGGTGTGACAATCAAAGCCCCATTCAAAAGCCAACTGTTCAACAAGTTCTGCATCTTTATTCGAAGCCGGACCCCGTTTTTGGTAATTGACATGCGAAACCAGTGCAGTTATCTCGAGTTGTTTAAAAACATACAACAAGCACATTGAATCGATCCCTCCACTAACTCCAATGATAAACCGCGGTATTGGCGTTTCCGGAAAATACCTGCGAACATTTTTCTGTACAGTGGCTTCAATCAACGACAAGTCGGATTTGCTCATATGAAAAGGATTCAATTCCAGCGTCTTGATTCAACATCAATAATTTTCCCGATTCGTCGATACCCAGCAACTTATATGTATCATCCAGCATCTTATCATTAACGATTACCCTAATCCACTGTCCATATCCCTCAATATTACGGTTGATGGATTTTAACAAGTCGGACTTCCTCCGGCTCCAGAGCCTATATTTATATTCAATACGGCCGAGTAAATCACATAGCATTGTTTCTCGGTTCATTGACTCCCCTCTTTCCAGGCATACCGATGTTGCCTTGCCTGATAATTCGGGAGAAAAATTCTCCTGATTAACGTTCAGGCCGATGCCAATCACCAATCGATCCAGCTTGTTTCCAGTAAATACTGTTTCTGCTAAAAAACCGGCTACTTTTTTATCATTTAGCAATACATCATTGGGCCACTTGATGTGCGCACAATGCTGCCGGTGCATAACCGCATCAAGATATTCGACCAGGGCCAAGGCAGAAGCCAGTGTCAACACGTGAAAGCGCTCAGACGTGGGCGGTAAAAGCACTAATGAGAATGTTAGATTTTTGCTATTCTCTGATTCCCATTTTCTTTCATACTGTCCTCTGCCCCTCGTTTGATTATCTGTTAGACAAATCATACCATGTTCTACATCATCAGCCGGCATCTTCTTGACATATGTGTTAGTTGATTCCAGTTCATTGAAATAACATATGCTTCTACCAAGCCATTGTGTACTCAGTTTTTTTTGAAACAACTCTACGTTGAATTGAGAATCCAAGTTGATGTCGATTAGTTTAATTTAAGTCCTAAGCCTCAGCAAGTTTGCTTTTCAGTAGATCAATTTTTGCCACTGGCGTAGGGTCCACCTCATCCAAGACAGCCAAGTAAAAACTCGTCCAATCGGCTAATTGTATAAGCGAAAACAAACGGGTTAATCTATTTTCACCCCGCGTTCTGAGGACATGCAGAGAAGACACCTGGTCTTCTATTAATTCTTCAACAATCTCCATTCGACGCTGTATACGTGGATTATCATCTTCATCCACAAGCATCACTACCGACAGCCGGCCGGTCAGGTGAACAACACGCTCCCAGCCTACAATTTCATTATGGTTCATTTCCGGAAGGGTGTTCCCATAAGCAAGTGTTTTGGCATTTTCTCCAAACTGGCTGCGCCATCGGGTATTTACCGGTGCCATCAATGTCCCGTCAGAATAAATAATTGGCAGTGTATCATTAAGCTCTCCGGCCAGCTGCAAAGCTTCACTATCGACCGGATCCTTAAATAACTCATTTTGTTCGGAAAGAAATCGCTGGGTTTCCAAAAGATCATTATCTCCTTCATCCACGATGCCCAGATACTGAAAAATGCGAAACAGGGGTATAAAATTATATGCCAATGCTGCACGCGAAGGCATCCCACCCGGTATCTTAATATAATCGAATTCTTCTTTGGCCGCCTTCAGCATCAGATCACCTCCCGCAGTTACCCCTATAGCCTGTGCCCCCCGATTGCGGGCCGCCGTTAAAGCAGTTAATGTTTCTTCAGTATTTCCCGAAAAGGTACAAGCTATAAAAAGAGTCTTTTCGTCGATCCAGCCAGGTATTTCATAGTGTCGGACAAGTTGAATGGGAAATTTGCAGCTCTTATAGACATATGCCCGAAGTAAATCGGCACCTATGGCAGATCCCCCCATCCCCGCAAAACAAATTTTATTGATGCGGGTGGGTTCTATAGTCAGATCGATATCTTCCGTTAATTCCATTGCATCTTTCCATTGACGAGGAAAATCTGCCAGAAGATTCCGCATATTCTGACTATCTATTAATTCAATATTATCTAACTCCATTATGCTAGTCTTGACTGGTTATTTTTGTTGAATTCCAATCGCTGAATAATTGATTAACCTCATCAATAGTATTGCAAGCCAACACATTGTTGCCAAGCTCCTCCATTTTGGACAAGGAATAAGATCTCAGTTTTCGTTTTACCATAGGCAAAACAGTGGGACTCATACTCAATTCGTTTATGCCTAATCCCATAAGACAACAAGCCGATAAAGGATCAGCGGCCAATTCACCACATACACTAATGGGTGTATTCGTAATTCGGGCAGCCTTCGCTACTTGATTAATAAGTCGCCAGATCACAGGATGGCGTTGATCATACAATACGGAAATCCGTTCATTTCCTCGATCCACGGCCAATATATATTGTGTTAAATCATTCGTCCCTATGCTAAGAAAATCAGCATGTTCGGCAAAAAATTCGGCCTGCATAGCCACATTAGGTACTTCAACCATAATACCCAATTGTACATTTTTATCGATATCCAGGCCGTTTTCACTGAGCTCTTCCTGAACCGAAATCATTAGCTGTTTAACCCTAGTAAACTCCTGAAGGGTTGATATCATGGGAACAAGGATGCGCACCACCCCTTTAAATTTTCCAGCGGTTTTCAGAATAGCCTGCAGCTGGTTCCTAAGCAACTTTTCGTTATCCAGCAGCATTCTAATTCCCCGCCATCCCAAAAATGGATTTTGCTCCTTCTTGTGTCCCCTGAAAAATTTATCCCCGCCTGCGTCAAACAGACGGATCGTCACAGGCTGAGGAACTATTTGCTCAACAATGGCTTCATAAAATGCTTCCTGTTTTTCTTTTTTCCCAAAATGCTCACGGCGCAGATACACCGATTCTGTACGGAGGAGCCCAATTCCTTCCGCCCGGTATTTTTTAACCATCTTGAGTTCTTCCTCAAATTCGATGTTGGCCCTAAGTACAAAAGAGTTGCCATCAGCCGTAAGATTGGGTTCATCACAAACTGACTGCAAGTCAGTTGAAGCTTTTATTTGTTGATTTATCAAATCACGGTACTTCCGCAAGGTAGATTCCCCGGGGTTCACAATAATCTTACCATTTTGTCCGTCCAAAACTACCGTTGCATCGGCCTCCAATACTTTAGTAATATTTCTCATCCCAACAACCATAGGTATATTCATAGCCCGGGCAATTATGGCAGCATGGGAGGTCGTCCCGCCCCTGTCTATAATAATCCCTTTGATTTTACGGTCCGAAAATTCAATTACTTCCCGGGGACTCAGCTCTCTGGCTACTAAAATCGTTCCCTCCTTGACCTCATCGGCTTCATGGTTGTGCAAAATCTGAATCAACCTGTCGCGAGTATCCGAGATATCTACTGACCGCTCGCGAATGGCAGCATCATGATTCTGCTTCAACATGTCGAGGTATTGTTCAAATACCTTCAGAACAGCTGAATCAGCTGGCTGATTATGCTCGTTAATCTCACTCTCGACCCTTTCACTTAATTCTGGGTCATTTATCATCTCAATTTGTGCCTGTATAAGCTCCTCAGCACTTCCGTCGCTTTGAGCCTGTAACATCTGTGTCAATTCTTTCTCAGCTCTTTTCCTGGCCTCGCGAAAATCAGTAACTTGTTTTTTAATCTTTTGGTCATCGATCTTAGTATTCGATACTATAGGCCGATTTCGCTTGTATAGACTAGTTTTTCCAATTACGATTCCAGGCGATCCAGGTGTACCTTTAAGCGCGAATTCCTTACTGTTGGGTTCCTTATTCATCTTGATCTTTGTATACTTCTCCGAATCCACTATCGATTAACTCTGTAATCGATTCAATTGCATCTTGTTCATCAGGTCCGTCAAGCTCGAGTTCTAATTCTGCTCCCTTTTCAGCAGCCAAAGTCATAACTCCCAAGATACTCTTGCCATTGACTTTGTACCCATACATATGAATATAAAAATCTGATTTATATTTACTTGCCAGTTTTACCAACGCAGATGCCGGCCGGGCATGAAGTCCGGCTTCATTTTTGATCGTAACTTTCTTTCGTATCATTCTGAGAGTCTAATATTTACCGAACAAGATGCCAATAATTATGTTAACTATCCATATCAGCTATCAGCTATCAGCTATCAGCTATCAGCTATCAGCTATCAGCTATCAGCTATCAGCTATCAGCTATCAGCTATCGGAACCTTGGATTTTGCATTAAAAGATCCAAACCTCAAATGATTTTTAGAATTGAGCATTGTTTTAGACACTGTCAACTGTAAGATTGTTTTATTAATTTATGACTCATTTTCCAAATGAACTAAATTTTACAACTTCATGTCAGTAACCCAAAAAGATGTCAATTATGTTGCAGATCTGGCGCGGCTGCAACTTACCGATGAAGAGACCGAATCATTGGTTCATGACCTAAATCAGATCCTCGATTACATGAATACGCTGGAAGAAATTGACACTTCCAATGTAGCCCCCCTGGAACATGTAATTGATCTGGAGTATCGCCTCAGGGATGATAAAGCCAAAGAACCTTTATCACATGAAGATGCGCTCAAAAACGCTCCTGATGCAGATTCAGACTATTTCCGCGTGCCCAGGGTTATTGAATGATGGTTAACCAACCTCCACAAGATTTACAAGACGATTTTATTTCCAGGCTTTCCGACGCTAAAAAACACGGGATCGCCCTGCTGGTTTTATTCCTGCTGCCTCTTATTCTCTACTCGGCTATCTTTTTTGGCGGAAAACAATTTCTGGGAAATGATGTACTGCAGTGGAGGGCGGGTTCCCAATCAGTTATTGAATATATGCATCAACATAACGGAGAGCATCCTCTTTGGGCTTCCAACATGTTTTCCGGTATGCCTTCTTATGTGGTTCACAACCCGGCCCCACCCCCAAACATCGATTCATTGATCAAATGGATTTCGGGGCATACGAAACCACTTCCTTTTTTCTGGATACTGCTGAGCGGGGCCTATTTCTTTTTTGTGATTCAGGGTCTGCGCCCTTTCTCATCCGCACTCGGTTCTATCCTAATCGGCTTCACAACATATATCCCCATCATTATTGAAGCGGGACATTACAACAAATTTATAGCCTTTGCCTTTATCCCCTGGATGTTTGTGGGATATTATTTGGTGAGCCGATCCCCGAAAAAATGGTGGGCCTTCTTTATCTTTGCCCTATCGATGACTTTGGAGCTCAGGGCTCATCATCCCCAAGTAACCTATTATTTCCTTTACTTACTAGCATTTTGGTGGATCTACGATACTTGGCTGTTTTACAGAAAGAAGCAAATAGCGGAATGGATCCAGCGCACCGGTATCGCAGTCGGTGCCGGCATTTTATCTATTTTATCCAGCGTCGATGTCTATTGGCGCCTGTATGAATATGCTCATTACAGTACAAGAGGCGGATCCACACTTGATACTTCACAAGCTGCGGGATTATCAATGCAATATGCTTTCAGTTGGTCACAAGGGATCGGAGAACTGTTTACCTTGATTATCCCCGGTCTGTATGGCGGTGCCTCCGGAGAAGCCTACTGGGGTCCAAAACCATTTACCAGTGGTCCCCATTACTTTGGGGCTATTGCCTTTGTTTTAGCTCTGATCGGCCTTTTTCGGTATCGGAACAAATTGAAGTACCTATTTTTTGGAGTGGGATCTCTTGCGATGCTGTTTTCACTGGGCTCACATTTCCCGCTTTTGAACAGTTTTATGTTTGATTACATCCCGTATTTCAACAAGTTTCGTACTCCTGAAATGTGGCTGATTGTCACCGTATTCTGTTACGCAGTACTATCGGTTTACGGTATTGAAGCCCTGTTCCAAATGGCCAAAGAGCACTCAAATCCTATAAAGAAACTCTATCTTCCTTTGGGTGTCGCCCTTGGGTTGGGAATGATATTTACACTAGGCAGCAACTCACTGCTATCGTTTGAAAAAGAAGGTGAAGCCCAGCAATACGCCAGGCAGCTGGCTCAGCAGAATAACCTGTCTCCCGACAATCCGCAGGTTCAGAACCGTGTTCAATCTTTTATAAACAGTCGGTTAAAGCCCAAAAGAGAGGATATGGCCGATAGTGATGCAACCCGGTATTTCATTCTCGTACTTTTGACGGGCGGGCTTATCATAGGTTTTGTGAAAAATAAAGTCAGCAAAGGTTATCTCTTGGCCGGCCTTCTCCTTTTGGCAGCTTATGACATGCTCCGCGTTGATGCTCGTTATACCAGCGAAGACAAGATGGTGCCGGATCGTATCTCTGCAGAGCAGCTTATCCAGCAGCGACAGCAGCCATCCGACAAATTTATCATGCAACACATTCAAGGCGATACGGGGTATCCATACCGGGTATTACCGTTGAATCGCAATCCATTCAATAATGCCATCCCCTGTTATTTCTATCCTTCAATAGGTGGTTATACGGGGGCTAAACTTGCACATTACCAAGATCTCATCGATCACCTGCTCATGGCGAACAATGGATTTAATGATCCCATTTTGGACATGCTGAACGTGAAGTACATTACCACCAGTCATCCGCTTCCTTTTGCCGGTTACACAGAAGTCTTTAATCAAAATGGACAACAGGTATACCGCAATGATGATGTACTGCCAAAAGCATTTTTTGTGGATTCGGTAAAGACGGTTTCATCTCCACAGGAAGCAGCTAATCTGATGAAACCGGATTCCGGTTTTAATCCCCACAAAATGGCCATCGTCGAAACGAATGAGGCAATTGCTACCCAAAGGGACACATCGGCTAGCATTTCTGTCACATCATATAATTCCAAAACTATAGAGCTTTCCACTTCCTCTTCTTCAAAAAAATTCCTGGCGCTCAGTGAGATTTATTATCCCGCAGGATGGCATGCGACCATCGACGGCAAACCGGCTAAGATTTATAAAACAGATTTCGTGCTTCGGGGACTACAAATTCCGGCAGGAGATCACACAATCACAATGACGTTTGAACCGGCTTCTGATGTATGGGGTGGCCGCATTGCTTGGCTTGGTCATATTATTCTGTGGATTACAGGGATTGGAATATTATTCTTTCAATGGAAAAAACAAGACAAAACGGTCGAAAAGGATAGGTCAGTCGAATAGCTTTTCTTGATGAGCTAAAGACTTGGGCAATAGATTTTTTGAATAAACTTCAATACCAAAGTAATCCAGCACACGCTGCATACGTGTAATATCTTCCTTATCAAAAGATGTTCGCCATTTAGCGAGTTGTGGTTTTATGCCTTTCTGAAATGTCGCTTCCCCGGTAGTATAACTGGCTTTGCTAAGGCGTTCAAAGATACCGGGTGGCAACTCCATGTCCAATCGATCAAAGAGCTTTATTAGTTCTTCTTCAGGTTTTAGCAGTAAGCTTTCATAATAGAGGGTTACCCAGCCGCTATTGTGACGCTCACTCTCAAGCACAATTTTATTATTGATGCACCATGTCGCAACAATTTCTTCCGGCTTGGTTTTCAGAGTGGAAAGAAATGAAGCATGGGCTCTAAAAATTTCATCGAACGGCATCTTCGGGATTTCATATTCCTCGAATTTGTAATCCCAGCTTCCCTCCTTCATTTGAGATGCAGCAACGGCAAAAGGGTGGCGTAAAAGATAAATGGGATCTTTCTCAAAATCGAAATTCATTGTCAGCCACGGCAATAGTCCGTTAGCCCGTACAAATTTCACAATCATTCTGTCAGCGGAGTAAAATTCTAGAGGGAAAGCGACGTTACTGAGCCAATGATTTAAGTATGCTCCTTTAAAAAGACTATTAAAGGTCTCCAACGCTTCATCCCAAGCTGCGTTTTCAGGGATATACTGACGCCACCCGAACCCTAATTCTCTAAATTCAGGCACATTGCGAAGATGAAGCGGCTCCCAAAGAATTACAGTCCGAGGGACTTTATTTATCAATTCGGCAACCCAGGTACTCCCGCTTCTGGGATAACTGAAAATGAGAATCTGCTCTTCAGGGACGAATTCTTTCGCATTTGCCACTATACGGCAAAGAATATCCATTACCCCTGCCTTCATTTTAAAAAGTTGTTCTCTTGCCGACATAACTGTTTTATTCCCAAATCATTTTTCCAATGACTCTTTTCATTTCTTTCCAATATCGAAACAAAGGTACATATCTTATAAACTCATCGATTGTAAGCGGCTTACCTGCCGCACGCCGAATGTTAAAAAGCTGGTATTTGCGCTGCTGCCGATTGAATTCCGCCTTATGCTTATTATAAAATTGCAGGTATCCGTCAAACGAGGATTGATCCGTAATTCGTTCTGTGCCGTGATCCAAGTAAATAGTCTGCAGTGGTTTCTGTACATTTAATATAGGGCCGTATTTTTTACAAAGCCGGATCCACAAATCATAATCCTGGGCTGCTTTTAGCCCTGGATCAAATCCCCCCACTTCCAAAAGGCGATCACGGCGTACCAATACTTGATTGCCAACCTGATTTGTGTATAAGAGAGTATCCAAACCGATAAGCCTTTTCTTTTTCCAGACCTTTTCGCCATGCTTAAAAACCATAACCACATCAGATGTAATACAGGCATAATCATCTGAATACGCCTTCACGAGTTGCTCAACCCTCTTTTCATGCCATTTATCATCGTCATCAAGTCCCGCAACGAATATCCCAGAAGATTCCTGAATTCCCCTGTTCCGTGCAAGGCATGCCCCAAGCGATTCTTCATGGCGGATATACTTGAGTGGCCGGACGCCCTCATATCCTGCCACAACTGAAGAAGTTTCATCTGTTGAACCGTCATCCACGATTATCAGTTCTAAATTTGGATACGTCTGTACAACGACGGAATCCAGGGCGCGCCTGAGCATCTGGGCACGGTTCCGAGTCGTCACAACAGCAGAAACAAGCGGTTGATTTTCACCCATGCTATACCTTTTACTATAAATCTAAAATTCGCATTCTTGCTCCAAAAAAATGTATTTTCAGGCTTTGATCAAAAGGCCAGTACATTATCGACATATGAGGAATCAATCACTAATAACATTTATTATCTGTACTTATAATCGTGCTTCATATCTCGATGATACCTTAGAGTCCCTCCTTTTTCGCGGATTTTCAGACCTCAATTGTGAATTACTGGTAATTGACAACAATTCTTCGGATGAGACCCCCCTTGTCGTACAGCGGCATAAAGATACACTGGAGAAAGATGGTAAAGCCATTCGTTATATCAAAGAAACAAATCAGGGGCTTTCGCATGCCAGGAATCGCGGGGTCAAAGAAGCAAACAGTCCGTACATTGTTTTCCTGGACGATGACATCATAGCCACGAGGTCGTTGATTCCCGCTTGGGTTTCTTTTTTTTCCGATAATCCCGATGTTGTCGCGGCAGGCGGAAAAATCCACGTTCAGTTTGATGACCCCCGGCCGGCCTGGATGTCCCACTTCCTACTCCCTCTATTAGGATATCATGACATGGGGAATTCGTTAAAAAAGTATTCTAAAAACTCGTATCCATTTGGCGGCAATATGGGGTTCAAAAAGTCAATTTTTGAACAATCCGGCCTCTTCCATCCCGAATTGGGCCGTAAAGGAAGATCCCTCAATGCCGGCGAAGAAAAAGAGCTATTCCGGCGATTGCGCGACCTTTCCGTCGATATCTATTACCTTCCAGATGCCTTTATATATCACCGGGTAAATGCCAGTCGCCTTACGGTGGACTATATCCGAAAGCAAGCACTTGGCCTTGGTCAAAGCATGAAACTACGCCTCGAAGCCAGTTCAGGTACACAAAAACTGAAAAACGGGGCATTGGAAATGGGCAAGTTACTGGTTTCATTTCCATTAGCCCTGGGCTACCTCATTAGCTTTCAACCCGTAAAGGCAATCATGTTATTCCGGTTCCGATGGTGGATCTGGAAGGGATACCGATCATTTGATTTAGCCGATGAGTAACTAATCAAGAATTTATAATCTCTTGATAGGCATCCATTGTCTGGTTAACAATCTTGTCCCAACCAAACTCCCTAATAGGTTCACAAACCTCTTTTCCATAGTTCTTTGCCCGTTCAATTGCTTTTTGAAGCTTCTCATGGCTCAAGTTGGCGGAATACGTTTGGACCCAACGCACTCCAAACACTTGTTGAAGCTCAACAATGGAACCTTGATTCGGTACTAAAACCGGCACATCATATGACAGCGATAGCAAAACAGTTCCGGAATTTAAAACCTTCTCATATGGAATAACAATTAAATCGGAAGCTCTCAAAATATACTGAATTTCGTTCTCAGGGATGAATTCCAATAATAACTTGATTCGTTGATTTGAAGATTTGGCAGCTAAATCTTGTATTTCATCTCTATATTTTTTATTCAGAGGCTTGCCGGCAATCAGAAGGCAATAAGACTCTTCAGCCAACTCACTGAAAACCTTAATCAATTCAGGCACATTTTTGTAGGGGCGGATCTGGCCAAAATAAGTCAATAAGAATGATTCCAGAGGGATATCCAGATATTTCCTGGCCTGCTTCTTATCTGTTTTATCCGGATAGACCCCCTTGTAATGTCCATGCGGAATGACAAACTCGGCCTTGCCGGAAAGTGTAGGATAGTATATTCGTGCTTTATCAAGAGAAACTTTGCTCAACCCGATGACCCCGTCTAGCACATCGGTAAATCGATTCATATACCATTTTTCAAGCCAATTATTCGACTTTTTTTCATCCTCCGTGAAATCGTGGGAAACCAGATTATGAATAGTCCAAACAATCCGCGTCCCTTTTAATTTCATCCACATGACAATCAGCAAAAAACCCACTACCGTTACGAATGATCTTGCCAGGCTGTCTTGTGAAAGCATCACATCCGGCCAGTGCATGTGTAAAATATCATAACGACTTAGTAGCGCTTTTGAGGGAGAAAATTCATCAATTTCGCAATCAAAAGCTCTTTGCATTCGTGAATAAAGAAGATAATTATATGGATTACGGCTTTTGTTAGAAAAAGCCGGCTTCGCAAGGATTTTTATGCTAATATTTTTTCCTGGCATATTATTTTCTACCGGCCTGTATTAATCCTAAATGACTCTAATGAAATATTTCCTATTTCACTTAGAATGTATTCCTGTTCATTTGAACTGAAAATAGAAGAAAATTTACTTCCCGGGCTCCGCCCGCTTATGTTCGCCGCTTTCCATTTTTCCTTCTCTCCGACCAGTTTCTGTGCTTCGGACATGAATGAATCTATCATTTCCAGAGAAAAGCTAACACCCAGGAATTCACAAACTTTCTCAAGAATTTTCTCTTTGTACTCCAACAGCTCTTCATAGGATATAAAAAAATGTCTCGGATGAGTAAGATATTTCTTAGAAAGTTCGACATCTCTTTTCCACCTTTCTAAACACATATCTATAGTTCGCGGCCCATTCCAATATTCGGGATACTTATGTGTGACCTCATACATGGAAGCAACAACATCTTTGCCACTACGTAAAATATGCAAAAACAAGGCATCTTTATCTGCGCCCGTAATATAGGGTATTGCGTAAAGATGTCTGGGAGTTTTCTCAATCCAACCGGATAACTCCGGATCTGTTAGCCTATCCAGAATTCTCATCAAAGCCCTGGACCATGATCTTGTGGTGAGGTAACGGGATTTCATATCAGACATTGCATCCAGAGGAAATTCGTGCTCATCCAAATAGGCCCTTACCAACGCTTTTTCCGGGGCAGAATATATTTTTAGGAATCGATAACGAAACTTATCAGGGATAGTATAATCCCAAAAGTGAGTCTCCGGGTAAGAGATAAGCCGGGGATGAGCAGCTATCATACTTTGTAAAAGAGTCGTTCCCGAGCGAGGACACCCAACAATAAATATTCGTTTAAAAGACATACCCCCCGCTATCTTCGATACTGTAACTTTTATACATTCTCATAAGTAGTAATTGGTCATTTTTTAAACTACATTTTTGAATTTAAGATATATGCAGCATCATCGTAAGTATTTTTATAGCAAACAATTCCAGCTTCAACAAGCTCTACAGTAATAGTTCAAAAATATTCAAACAAATAATAATTCAAAGCTTACCAATGGGAATTATTGTTCGCCAAAGTGTTATCAACAGTATTATCTCCTACGTCGGGGTAGCACTGGGATTTGTAATAACTATCTGGTTGTATCCCAATTTTTTTACAACAGAACAGTATGGATTAACTCGTGTTCTGCTGTCTCTTTCTATGGTTTTGATACAGGTATCCAGTATGGGCATTAACAGTACCATTATCCGGTATTTCCCCTTTTTTAGAAACAAAGAAAAGAATCATCATGGTTTTTTAACCATTATATTGCTCATCCCCTTGGTCGGATTTATCATCTTTGGATTGCTGCTTTTCCTATTCAAAGGTTACATTCTGAGCCTATACGAGAGCAAGTCAGAACTGTTGCTGGACTATTATCTCTATCTGTTTCCCCTTGCCTTCTTCATCCTATTTTTCAAAACGATTGAGAGTTATACCTATGCACTATATAACACGGTCGCTTCCTCATTTCTACATGATATTTTTATACGGCTGCTGACCATAGCCATCTTGTTTGCCTATCTTTGGGGATGGATCAACTTCCAGGAATTCATGATGCTTTTTGTGATCAACTATGGCATCAACTTAGTACTCTTGTCAGCTTACCTGCTGACAATTAGCGAGGTGAAATTACAGATTGATTTTGAATTCCTGGATAATGAGCTACTTAAGAAGATGCTTAATTACGGGGCCTATTCGTTTTTTGGAAGTATTGCAACAGTCATTCTGGGGAATATCGATATTCTCATGCTGGGGGCAATGGTTGGTCTGGGAAATACCGGCATTTATGCTATCGCATTCTATATTGGGTCTGCCATAAAGATCCCAAGACAATCTATTTTAAAAATTTCTGCACCTATCGTATCGGATGCAATTAAAAATGACAACTATCATTTAGTTGCCAACATTTATAAACGGTCATCACTAAACCTTGTGATTGCCGGCGGACTCCTCTTTTGTGGGATTGTTGCTAATTTACATAATCTCAACGAAATTTTACCCTCCTCCTATGCCGGAGGCACACTTGTAATCATAACCGTCGGTTTTGCTAACTATTTCGAAATATCAACTGGTATCAATGGAGCCATCATTATCAATTCAAAACACTTTCGTTTTGATTTATATTCGACTATAGCACTCATCGTTTTAACTGTCGTTTTAAATTACCTTTTTATCCCTGTCTACGGCATTTTGGGGGCCGCCATCGGTACTGCAACAGCCATAGTCCTTTACAACATGGTAAAAGTATTTTATGTATGGAAGAAGTTTTCAATGCATCCATTTAATATCCGCATGATTCCGGCTATCCTAATTACAGGCATTACACTCTTTTTGGCGCTAATAACAAGCACACTTGATAATCCATATTGGGATATCCTTCTCCGCTCAATCTCCATTACTGTTTTTTATATTGGAATTATTCGGCTGTTAAATCTGTCTGAAGACTTGAATAAGCTAATTCATAGTTCTCTCAAACGCTTTCAAAATCTCTTACCCATTTAAGCCCAAAAATATAATTATGAGAGCCATAGAAGTCATTAATCCGGGTAGTAATTCACAGCTTGAGATAACCGAAGTACCTAATCCTGAGCCATCAGACCACGAAGTTTTGGTAAAAATTGAAGCCACTGCCGTTAACCGGGCTGATCTGCACCAGCGCGCAGGAAACTATCCACCGCCAGAAGGAGCCAGTAAAATCCTAGGGCTCGAAATGGCGGGCACTGTTGAAAAGACCGGCCACAAAGTAACCAAATGGTCAAAAGGAGATCGTGTATCTGCCCTACTGGCCGGCGGAGGGTATGCCGAATTTTGTGTTATACATGAAGATATGGCAATGCAAATTCCAGCAAACATGTCCTTTACCGAAGCTGCCGCTGTACCGGAAACTTTTCTTACGGCATTCCAGGCGCTAGATTGGCTGGGTAAGCTGCAGAAAGATGAGACCGTCCTTATACATGCCGGCGGGAGTGGGGTTGGTACAGCGGCCATCCAGCTGGCACATCGCTTGATTGGCGCCCGGGTTATTACCACCGCAGGGAAAGAGCACAAACTAGAACAAGCTTATAAACTCGGCGCTAACTTTTGTTATAACTATAAGAAGCAGGATTTTGCAGAGGAAATTGATGGTAATCTCGGCCCCAATGCCGTTGATCTCATTATCGATTTCATTGGTGCTCCCTACTGGAATCAAAACATCGAAATACTCGCCACCGACGGCCGTGTGGTCTATCTCTCTTTTATGGGCGGTCACCGACTCAAAAACATGAGTTTGGCCCCCTTTTTACGCAAACGTTTAAAAATTATGGGGTCCACCCTTCGATCCCGACCGATCGAATACAAAATTTCACTCATTCGGGATTTCTCTGATAAAACAATGGCGTTATTTGAAAATGGGATACTGAAGCCCGTCATTGATTCTGAATTTGATTGGACCGAAACCGAACAGGCTCATGAGCGGATGACAGACAACAAGAACACCGGTAAAATTGTATTATCCGGAATGTGAATAACAGAGGGTTTTCTTGGTAAATCCATGGTCCATAAGTAATGGTCATATTTCAAAAGACTCCTTACAAATTGGCTAAGGATTTCTGAATGCAGACTATTATCTTTGGGGCGAATATTTTACAACAGAAATAACCACATTCATGGCGCAACCCACATTCAGCACACACCTTGGGATGGTTGACATCCTGCCAGGTGAAGTAGAAAAATGGCAAACCGTTGAACGTATTATCCACGAAGAAGCCAAAAAATTTAATTTCGAGGAAATTCGTACCCCCATCATGGAGCAGACCGAGCTCATCGCCCGTGGCGTGGGGCAATTGACGGATATCGTATCCAAAGAGATGTTTGCATTTGAGAGAGGGGATGATCAGTATGTGCTGCGTCCGGAATGTACGGCACCGGTAGCACGGGCTTTTATCGAACATCACCTGGAACAGCGCGGAGGCTCCCAAAACCTGTATTATATTGGCCCCATGTTCCGTGCTGAAAAGCCCCAAAAGGGACGCCAACGTCAGTTTCACCAATTCGGTGCGGAAATTATAGGGGCACAAGATGCTGCGGCAGATGCAGATATTATCGCATTTATGATGGCCATCTATGAACGAGTCGGCATCACCAATACTACACTCAAAATTAACTCGGTGGGAGATCCCGAAAGCCGGAAAGCATATAAAAAGGTTCTAAAAGATCACTTTCGTCCCCACCTTTCGGAGCTCAGTGAAGTGTCGCAGGAGCGTTTTGAAAAGAACCCTATGCGCATTCTTGATTCCAAGGAGGAGGAAGATCAACCGTTTATAGAAACTGCCCCTGTCATTACAGATTACCTGAATAACGAAACGGCCCAGCACTACAGGGAAGTTAAGCAACTACTTATGGACTTGGAAATTCCCTTTACTGAAGATCCTCATCTGGTACGCGGCCTTGATTATTATACGCGTACGGCTTTCGAGCTTATCAGCCCGGATTTGGGGGCCCAGGATGCGCTGGGAGCCGGCGGGCGCTACGACCTGCTGATCGAAGAAATTGGCGGTCAGCCTACCCCGGCTGTTGGATTTGCAGCAGGCATGGAACGACTAATGATCGCCTGTGAAGAGCTCGGGATAGAACTATCCGGAGAACAGACGCTGGATATTTATATCGTAACTATTGGTGATAAAGCTCGGAAGTGGGCCATAAAACACCTGAAAAAACTGAGAAAATCCGGAATTACTGCTTCCATGGATTATATAGGCCGTTCGGTAAAAGCTCAGATGAAAGATGCAGACCGGGAGAATGCGCGATATACCATCATTGTAGGGGAAAACGAGCTAAGTCAAGGAAAATTTACCATGCGTAATATGAAGGCAAGTGAAGAAAAAGCTCTTACCTTTGATGAAATCCTTTCAGAGTTAGCCGAAGTTTAAAAATTTGTTCCTATGAAGCAGAAGAAAAAATACTATTTCATAGGAACTATTGCCTTTTTAGGCATTATAGTCGGTTATCATTTTTATGCTGCATACGAGGCCGAACGGCAAATCGATACTGCCATACAGGAGCAGACTGCAAAAACCAATAATATATCAGTAGAATATTCCTCAATCGATATCACCCCCTTTTCTGGTAAAGTATCGATTAGTGATCTGACTATCATTCTCGGTAACAACATAGAGCGGGCCCTACAATTACAGCTCGACGTAAGCTACCTTGATTTTGTAAACATATATCTTGGTGGCACTCGATATGGGCTGGAAAATCTTCATAAAGCTTCAATCACTTTGATTCGGCCGTCATACGTCAACCAGTCGGGCCTGGAGGAGATCAAAGCAGATACACTTCATATCTCTTACCGGGGCAATGCTTTGAAGGGATTACTAAGCGCTATCAATGGCATCCCGTTTGGCGCCCCCCAACATGTGGAAGCACAAAGTTCAGGACTAATCGTTCGGTTGCCCGAGTCTACACTTCACAAACTTGTTGCCAGGCGATTCAGCTATTCCGGAGATATTGCCGAAGGAAGTCAAGACTTCTGGATAAATGGGCGTCACCAATTTGGAATAAATTCTATTACCTGGACCCCTTCAGATTCTTTTCAAAATACATATAGCTTTTTTATCAAGGGATTTGGCTATCCCACTGATGCGATTCCGTTTGAATCAGCACATCTTGACTTTGAGCCAGCATCTCAGCCCAAGAGTATTCTTATTGAGTCAACTGTAAAATCAGAACTGGCCCTTTTTTCAAGCTCCGGAATTGTTAATGTGCAAACACCGTTAGGCTCCTCCAACCTGCAAAACTTCGAAATCTCAATAACAGAATTCTCGGACAAATTTAGCCAGGTTTTAAATAATATTGAAAAGCTGTTATATATTGCATTACCTCGTGAACAGGATGGAATTAGATTGAAACTGGCGGGCACGCTTGCCAATCCAAAACTCTCCAAATAAAATATAAGCTGCTTTTAGTTTCATCAGCTTTGCGTATTTTTTAAAAGAATTAATATTATTCAGAATAATTTAAGAGAATTAGACGCATGAGTGAACAAATTCTGATAGGCCTGGTGGGAATCATATTATTTGGCGTCGGTGCACAATGGCTGGCCTGGCGCACAAAACTTCCTGCTATACTTTTATTATTGGTCGCAGGCATTATAGCCGGCCCGGTAACCGGACTCATAGCCCCCGATGCCTTGATGGGCAATCTGCTTAGTCCTTTTATATCCATATCTGTCGGCATTATTCTTTTTGAAGGCGGCCTTAGCCTACGCTTTTCAGAACTGCGCGATATTGGCGGAGCCGTAATAAAGCTTGTGAGTATAGGAGTGCTTGTCACGTGGGTCATCAGTGCGGCTTTTGCTTATTATTTATTTGAGATGGACCTTGAATTGGCCATTCTGCTGGGTGCTATCCTGGTTGTAACCGGTCCCACTGTAATCATCCCGCTTCTACGCCAGGTTCGTCCCACCGGACAAGTGGGGTCCGTTTTAAAATGGGAAGGTATCGTTATTGATCCTATTGGGGCGATGCTGGCTGTATTGGTATTCGAAGTCATCTTTACAAGCAGCCTCGGAGAGGCTACCAGTCTGGCACTGACCAGCATATTTAAAACTATCTTTTTTGGGACAGTAGTAGGTCTAGCCGGCGCGGGGATTATTTATATACTGCTCAAACGTTATATGCTACCCGATTTCCTGCAAAATCCTGTTACGCTGATGATTGTGGTCTTGGTTTTCGCCGGCTCAGATATACTTCAGCATGAATCCGGATTATGGGCCACTACTGTGATGGGTATTGTCCTGGCTAACCAGAAATCAGCCAGGATACAGCATATTGTTGAATTCAAAGAAAATCTGCGGGTATTGCTATTATCCGCATTATTTATACTGCTGGCAGGCCGCGTAGAGCTTTCCGAACTTGTCAACCATTTGAATTGGGCTGCCTTTGGATTTATAGCAATCTTAATTATTATAACACGTCCTCTATCCGTATACCTTTCCACCATAGGATCCAAGCTGAATAACAAAGAAAAGATATTCATAAGCTGGATGGCACCGCGCGGAGTCGTAGCCGCTTCAATATCTTCCCTATTTGCCATTGAACTCGTTCAGAGCGGCTATTCTGAAGCTGAACAAATCGTCCCCATCGTTTTTATTATTATCATAAGTACCGTTGCCATCTATGGTTTAAGTGCCCCTGCAGTTGCACGCTACCTCGGTGTTGCCAAACCTATTCCGAGTGGCTTCCTTATTCTTGGTGCCCATAGCTGGGCCCGTAGGATTGGGGTTTTTTTAAACGACAACGGTTTCAAAGTTCTTCTTGCAGACTCGAACTGGTCAAATATAAACAAAGCGCGAAATGAAGGTTTAGAAACGTATTATGGAAATATCCTGGCCGAATACGCCATCGACGAGATAAATTTTGATGGAATCGGGAAACTGTTGGCACTAACACCCAATGATGAAGTGAATTCCCTGGCAGTCATCCGGTTTGCCGAGCTTTTTAGCTACTCAGGGGTCTATCAGCTACCGGCCATAACTAAGGCCCAGCGTAAGGAAAGAGAAGTGCCTGATAATCTAAGCGGTCGTATTCTTTTTGAAGAAACATTTAATTTCGAAAAATTTTCGGATACTATAGATAAAGGGGGCACATTTAAAGTCCTTGAGTTAGAAGACTCCCTTACACAAGCCGAATTCGACGAGAGATTTACCGATCATATTCCTTTATTCATCCTTACTAAAAGTGGCGATGCTAACCCTGTTACCATTGACCATACCCCCCTGCCTGGTGCAGGAGATAAGATTCTATTTTTGACCAACCCCGTGGATGTAAACAAAGAGGTAAATATCGAGGGAGCCAGCGAAAACACCTACGGAAACAGGCAAGCCTAAATCAAGCTTTCTTTCTACTATACTTCTGCTATTTTGTTGAAAAATAACTCAGCAAAAGTTGAATTATGAAATCTTGGAAGGTGTGGATTGACACCGGCGGTACTTTTACCGATTGTATTGCCACGGATCCCGAAGGACAGACTCATTATGTCAAAGTTCTGAGCAACAGCAGCCTACGCGGAACAATAAAAGAAGTTCTTTCGACTCAAAAAATACGAGTCCGGCAGGACTGGGGTGTCCCGGATCACTTGATATCCGGGCTTTCTTTTAACCTACTTGAAACGAATGCCCACCCCCTGACTATTGAAGCCTTCAATGCTAGCGAATCAACATTGAGATTTAAAGAGGAGTTCTTTAAAGGGCATCTTCGAACAGGATTGTCCTTTGAAATTTTATCAGATGAAGAAGCACCGGTTCTGGCTTGCCGCCTGGCTACAAAAACACCTGCAGGAGAAAAAATGCCCGCTATCGATCTTCGGCTGGCTACGACTAAAGGAACGAATGCCCTACTGGAGCAAAATGGAGCACCGACATTACTGTTGATGACGCGTGGCCTGGGAGATTTGCTATATATCGGGGATCAAAAACGCCCCGATCTTTTTGCATTGAATATTAAAAAGCCTATCCCCCTGTTTGATGAAGTTCTTGAGGTGCAGGAACGCCTGGATGCGGATGGGAAGATACTTCTAAAACCAAATTTCAAATCACTGTTATCCCCAATCCGATCATTTTTGAAGCAAAAAGATGCATCGGTAGCAATATGTCTCATGCATAGCTATAAAAATAACTGTCACGAAAAAGAACTGCAGGATTGGCTGTTTTCCATGGGCGCAAATTTTATTTCGTGCTCATCAGATATGAGTCGGTCTATAAAATTATTGCCTCGTGCCCAAACTACTGTTATAAATGCCTACTTGGAACCGATTCTTGACCGGTACTTCCGTTCGGTTAAATCTGTGTTTCCCAATGGTAACATTTTTATAATGAACAGTGCAGCCGGACTGACTTCATCGGAAAATTTTAACCCAAAGGACGGATTGCTGAGTGGACCGGCCGGAGGAGTTATAGGCGCTGCTGAGACAGGCCGGGAGTCGGGCCGGGAACGCATCATTTCACTTGACATGGGAGGTACCAGTACAGACGTCGCTCGTTATGACGGGGCATTTGATTATCAGTTTGAACATAGTGTCGGCGAAGCTAATATCAAAGCACCGGCACTTGCAATAGAAACTGTAGCCGCCGGAGGTGGTTCTATTTGCTCATACGACGGACAAAAACTGACCGTAGGTCCTGATAGTGCCGGTGCACATCCCGGTCCTGCCTGTTATAATGCAGGTGGCCCGCTTACCTTGACCGACGTCAATCTTCTACTCGGCCGTTTACGAGCTGATAATTTCAATATTCCCATATCTGAGAAAGCAGCCAACCGGAAACTTGAAGCGTTAGTAGAGATTATTGAAGGATCCGGCAAACCGGCTAATCGTAATGAAATTCTTGAAGGGCTTCTGCAAATTGCCAACGAGAGAATGGCTGATGCCATCAAAAAAGTATCACTGCGTAAGGGGTATGACCCATCCGACTATTCCCTGGTAGCATTTGGGGGGGCCGGCGCACAACATGCTATTGCAATTGCTTCGTTGCTGGGAATAAGCACCGTTCTTATACCTGAAAAAGCAGGTTTACTCAGTGCAAACGGGCTTGGGAATGCCACAATAGAAGTATTTGAAGAGCAACAAATCCTTGAAAAGGTTAAGCGTATCAAGAAACAGTTACCCTCTGTGTTCAAGGAATTGGGAAAAAAAGCCACTGACAAATTGTATGATGAAATTCCAAATAACGATAAGCTATCCGTCACTGTAAAAAGACGTATGGCATTCATGCGCTTGGCAGGCCAGGAAGTAACCATTGAAATTCCCTTTTCAAATCATATCAATTTGAGAAGGGAATTTAAAAAAGCCTATCAAAAACGGTATGGACATTGGGTACATGGAAGGGACATCGAAATCGAATCGGTTCGCTTGGTAGCGGCGGCAAATCCCGAAAGAAAACCGAATAAAAAACGTGAGGAAGCGCAAGACAATCCCAAAATCCGTTATCATGCCAAGGTACAATATGGACGAGAAAAACACTCGACCCCTATTTATCATCGTTCCGATTTAAAATTCGGACATAGTATCCAGGGACCGGCCATTATTCTTGATCCTTACAGCACGACCGTTGTGGAACCAACCTGGAGTGCTCAAATTGAAGAAAACGGCACTATCAGGCTTAATGAATCGGCCGATGCAGGTAATCAAAAACCTGATGATTATTCAGAAACCATTAACCTAGAATTGTTTACAAACCGGTTTACTTCCATTGCAGAAGAGATGGGCGAAATGATGCGTCGAACGGCTTTATCGGTAAACGTTAAAGAACGCCTGGATTTTTCGTGTGCCCTTCTGAATGCCCGGGGCGAACTTGTAGTCAACGCCCCGCATATCCCGGTACACCTTGGAGCGCTCGGGCTGTGTGTCCGGCGGCTTAAACAAACCATACCTATGGAGCCCGGGGATGTTGTGGTTACAAACCATCCACTTTTCGGAGGCTCCCACCTTCCCGATATTACTGTGGTGACCCCTATTTATGATGAAAATGAATCTTTGCTTGGATATGCCGCATGCCGTGCCCATCACGCCGAAATCGGAGGTACACGCCCTGGATCAATGCCTCCCGATGCCACTTCCCTTTCAGAAGAAGGGGTCGTTATTCCACCGACTTATTTGATAAAAAGCGGCGATCCCAAGTGGGAGAAGATTGAAGAACTACTATCCTGTTCGCCCTATCCGAGCCGCGCCGTCAAAGAAAACGTGGCCGACTTGCATGCAGCTGTTGCTGCCGATCACCGGGGATCTAAAGCCATAATCCGATTAGCAAAAAGCGAGGGTAAAGCTACCGTAAGACACTATATGGAGGCACTGAAATCCCGTGCAGCCCAAAAAGCAGTATCAATGATCAAAGACCTTCCCGATTTAAAGGGGCACAGCGAAGAATACCTCGACGACGGAACCAAGCTTTCTGCGTTCATAAACAAAAAAGATGGCAAGCTTGAAATTGATTTTTCGAATTCATCAGGAATTCATCCCGGTAACCTAAACGCGACACCGGCAATCGTACAGAGTGTTGTAATGTATGTACTGCGGTGTCTTATTGAAGATCCCTTGCCATTGAACGAAGGTTTGCTTGACCCGGTCAATATTACTCTTCCTACCGGTATTTTGAATCCCAATTTTGGTCTTGCCCCTGAAGAATGTCCGGCCGTAGTGGGTGGCAATACCGAAACCAGCCAGCGATTGGTTGATCTTTTACTCAAACCCTTTGAAAAAATGGCTTGCAGCCAGGGCACGATGAATAATGTGCTATTCGGAAATGAGTCATTCGGTTACTATGAGACGATTGGAGGAGGAACCGGGGCGGGACCCGATTTCAATGGTGCAGATGCTGTTCATCATCACATGACTAACACAGCGGGGACAGACCCGGAAATTTTAGAGTTCCGTTATCCCGTCAGACTCAAGCGGTATGGCATTCGAAGAAAATCCGGGGGAACAGGAAAACATAAAGGCGGAGATGGAATCATAAGAGAGCTCAAATTCCTTGATTCGGTCAGCCTGTCGGTACTTACACAGCATCGCAGGGAAAAACCATATGGACTCAAAGGTGGCCAAGCCGGAAAAAGGGGCCAGCAATTTGTTATCCGAAAAAACGGGGAAAGACAATCGCTAAAACCAATTGATGGAGCAGAACTTAATTCTGGAGACCGTTTTGTAATTGAAACCCCTGGCGGTGGAGGGTTTGGCACATAGTCCCTGGGCTCTTTAAAAATAACCTCTTTCAAAGATGAAAAACCACATTAGCAATATCCTATTCTGGTCAGTCCTTTCGGCGGCCTTTATTGGACCCGGCACTATTACTACCGCGGCATCGGCAGGGGCGGGATTTCAGTTTACGCTTTTGTGGGCATTGCTATTTTCTGTTGTTGCCTGCATAATACTTCAGGAAGCAGCAGCACGCCTTACCGTTGCTTCCGGACAGGACCTGGGATCAATTATAAAAAAACGATTCGAAACGTCCAGGCTAGGCTTGTTTATGGCATACCTGGTCGTATTTTCAATTTTACTGGGATGTGCTGCCTATGAAGCAGGGAACATTTTGGGAGCAGTAGCAGGTGCATCGTTATTGCTTCACCTCCCAAATCAACTTCTTACATTCTTTTTGGGATCGGCATGTATTGCCCTCTTATGGTTCACCTCAACTAAGAAGATAGCACTATTACTCGGTGTTATTGTCGGGGTAATGGGAATCTGCTTTCTATCCGCAGCCGTGATCAAACAACCTCCCCTGGGCAAGCTGATCAGCGGGTTATCCATCCCAAAGCTACCCGACGGGTCCGAATTCCTGGTGATAGGTTTAATTGGTACGACGGTCGTACCCTACAATTTATTTCTCGGCTCCGGCCTGGCCCACGGTCAAAATCTAAAAGAAATGCGGATCAGCCTTTCAACAGCCATTGTCCTTGGCGGGATTATATCAATGGGGATATTGGTTACCGGTAACGCCCTTACCGGCCACTTTTCCTACGAAGCACTGGCCCAATCTATGGCTGACGAACTTGGCTCATGGACCTCTACATTCTTTGGCTTAGGTCTCTGTGCGGCAGGATTCAGTTCTGCATTGACAGCACCGCTGGCAGCCTCGATAACAGCACGAAGCATGCTCGGGTTGCATCATCCGGGAAAATGGCATCCCGGAGGTGCCCGCTTTAGGATAGTATGGCTTGGCATATTGCTTACCGGCATGATCTTCGGGCTTCTTGACATTCAACCGATACCTGCAATCATTTTAGCCCAGGCTCTGAACGGGATCATTCTGCCATTCGTATCGGTGTTTCTATGGTTGGCTATCAATGATGCCCGGCTACTAGATGATGTTCATATTAATACAGCATTTGCAAATATTGCTATGGGGATCATTGTTTTTGTAACGCTAATTCTGGGCCTCACCGGCATTTTCAAAGCAATGGCAAACCTCCTCTCTAGCCCATTCATAGTCCGACATATCATCATTTGGAGTGCATTCATCACAGGCGGCTTGATATATTGGCCGATTATCAAAAAAATTCGTGCATATCGTCAAAAGTAATATTATTCTATAAATAAGCGCTCATAAATCTAGACATCTATGGCCAAAGGACTAGCCTTCCTATTACTTATAGTCGTCAGCGGGGTTTTATTTTCATGTCAAAGCTATCAGCAATCTGCTGTAAAAGAGCCGCCGCCCTCTAAATATTATACTACCGCTTTTCCAAATCGTGACATTTCCAAACAACTTAAGGATGCTCAGGAATCTATCCTTAGAATTTTAGTTACCAATTTTTACAATACCTATATTTTTGGAGATCGATATGTCACACTAGCTGATATCAGGACAAATAAGCTAACGGATATTGCCAGCGATTACTTCTCCAGTGAGGAGAGTACTGCAGGAACTTCCATCGTCCTTGAATTTCGCCGAGACAAAGTACTGCTCATCACATGTAATCATGTGGTATCGGCCCCTGATACTGTTATAAGCTATTATGAAGGGGATGATATCCCTTCCGAGACATATGTAAAGTCAATTAGCCTAAAGCAACGTCAAAACAATTTGATCTTCAGTCCCCAAGACCTCCAGGATTTTGATGTTGTCGCCGCCGATCCCCTTTCCGACCTGGCACTATTGTCAACTTCGTTAAGTGAAAATATTGAATCACTCAAACATCCCCTGAGATTTGCCCCGGGAAACAACGATTTTCTACAAATGGGATCTTTCTTATACATCATGGGGTATCCGAAAGGTTATCTCATGACGACAAGGGGCTTGGCAAGTAATTCTGAGCCCCAAAGTAGGCGCTTTTTCGTTACGGATGCCATCTTTAATCCCGGGATCAGTGGAGGTTTGGTATTTGCAAGCAAGGATAATTTTCGCAGTTTCCAGTGGGTAGGGATGGCGCGATCTGCAACAGCCAGAACAGAAGATGTCTTAATTCCCAGGCCCGATTCCGATTCAGAAAAATACAGTAAAGTTGCAAGGCCTTATCGCGATTCTGTTTTTGTACAGAAAAAAACCAGGATCTCTTATGGGATCACGCAAGCAATTCCCATTAATGGGATAAAAAGTTTCATCAGTGATAATAAACGGGCAATCCTAAAAAGCGGGTTCAGTTACTCCGCGGAATGAATTTTCCCGTAATACCGATGAATATGCCAGAGAACTTTCTCCATCTCTTTCTTTACCACGGAAGAAGAAGTCACATAATGGTTGTTCATGAAACTGAAAATGAGCTTTTTTCCACTTTCCGTAATTAAGAAACCGCTTAGGCAGTGGTTATTACTCAACGTTCCCGTTTTAGCAAATACATAAGGCGGGTTCTGATCACCTCCTCCATACCAATGTTGTATCGTACCTCGCTCGCCCCCAGCTGGCAATAATCGGAACAGGTCTTCATCGCTGTTAAATTCAGCCCGTATTTTTTTCAAGAGGCTGACCATCGTGAGAGGCGTAAATAAATTATAACGTGAAAGACCCGAACCATCCACCCACTGCGGCTCTTGCGGCAAATCATTCAAATAATGAGATTTCATATAATTGATCACTGCTCGCGAATACAATGGCTGTCCCAGCTCAGAAGCGGCTACCAACAACAATTGTTCAGCAATGAAATTATCGCTGTGCCACAACATTTGCTTGTAGGCAGTATCAGCAAGCACACTGTAGACCGGTTTTGTCGATTCAGGTTTTTTGATATCAATATATTCCACGGGGCGATGCAGGGTGTCCGCCAACATTGCAGTTATTAACCGGGGTGTATAATGATAGGGCTTATCAACGATATAAGTCATTGTATCAGCTTCCGGTTTATAAATAAAAGAGTTATCATCGATCCCACGAGACAAAATAGGGTCTCCCTCTTGTCTATTAGATTCTTCATCCATATGAGAGCGAAAAATTTTCGGGGATATGGAAAACCCCTTATTTTTACGGGCTACCTGTTTTAAGGTTATTTCCTGCACCTCAAACGATGCCGTATTTCCATACATGGGGAAAGGAGTAATTTCAGCCGAGTAATAGTAATTGTAATCGCTCCATGACCACCCCGGCCCCAAGTGTTCATCTCGAAAATTTGAGTCCGAGTAGAATAGTTTTTCCTTCCTGCTTTTTAGAAACCTATACACTTTTCCATCACCAAAATCGGGATGAAGAAACGATGGGTCTCCGGTGCCCCAAAAAATAAGCGAATCACCTCGAACCACGTAGTCGATTCCCCGAAGGGAGTCCGGTAACAGCTTTAGTCCGGTATAGAAGGTAAATAGCTTAGTGTTGGATGCAGGGGTGAAATAACGATTTCCGTTTTGAGCATAGACAATTGAATCTGCGTCTGGATCATACAGTACAAATCCGGTAAGATTAGCCGAAAACACATTGGAAGTATCAAACATAGCTTCCAGTGGAGATACAAAATTAACATCCTCATCCTTCTTACCATGAGCCACCTTTTGGGAAATTTTGCAGGCTGAGGTTACCAAGAGTAGCAATACCCAACATGCTATGATATTCGAAAATGTTGACTTCATCAGATGTTAACCTGTTTATTAATGTTAATTTTCCAGTTCTTACAAAACGCAGGGTTAAAATCATACCTAACAAATTTTGAATGAAAATGAAATGGGATGCAGGTAAAAAGTTTTTACTTCTATTTCTTCTTAATAGTAATGGTTTCAGGGATAGGTTGTCGACGGGATTATGATGTCATTATCAAAAATGGCACCATCTATGATGGAACCGGAGCTAAACCACTAACTGCCGACATTGGAATCAGAAGTGATACCATCGCCGTAATCGGGGATCTGGCATCAGCTTCGGCTAATAATATAATCGATGCAAGGGGCATGGCCGTAGCCCCCGGTTTTATCAATATGCTTAGCTGGGGAAACTATTCGCTGCTTAACGACGGGCGTTCTATGAGCGATCTCAAACAAGGGGTAACCCTTGAAATCTTTGGAGAAGGATCATCGATGGGACCATTGAATGAGCAAATGCAACAAAGCAGAAAGGCAAAATGGTCAACGCTTGGAGGCTTTCTGGAGTACCTTACTGGCAAAGGCATTTCTCCAAACGTTGCCTCATTTGTCGGAGCCACTACTATACGAATCAATGTCATCGGCCGTGAAAACCGTGCCCCTACCCCAGAAGAACTTAATCAGATGCAACAGCTGGTACGGGAGGCAATGGAACAAGGGGCGCTTGGAGTGGGATCCTCGCTGATCTATGCCCCCGCCTGGTTTGCAGATACAAACGAGCTTGTTGCCCTCTCCAAAGCTGCGGCTGAATATGACGGAATGTATATTTCTCACATCCGAAGCGAGGGAGACAAGTTACTCGAGGCAACAAACGAGTTTTTTAAAATTGCGGTTGATGCCAACATTGATGCTCAGATATATCACCTCAAGGCGGCGGGTAAAAACAACTGGGAAAAGCTGCCAGAAGTATTACTTAAAATTGACTCCCTTCGAGATCAGGGATACAACATTGCAGCCAATATATATCCATATACTGCCGCTTCCACCGGCTTGGATGCTACCATGCCACCCTGGGTACAGGAAGGGACGACCAATGATTTTATTGAGCGTCTTAAAGATCCCAAAATCCGTAAAAAAGTAGAGTCCCAAATGAACAGCTCCAAGACTCCCTGGGAAAATTTTTACCAGCTGGCAGGATCGCCGGATAACATTCTATTGCTTGAATTTTCCCGCGATTCTCTAAAACACTATAACGGAAAAACACTGGCAGAAGTGAGTGCCGCCCGAGGAGCAGATCCGGTATCCACCATTGTAGACCTATTCATTCAAAATGGAGGGGATATAGGTTGTGTCTATTTCGTAATGTCGGAAGGAAATGTAAAAACAAAAATCAAACACCCGTACGTAAGCTTCGGTTCTGATGCCCGGTCGGTGGCGGCCGAAGGCAAGGTACTGGAATCAAGCACACATCCCCGCACATACGGCACTTTCGCCCGGCTGCTAGGAAAATATGTGAGAGAAGAGCATGTAATCACTCTTCGTGAAGCCATACATCGACTAACAGGTTTGCCTGCCGCTAATTTGAAGATCAGAAAGCGCGGATTACTTAAAGAGGGTTATTACGCTGATATCGTCGTATTCGATCCCAAAACCATTCGCGATAAGGCCACGTACAAAAAGCCTCACCAATATGCGGAAGGAATAAGGGATGTATTTGTTAATGGAACCCAGGTACTTAAAAACGGGCAACATACCGGGGCGAAGCCCGGGCAAGTTGTCCGCGGTCCTGGCTATACCGGAAAAAAGGACCGATAGTCAAACCCGTATAATGATACAACTAATGGGAACTCCGCCTCGTTACAAAATCATAGATCTGTTTTGAGATATCGGCAAATGCAGATATTACTTTGTTACGATTGGGTGCATTTTTGGAAAGTAGCACCAGCACATATTTACGGCCGTCCGGTAGAATCACCAACCCCGAATCATGATGAACACCTGTTATCCAACCAGTCTTATGAGCTACTTCTACATTTTGGGGTAATCGGGCGGGAATCATTTCATTAAAATGCTGCCTTTTTAGTATGTCAACCATGGCTTCAGATGCCTGTTTCGTTACTGCCTGCCCACGTCCTATTTTTTCAAATATTATCATGAGATCTCGTGCAGTAGTCCTGTTATTTAATCCTTTTTCATACGCCTTGGTGTCTTCCACGCCCCGGAGTACTTGGATACTGTCGGCTCCGAAGCTACGCATAGTTTGTGTGATATTATGAGCTCCCACTTTCTCTACAAGTATGTTTGTAGCCAGGTTACTGCTCATCGTTATCATATCATCCATTAGTCGCCTGACGCTACGCTTATGTCCTATTGCATTATACAGCTCTTCTTCACTATCCTCTCCGATATCCATTTTGTAGCGGCTGCTGTCTACAATACTTCTGAATTCATTTTTAACGAGTACGGAATCATCCAGAGAGAATTTCCCGTCTTCGGCCTGTTTAAAAATCTCAATCATCACCGGCGTCTTCATAGTGCTGGCAGCATGAAACATTTCCCGTTCATTAATCAGAATGGTTTCGGTAGTGTCACTTAAATTTTTAAATGCTACGGCAAAATCCCCTTCAAGCGGTGCCAGTTCATTATTAATCTTTGTCTCCAGCCGGCTAACGGTTTTAGACGTCGATGAACAGCCTGAGATCACAACTGCCATTATTACATAGATAATTGTAGTACGCATCATAATTCTTCCATAGTTAAAAAAACATCCCCCCGAACATTCGAGGGGATGTAAAAAGTAATGTTTTGATTATGAACTATGAAACAAAGGGATTAGTTTTGATCCCACCATAGTTTTTGCTGCAACTGAACGGTGGGTACATTGTCTTCATTCCTGGTAATTTCAGAGTTTGGATAAAGTATACGCTCGATAAAATTACCATTGAGATCCGGATTGACGTTAACAGGTAAATCAAAATCTGGATAATTGTAATTGAACCGCCGGTGATCTGTCCAAGCTTCCGGTTGTAAAAACATGGCCACATTCTTCTCTTTCATAATGAGGTCAATAGTTAGGTTGGCAGGACCGACATCCACATTCGGATCGTTCATATATTGATCGCGTTCGGTCTCACTTACACCCAATTTATCCATATTCGCCCTAATGCCTTCCATATAAGCATTATAAGCCCTCTGGATCTGTCCGTCGCGAAGTGCAGCTTCAGCTTCAATAAACTTGACCTCAGCATATGTCACCAGGTAAATAGGTGATGTGGGCTTGGCATAAATCGACTGATCGCTTAACACATTGTATGCCGTGTTAGGATTTCCCTTCCCATTTACTGTGCCGCGATACGTACCTCCCGAAAGTGAATCTGTAATCTGTTCCAGTCGAGGATCATACGTACCGTAAATAGTGCCGTCCATCTCCTCTACCAACTGATCTGAGAGATGTCCCCCAAGGACACCGCCGGCATTACGGATCATGACATATCCCCAGGGATTCAAATCCTGGCTCGTATAGGGCACCTGGGCATCATCCGTGTTATCGGTATAAGCATTATCTACAGCAGCCAATACCGCTTTGGGATCGTATGATGATTTTTTGGATAAATGATTCAGGTAACGTGCTTTAAGTGCATAGGCTGTCTTAAGCCACTTATCCATATCACCGCCATATATGTAATCATCCGATCCGGGGCTATATTTGGATTCCTGTTGGTTTAGATCCGTAATCGCTTTGTCTAGCAATGCGATTACGGTATCGTACACCTTTTGCTGAGAATCATAGGCAGGCGTCAAATTTTCAGACCCCTGCAACGCCTCACTGTAAGGAATGCTTCCCCACAAATCGGTAGCCAGACCTAAATTCATTGCCGAAAGCACTTTTGCAATACCAGCATAATCCGGGGAATTCTGCTTAGCCGCCAAATCATCCAAGTCTTTAAGATCTTCGAGGACATTATAAACATCATACCACGTGCCGTCCATTCGTATCTCATAGTATCGGTCGGTGGAACTTCCACTTGGTGATGCCAAATGTTGCACATAATAAGAAGTTACGCTGGCCGCACTGTAGTTAGCCTGACTGCTGTTGTAAATTGAACTGGACAACAGACCGGCAGGGGATGCACTTGTCGTTGCATTCGGGTTGTCATTTACCCCGAGATAGTTATCACACCCCGCAAGCATCAGTAAAAAAGCGGGAACAATACATATCAAAAATAATATTCGATTTTTCATGTTAATCACCATTACTTCAATTGGTATAGATTAAAATTTCAGGTCAATGCCAAAAGTAAAACTCTTCGTAGCCGGGGTACGCAAGCCCTGGAAGCCTTGCGTGTTGCTTCCCGCCCCAAATTGCGAAGATTCGGGATCGAAACCTGAATAGGGCGTATATAACCATAGGTTATTTCCCGTAAAGGTGACGGATGCACTTCTAAGCAAACTGCCACTAATCCATTGGGAAGGAAGATTATATGATATGCTCAGGTTGCGTAAACGGATCCAGGAAGCATCTTCTACAAAATTAGAAGCTACTTTCCTGTACACATTTCGATAGTAGCCATCACCATAATCAACGCCATTATGCACACCCTGTCCTAGCCATACCTCCTTCGTATTTTTAGAGCCGTCCGCCAACACACCCTCGAAGACCCTGGTTTCATCACGATGAGCTGTTTCGGGAAGAGTTCCCTGCGCAGCATAAAAAGCTGCCGGCTGATTGTATAAATCTCCGCCTTTCTTAATATCGATAAGAAAAGAAAGGCTGACATTTTTATAACTAAAGGAGTTTGTGATACCTGCCGTCCAGTCAGGAGTGGCATTACCGATAACCTTGTAGGTTGTATTGCGGACGGGGAAACCGTCAGCACCGATGAGGATCGGTCGGTCTGTATCCACATTAACCGGATCCTCATTATCAGGGTTCTCATAATAACGCTGGTAGCTCGTCCCCAGAATATTCCCATAGGGATAACCCGCTCTCAATTGCTCGATCAAGCTGCCTCCATAGGAATAAGAACTCCCAAACAACGTAATCGTTTTAATGCCCTCTTTAATTGAAACAACCGAATTGTTGTTTTTCGTGAAATTGGCATTGATATCCCAACTGAAGTTATCGTGTTGGACCGGTGAGGCTGTTAAGTTAAGCTCGATACCCTTGTTTTGAATTTCACCGGCATTGGTCAGGAACTTGGTATAGCCCGTAACATTTGAGATCGGTACCGGGATAATCTGGTCTTTACTGTTGGATTTGTACCAAGTGGCATCGAATCCCAGGCGATTGTCAAGGAACCGTAAATCAATCCCAAACTCAATGGAAGTAGTCATCTCCGGTTTCAAGTTCGGATCACCCAGCTGATTATTCTTGGTGATCGTTGTTTGGCCGGCAAATTTGTCAGAACCGTATGTAATTCCGGTAGCATATGCTGGAGCATCCTTACCTACCTCTGCCCATGAAGCGCGAAGCTTCCCATAGGTCATAAAATCGGGCAAATCGACCGCATCACTAAATACGAATCCCAAACTTGCCGATGGATAGAAAAAGGAACGATTATCTTTAGGCAACGTCGAAGACCAGTCGTTTCGACCCGTTACGTTTAGATAAAGCATATCCTTATAATCAACTTTCAAATCCCCGTACACTCCAATAATTCGCTTTTTGAGCTGACTTTCACTAGTACTGATTTGAGAAGTGTTACTCAGATCATAAAATCCGGGCACTCCAAAATCGGTTCCCGTGGCTGTCAATCGATTGTAATTACTATCAAAGATATCATTACCCAAACTAAAGGAGGTATGGATATCCTTGTTAATTTGACGATCGACATCGATTCTGAGTGTTGAGGTCGTCTCACGGTTGGTTAATGTGCTTCGTTCAATCATACCCAAACTGGACAAAGCCAGCTCTCCTTCTATACCCTGGGGGCCCGGCAACACTTCCTTCCGGATATCGTTCGTAAAATCAGAACCCAGCCGGTAAGAAACAGCCGCCCAGTCCGTGATATCATAATCAATTGAGACATTTCCGATTAACCGGTCTTTATCTGTATTCATGTTGTGATTGTAAGCCACATATAAAGGATTGTCGAGCCACGGGGTGTAAGAATACATCGTCCCGTCGTCTTTTTTATAGTGGGTTACATCGATGCTCGTCGGATAATACATTAACTGGCCCAGCTGAGCATCTACAGGCAAGCGTGTTGCATTGGCTTTCGCGTAATTTGCGGACGCCTTTACAGTCAAATTCTCGGTAAAATCAACGCTTCCGGAAAGTTTTACGGTGGAACGATCCCACTGACTGTTGGGAGTAATCCCTTTATGGTTTAGATTTGAGGCAGAAACATAAAACGTGGCCTTGTCGCTCCCACCGGAAACGGTGACATTATTCTCAATTTTACGTCCCGGCCCGTTGAATCCGAAATAATTTCGATTATTATCATAAAAGCGGGCGTCTGCTACCGTATCGGCTTTAGGCCCCCACGCGTGGAAAGGAAATGGGAAACTTTTATAATTGGGTTTGCCATACCAACCGGCCATATATTCTTTTTGGAGTTTAGGAAACTTACTGATTTTCTCCCAACCTACAGAACTGGAAAAACTGGCCCTGGTTTGTCCGGACTGCCCTTGCTTGGTTTCAATAACAACGGCTCCATTGGCTGCACGAATACCATACAAGGCAGAAGCGGCCGGACCTTTCAGGACGGAAACAGATTTGATATCCTCAGGATTGATATCCGCAATGCCATTTGACAGCGTAAAAACACCGCTTCCCTGATTACCCGGCATTGTCGAATTACTGATGGGAACACCGTCCACCACAAAAAGCGGTTGATTGTCGGCTCCTGGATCAAGGGAAGTAACACCCCGAATTACAATACGAGAAGATTGTCCTGGCGCACCACCGGTACTGCTGATCTTAACGCCCGAAAGTTGACCGCGAAGCGCATTCACGACATTCTCTTGTTTCGCGCCGGTAATATCCTCGCTCTGAACTTCCTGAACGGAATACCCTACCCGGCGCTTACTCTGTTTGACACCAAAAGCAGTAACCACCACATCGCCCAGGTTTTTAACGGAAGGCTTCAAACTCACATTGATGACCTCTCGTCCATTTATGGGAACCTTTTGGTCTTTATATCCAATAAAAGAATAGAGGAGCGTATCCGCACTGGGAGAAACCGTAAGCTCATAGTGTCCTTCGGCGCCGGTGGATGTACCAGTTGTTGTCCCTTTAACCAATACATTCACTCCCGGTAGCGGATCACCACTTGAAGCATCGTTCACAGTTCCGGTTATTGTTGTCTGTTGCGCATTTAATGTTGAAAAGGAAAGAAAAAACAGGGCAATAAGACCTGTCACAAGTCGTATATATTTGACCATATTGTCTGGCATTTTTATTAAAATTGCTATCTATAGATGAAAAGGAAATAGTTTCTCTTATTTTACATTTACATCCCTTTCTTAATCAATTGATTAATCAATGGATTAGAATCCACAATTTCAATGATTAAATAAAAAAGGAAACTGTTTTATATCCTTTTTATCCATATGGATAAATTATATTTTTTTCTATGTTAAGATAAATAATTTCAAATATTTAAAGATAAATGAATATCCTGAAATTCGGCGGGACCTCCATGGGCGACGAACATACATGGCGAAAAGTATTGAACATTATCGATGCCTATGATCGTCCATTTGTGGTTGTTTCAGCCACAGCCCGCACTACTCGGCAATTGCTTGCAGCGGCTCAAAAAGCCGAGGGAGCCCTCCATGATGCTCACAAGGTTAGAGATGATATTAGAAGGCGGCACCAAGATATTGTGGCTAATTTCTTACAGCATTTCCCCACGGAAAAAAACAATATCTCCCAGGAGTGTAATCACTGGATTGACACCATAATGGATGAACTGACAGACCTCCTATCCAATATTCATGAATTACAAGAATGTACTCCCGCGATGAACGATGCCATCGCTTCAATCGGCGAACGCTTATCCTCATATCTTTTTGCACAGTGCGGCGTCGCTTTCGGGCTGGATACCTGCTGGGTTGACGCTGCAGAGGTCATCAGAACGGATTCCGATTTCGGGAAGGCATCACCCGATACCGATTTCATCAACGGCCGAGTTCGCGCCCTGATTAACGAGATGCCTGCCTCTAAAATACCTGTAATGGGCGGCTATTACGGTAACGATTTCAAAGGGAACTTCACCACACTCGGCTTTGAAGGCTCAGATTATACAGCAAGTCTTATTGGTGCCGCCCTTTCTGCCGAAACAATAGTAATATGGACTGACGTCAGTGGAATTTACACCTGTGATCCCCGAGTGGTTTCGGACGCAAGGCCTATTCCCAAACTTAGTTTCCAGGAAGCAACAGAACTGGCTTATTTTGGAGCCAAAGTACTACACCCCTCAACCACCAAGCCGGCCTCTGTTATGCAGATCCCTGTATTCGTAAAAAATATTTTCGAACCGGGAGAACCCGGAACATGTATCTCTTATGAAACGCAGAGCGAGGGGCCGGTAAAAGCGATAACGTTTAAACAAGACTGCACTGTAATAACGGTCACTTCTTCTAACACTGTTATGGGATATGAATTTCTGGCGGGCGTCTTTGATATCCTCTGCCAATATCATCTGCCGGTTGATGTTGTCACTACGACTGAGGCATCAGTTTCCATTGCCACCGAAAATGACAATGGACTTAGTAAGGCCGTTGAAAAGCTTCAACATCTTGGATCTGTCAAACTTACTTCTGGACTCGGTATCATCAGCCTCGTAGGATGCCATGGAAGTAGTGCCAGGTCCCTGATCCATGAAGTATTATCAATCACTGAAGGTTCCTCGTTGGATATGGTTTCTTACAGCGATTCAAAGGGGAACCTGAACATCGTTTTGAAAAAAGAGAATATTATCCCTTCGGTGCTCTCTATTCACAAGCAATTTTTTAGGTAATTCCAAAGCTGCATAGTTATAAAAAAGGTTTTTTCTCGAACACGTATAGACTGTGTAGTTCGGACGCTATGAACTAAGTCTCGGCTTCCAAATCGGTCTCTTCAAGTCCACCTTCCACAATTCCCAGGTGTTGAGCTCGTTTTATCCACTCTTTGCGAGCCATTTCTTGCATATCCTCAATATTGTCGACTTCATCAATAATCTCCATACCCAAGAGAGTTTCAACAAGGTCTTCCATAGTTACAACTCCGGCAAAGCCGCCATATTCATCTACGACAACAGCAATGTGCTCCTGCTGTTTCATCAATCGCTCAAAAAAGTCCTGCAAGGGGCTTAGCTCGGGGACAATCAGGATGTCTCTTTTAAGCTCTTTGAGCATAGTTTCTGTTTGGCCCCGGGCCATCATAAGCAGTAGATCATTTTTAAGCACATAACCCGTAATTTCGTCTCGTTCGCTACCATATACCGGCAATCTCGAAAAATGAAGCTGTTCTATCTTGTCACTGATTTCCCCAATGGTAAGTTCCTGATCAAATCCCACCACTACGATACGCGGTGTCATAATGTCCTTGACCCGAAGCGAGTTGAAACGAATCAAATTTTTAAAAATACGTGATTCTTCTTCCTCAAAAATCCCTTCCCGGACTCCCAGATCTGCTAATGCCTCAAACTCTTCACGACTTAAACCGGAGACTGTCCTTTCATTAGACAGTAGTTGCGTGATAGCCTGCGATAACAATACAAACGGACGAAGGAGAAACATCAAGACATGCAGTGTCCTGGCCGCAAAGGGAGCAAGGTTTCTCCAATAGGTGGCCCCTATCGTTTTTGGAATAATTTCCGAAAGCACTAAAATTAAAAAGGTAAGAACGGCCGATGATAAAGCAACATATGCATTCCCGAATACATTTTGCGATTGGGCTCCAACACCTGCAGCCCCCACAGTATGGGCGATAGTATTCAGGCTAAGTATCGCAGACAGTGGGCGATCAATATCATCTTTGTAATAACTTAGTAATTTTCCTGTCTTTAAACCCTTGCGCTCTAAAACAGCGATATAGGAATGACTAACGGAAAGCAATACCGCCTCCAGCATAGAACATAAAAAAGAGACACCGATTGCTAATAACAGGTAAAACATTAATAGTCCCATAGCTAAGAAAATAGAAGAAATGTGGCTGATTTGAAAAAGCCCCCTCATCCAATCAAAAAATCATTTAGCCCTACCGCTGGGTTCGTTATATTTAATGCCGTTTATTTTGGAAAGAATGCGGAATTGATCACTACTCACTGTTGAAGTCTGAAACTATTAACAAAATACATTGCTCCGACTAGAAAAAATATATCTTGCCTTTGGCGAACGTACCCTATTAAATGGGATAAGTACACTTATCAACCCGGGGGAAAGGGTTGGGCTGGTGGGCCCAAACGGCGCCGGGAAATCCACGTTGCTGAAAATTATTGCCGGCGATACTATTCCCGATTCCGGAAATATTCATACTTCAAAGGCTGCTACAGTCGGCTACCTGCCGCAGGATGGTGTGGACCCGGATCCGGACTGCACGGTATACGAAGAGATGGAAAATGCTTTTGATGATCTCCTCGGGCTTGAAAATAGATTGAAGCATGCTCAGCATAAACTGGCCGATCTTGAAGAAGGAACTCCCGAATACAGGCAGGCTATGGATCGGGTCGGGATATTACAAAGCAAAGTAGAACGATCGGGGGCCTATACGTTGCAATCCGACATTGAAAAAATACTAATGGGACTCGGCTTTAGCGAAAATGATTTTATGCGATCCACAACCGAGTTTAGCGGCGGATGGCTTATGCGAATTGCACTTGGCAAGCTATTACTCAAAAAACCAATGTACCTGTTGTTGGATGAACCTACAAACCACCTGGATATCGAGTCATTGCGTTGGCTGGAGCAGTTTTTGTTAAATTATGAAGGGGCGGTTATCATCGTCTCTCACGACAAGGCTTTTCTGGACAAAATAACCACACGCACACTTGCACTTGAACATGGCGATTTACTCGATTATTCAGGAAATTATTCTTACTACAAGGAAAAGGATAAGGAACGGAAAGAACATCTCCGCCAGGCTTATAAGAATCAACAAAAAGAAATCAAGGAGATACAGGAGTTTATCGATCGGTTTCGCTATAAAGCCAGCAAAGCCAAGCAGGTACAGAGTAGGATCAAACAGCTCGAAAAGATGGAAAAAATTGAGCTTGATGAGCGTGAAGAAGAGATATTTTTTCAATTTCCACAACCCGGGCGAAGCGGTGCTGTAGTAATGAAACTTGACGATATCCGTAAACAATATGGTGATAATATCGTTTTTGAGAACCTTTCCTATTCAATTGATCGCGGAGATAAAATAGCTGTTGTTGGCCCTAATGGGGCCGGGAAGTCAACCATGATTCGAATAATGGCCGGCTTAGAAGATTTCAACAGCGGCAAAAGGGACCCCGGACACAACGTAACGACTTCCTATTTTGCCCAGCACCAAGCCGACGAACTGGACCTCAGTAAAACCGTTTTTGAGATCATGCGTGAGGCATCGCCTACGGCAGATGAAACGCGGATTAGGACCCTTTTGGGATGTTTTTTATTCCAGGGAGACGATGTATTTAAACAGGTATCAGTTCTTTCAGGAGGTGAAAAAAGCCGCCTGGCCCTAGCCAGAATGCTGTTGCAACCGGCTAATTTCCTAATCTTTGACGAACCGACTAACCATCTGGATATGCAATCGAAAGCAATTCTTCAGCATGCCCTGGATCAGTTTGAGGGTACTTATATGATCGTCTCTCACGACCGTGACTTCCTGGATCCCATTGTAAATAAAGTGCTGGAAATTCGCCCGGACACAATAAATACTTTTCTTGGAAACGTCTCATATTATCTCGATAAAATAGAGGAAAGGGAGCAATCCGAAAGTGGAGAAACTGAAAGATCGGCTCCGATCGATGATGACAATACTAGCTTGTCACGCAAGGAAGAACGGCGTATCGAAGCTCAAAAGCGACAACAAAAATATAAAAAGGTTAAACCCCTGAAAGAGGAGATCGAACCACTCGAAGAACGCATCGAAAAGATGGAAAACCGCAAGGACGAAATCGAAGGATTAATGTCCCAATCGGATTTTTACGAGGATGAAGAGCGGGTAAAAAAGATCTCTATGGAATATGAGAAGTTGAAAGGAGGGCTGGTTGAAGTATATGCCAGGTGGGAAGACCTGGCCATGCAAATCAGCGAAATTGAGGAAGAATTCAGTTAAGAGATAGTCTTGAATCGAGAGTCATGAGCAGTGGATAAAGACTCATGACTATTTTCAGGTTGCAAAGATCTGACTTTTATCTCGAAAGGCTTTGAATTCCAGAGCATTGCCACTTGGATCTTTAAAAAACATAGTAGCTTGTTCGCCGGGTTTCCCTTTGAAACGAATATAAGGCTCAATGATAAACTCAATTTCTTTTTCTTTCAGACGACCAGCCAGTTGCTCCCATTCCTCCCATTCCAGTATTAGCCCAAAATGTTTGGCCGGCACTGCATGACCGTCAACATCGTTAGTGCTGGACTTGCCGGCTTCTTGCGGACTCAGGTGCGCCACTACCTGGTGCCCCCAGAAATCAAAATCAATCCATTTTTCAGAACGCCGTCCGGTATCACAACCAAGGACATCACGGTAAAAAGTCAGCGTATCTTCCAGGTCGGAAACGGGAAATGCCAGATGAAAAAGGGGTGTTGGATTATCAACCATAAATTTTACAATAGACTGCGTTATTAATAATTAAACTTCCACCCGTAAAATATAAATACCAACGCTTTTATTCGATTTAAAATGAAAAGCTGGACTTCGCCAACATATTTTTTAACATTGTCGAATGACTTCAACTCTTTGTTTGTTAAAAAGATGCTTTTAAACCAAAATAAAAGGTCTTGTTATGAAATCATTTAAATATGTTTCACTTGGTATATTTTTGATGCTCTTCTCTTTTGGCTGTTCTCAAAAGCAATCTAACGAGAACGAAATGGATGAATCGATGAACAACGGAACAAATTACACCAAAGCCGTTGCAGTAGTTCATCCCACCGAAGGGAATACTGCTATGGGTACTGTAACTTTCGAGAAAGTTGATGATGGAATTCAAGTTCATGCAGAATTTAAAGGATTAAGTGAAGGCATGCATGGCTTTCATATACACCTATATGGTGATTGTACCGCCTCAGACGGCACATCCGCCGGTACACACTTCAATTTTGAGGGAAGCTCGCTAAATCCGCCGGCTGATATCGACCGAATTACCGGAAATCTCGGGAATCTAAATGCTAATGCCGACGGAGAAGCAATTGCCGATACCCTGATTGCCAATGCCGTCTTGAACGGGGCCAAGTCAATCATCGGCCGAGCTGTTATTGTTCATGAAAAAGCGAATGATCCCAGTCAGCCGCCTATCGGCGCTGCAGGTTCAAGGTTAGGTTGTGGTGTTATCGGGATAGCAAATACCGGCACGGAATAGAAATAGACTCTTTAGCAAATAGTCATCCCCGACGCATGTGAGGGGATCTCAACTGTAACTAATAATATCAAGAGAAAAAGCCGGGCCATAAGGTCCGGCTTTAATATAGATGGATCCTTCTTTAGTCATTATCTATAAAATAAATGACAAATGTCCCGATGATTAATTCGCATAAATTTATTCTTCAGAAGCCATCTGCATCTGCAAATCATCGTGGCTGGAGGTGAGGAAAAAGAAAAGTACGATTCCTACAAAGAAAGTTATCACCGAAACAATCATCAATGGACCTGATGGCCGAATAATAAAAAGTGCTGCAACAAACTGAGCCAGAATAATGATATACAGCATGACCGCTATTGAAATACGATTAATCTTATTGACGGTATAAGCGCCGAAGGGGGCTCCTATTACCACTAGGGGAATACAAACCAGCCAGTAGTTGATGGCCTCCGGTTGCATGTCCCCAATAAGAAAGAAGTGCATCAGCGTACCTAAAATGGCATTGGATGTCATCAGTACCACGGATGTAGGAGTAGCTACTTTTTCGGAGAGACCGTATTTGAGCGTTACAAATGAGAAGGTGCAAATATCAATGCCATTGCCAAAAATAGCGCTCAATATTCCACCCACAATCCCAATAAGGATAAGTTCCGTTTTCTGGGATTGGGATAAATCAGGCAGTAAACGACGGGTTCCCCGGTTTCTTATATGATTAATCACAAAAAGAGCGATCCCGAAACTCAACCAAAAAGAAACAAACATCATCTTGGCATAAGCCGCGGGCACAAAAGGAGCAATCCAAATAGTTCCCAGGATGACACCGAATAATCCTCCCAGTCCCGATAAAAGCAAGTATGTTTTTTCGATGGTAATTCTTTTACCAAGAATCCACAACGTGGCAGCCGTCATCCCAATGCTTTGTATAGCCAGACTAAAATTTCGAGCTACTTCCGGGGTTATATTAAACACCAGTGTCATCACCGGGTAAGCAATAGCCCCTCCCCCCTCCGAACTCGCACCAGCAACAAAGGACCCAAAGATCATGGTTAGTGACATAAACCAATTATGAATAAAGAGGCCCCATTGCTGCTCAACACGCATATAGAGAAACCAAACCACATAGACGAAAGCAATGGGGATAAAAAAATAGAAGAGCGCTCTTTTATCCTTAAATAGCGTACCCATATCGGCAAATACTCTTGTAAATTTATGTAAAAATTAGCCCATAAATAACTGCTATTTATTCAGGCATGCAAATATTCAACTGATTTTTAAAAAATTAGAGGTGCAAAAATAAAAGGTCTGCCTGGGTTAGATAACTGGGCAGACCTTAAGCTGATTAGTATTTTTTTACTCAGGCTTCCAGCTGCTCATCTTATCGTTGATAACTTCGCGGAGGCGACTCGCAGGCACCCGGTCCTGCGTCATGTCATCACGATAACGGATTGTTACCGTATCTTCCCCTTCAGATTCTACCCCTTCAAAATCAACGGTAATGCAGAAAGGGGTTCCAGCCTCATCCTGCCTGCGATAACGTTTTCCAATAGACCCTGACTCATCGTACAGCACAGTGAAATCATTTCTAAGATCCGCTTCAATCTTATGTGCCAGATCCTGAAGCTTGTCTTTCTTAATAAGAGGGAAGATCCCTACTTTCGTCGGTGCCAACTCAGGATTCATTTTCAGCACGATTCGCGTATCTCCGTCTACCTCTTCTTCACGATAGGCATCGCACAGCACCATAAGAATCGCTCTATCCAATCCGATAGATGTTTCTATCACATAGGGAGTATAGCGCTTTTGCTGGCCCTGATCATAATATTCCAACTTCTTACCGGAATATTCCTGGTGTTGAGTAAGGTCAAAATCTGTTCGGTTATGGATACCTTCTACTTCCTGCCAGCCGATAGGATATTCGTATTGAATATCGGCAGCGGCAGCGGCATAGTGCGCCAATTTATCTTTAGGATGCGGATGCGTACGAAGCTTACCTTCGCGTATGCCCAGCTTCTTATGCCATTCAATACGTTTATTAAGCCATCTTTCGTAATTTTTCCCATCCGTACCGGGTTCTACAAAATATTGCATTTCCATTTGCTCAAATTCACGCATCCGAAAAACGAACTGTCGCGCCACAACCTCATTTCGAAAAGCTTTCCCAATCTGAGCAATTCCAAAAGGAACCTGCTGGCGCGCCGTATCCATTACATTTTTAAAATTCACAAAAATACCCTGTGCCGTTTCCGGACGTAAATAAACAACATCGTCGTCATCTCCACCCGAAGATGTAGCCCCAAACTGTGTTTTAAACATCAGGTTGAACTGGCGTACCTCGGTCCAGTCAAAAGCTCCCGATTCCGGTGCACGGATTTCATTTTCCATAATAATTTCATGGAGATCTTCGCAAAGCCCTTCTCTTGAACCGGCTGTGTCCAACAGCTGTTGAAGTTCCTCTGCCACCTCTGCCTTCCCCTTGCTTCGCAGCTTTGCAATATGCCCTTCAATCAACATATCCGCACGGTACCGCTTCTTTGACTGCTTATCGTCGATCATAGGATCATTAAAACCACCAATGTGCCCGCTGGCCTCCCAGACCTTGGGATGCATAAAAATGGCGGAATCCAGCCCTACTATATTATCGTGTTGCTGGGTCATCTCCTTCCACCAGAAGTCGCTGATATTTCGTTTCAGCTCTACCCCGAGCGGCCCGTAATCATAAACGGCTCCAAGCCCACCGTAAATTTCTGATGATTGATAAATAAGCCCGCGGGCTTTTGCCAACGAGACAATGGTATCTAAACTATCGAGTTCAGTCACAGACATGTAGCTTCTATAAATTTTTGAAAATGAGAAAATTAAAGAAGTGCAAAGATAGGAAAAAATACGCCTTTAATTAATAATCCTTTTATGGCTATTTTAGGCTTCTTAATTATTTTAAGCGAGAATGGGTTATACCCAATTCTATTGTCGCAGTTTCAAAATTTTAATGATCAACCAAATTATGAAGTCATTCCAAGTCGGCATTCTTGGCGCAACCGGCGCCGTTGGCCAAAAATTCGTACGCTTACTCGAAAACCACCCCTGGTTCACCATTACAGCCCTAGGAGCATCCGAACGTTCGGCCGGTAAAAAATACAAAGTTGCCACGCACTGGATCGAGAAAACAGAACTTCCGGAAGCTGTCGGTGAAATCAAAGTTGTGGAATGCAACCCACTGCTAATGAAAGGAGTCGACTTTGTATTCTCCGGGCTGGACTCTTCGGTGGCCGGACATATTGAAAAAAACTTTGCCCAGGCCGGAATTCCGGTTATATCAAATGCCAAAAACTATCGGATGCATGAGCAAGTTCCGCTTCTAATACCTGAAGTCAACCCCGATCATACCGAACTTATTAGCAAGCAGACTTTCAGCAGTAACAGAAGCGGTTGGATCGTCACAAATCCAAACTGCGTCTCTGTACCGCTTGCCATGTCGCTGAAACCATTACACGAAGCTTTTGGGATTGATTCAGTAGTTGTTACCTCAATGCAATCCATCTCCGGAGCGGGTTATCCGGGGGTCGCCAGCCTGGATATTGTAGCCAATGTTGTTCCTTATATCGGGGGCGAAGAGGATAAAGTTCAAACGGAATCGACAAAACTATTGGGCAAACTTGCTGAAAATTCTATAACATTTGGAGATTTTCCCATACAAGCTACGGCTGTACGTGTCCCAACTATTGAGGGCCATTTACTGTCTGTATCCGTAACCTTGAAAAATGCGCCCTCGTCTATTAAAGAAGCTCGGGAAGCCTATACGGGCTGGGAAAGCCCCATCGCTGATTTGGACTTGCCTTCTTCCCCTGCAAAACCAATCAGGCTTTATGACGAAAACTGGTATCCCCAACCACGGCTGCATGCCGACCGCGGAAACGGCATGCAAACCGCTGTCGGACGTCTTCGCCAGGGCACCGTCATGGATCTGGGATATGTTACTATGGCACACAATACTATCCGGGGTGCCGCAGGCGGGGCAATTCTGAATGCGGAGTTACTCGTTGCCAAAGAGTTAATAAATTAAGGGCAATGGATAAAAAGGGGGCACACGCTAACAAATAGTAAGGACACAGGCTCCTTCATCCGTTTCAAAGGTTGCGAACAGTTCCATTTTAAAAATACTCAAGCGGGATCATTCGTCACCATCCAACCGGTCGAGTCTGTACTCCGAGAGGTACATTCGGGCCTTTGAAATTATAGCTTCTGCATCCTTTTTATCTTTACGCCTGATATCAAGAGAACAACTTGCCGCTTCAGCCCCGGGAAGATTTTGAAACGATTTCATGGATGTACCTTCCAATATAACTTTTGAACCAAACCATCCTTTTTTAAAAGTTATCTCTTCAATGTCGCTGTAGGGTATCAATAAGGTGGTTATGCCCGACTTAAAATAACCAATAAAACTATCCTCCACTTCAAATTCGAACTCAATCCCTTCCTTTTTAGGACGCATTAGTCCCTGGACTTTTTTTAACCCATAGGACACATCTGAGATTTCAAAGGGTACAGATTTGCTATTGCCTAAATTCATGCTCTAAAAACATTTTTAACTATTAAAAGGATGATATAAAAAAAATTTAAAAAAATTTGTAAGGATTTGCTTTCTCAGGGGTCTTACTATCAGAAACGTGTAAAAGCGTATAAGCCGTTGAAATAGAGAGCAATATCAAATGTCCTTCCGGGGTGAAATAGTTGATAGCTATTTCACCTCTTTTCGTTTTCTCTTCCCCCCTTATTTATTATTAACATATTCATCGGGATGCTGCTAATATGAAATACTACTCCATTTTCATTTCACTAGTACTCTGTCTTTGTCTTGCTAATAAGAGCACCGGGCAATCGGTAAATTTTGAAGACGGTTTTGAAGATGCCGATCTCACCAATAACCCAACATGGAGTGGCGACACGACCAGTTTTGATGTTGTAAATAGTACGCCCAACTATTTGCTCCAACTTAATGCCTCTGCGAGCCCCTCGTACCTGTCCACTCCCTCCAACCAGGTAAATGGAATCTGGGAATTTTATATAGAATTCCGGGGATTCGAACCTTCGGGATCAAATAAAGCTGATATCTTTGTGATGAGTGACCGCGTGGACTTGACGGCGGCTATAAACGGTTATGCCGTCCAGGTTGGAGAAAGTGGTGATGATGTTTTCAAAATTGTCCGCTTTGACAACGGGACAGAGGCCGAAACCGTACTGGCTGACACCACTGTAGTTGATGCTGATGGAGGCGGTTATACCGTTCGCGTTCAGCGAGACAGTACTGGGAACTGGAGAATGGCAGTTGGCAAAGGTTATGGCGGACTGCTTTATGATTCCGGAAATACCGGAAACGATTCCACCTATACTTCAACTTCTCATTTCGGACCACTCATTAATTTCACTTCCACGCGTTCGGACAAATTTTTCTTTGATTTTAAGATCGATCTCCCTCCTTTTTCCACAACATCTGCTATCGTTTCCAGTGACCACGATATTGATGTCACCTTCAACAGACCCTTCGATCCCGCAACCCTCAGCAGTACTGATTTTTCGATGAATAACCGCATTGGTTCGCCTGCATCCATAAGCTTTCCGGCTGCAGATACCGTAAGGCTAACCTATAACCAGGTTTTGCCCTCTAACAAATATATACTCTCGATTGATGGGGTCACTGACCAAACCGGCAATCAAATTCAAGCCGGTGACCACGAAACGGTTACCGTTTTCGGCAGTTTTGAAAAGGGGGATGTTAAGCTTAATGAATTTATGTACGACCCACCAAGCGGACAGGCTGAATATATTGAGATTAAAAACACCAGTGATAAATATCTTGACCTCTCTCAATGGAAAATTGGAGACAACTCAAATTTTGAAGTCCTCCCCACCAATCCCATTACTTTGAATCCAAAAAGTTTTTTAGTTATCTCCGAGGATACCACAGCCCTTTACAAAAGCTATGGACACCGTCCGTATTATCGATCGGGTAGCCTTCCGTCTTTAAATAATGGCGGGGATGCCGTCCGGATACTAACCGATGCCGGGACAATGGTGGATTCTCTTAATTACACCCCCTCTTGGGGCGGCTCGAATGTTTCACTGGAACGACGCTCCATTGCCACCTCGGCTGCTTTTAATGAAAACTGGGGCAATTCCCCAAATGCTACCGGCGGAACACCAGGTTTATCCAATGAGATCACCCAAGATACAAGCCCTCCTAAAATCACTTCATTCAAGATTATTTCCGATCAAACAATGGGAATGGTTTTTGATGAGCGCCTGGATTCCGTTACCGCCTCACGAAAAGCTACTTATATGCTCCCGAATTCAACTATAAATGCAGTTTCTGTCAATATAGATAGCGTAAAACTAACACTGAATGCGCCATTGCAAAACGCTCAAAATTATTCACTCACAATTTCGGGGCTGGAGGATATCTTTGGCAATACCCTCAACACAGATACCAGTTTTACTTACTACAAGGTTTCAGCTGCGGATTCCGGTGACATAGCAATCAATGAATTCATGTATGCGCCCCCGAGCAAAACGGAATATCTAGAGCTCTATAACCACTCCGAAAAATCACTGGATCTGCAAAATTGGACTCTGAGTGATGACCGGCATGATCCCACTATTATAACCGATGAGCCATTTACCCTGCCGCCGGATAGTTATGTCGTAATTGCGCCTGAAAAATCTCTTCAAGAAGATTTTCCTGACATTAGGCTTTTGAGTATGGGGAATGATTTCCCGACGCTAAATAACGGCGGCGACCAAATTGTCATACGAAACAACAAGGATGAGCTTTTGGACTCTCTTCAATATCAGTCCGACTGGGGTGGAGATGGGATCGCACTGGAACGGCGGAGCACAGAAGTTGCCGGCTCATACGTAGAAAATTGGGGAGAATCCCCAACCGGCTTCGGTACTCCCGGCCTTCCAAACCAAGTTTTACCGGATGATGAACCGCCAAAATTATTAGCATTTGCCATAAACAGTGATCGGAAAATAATGCTTAGATTCTCGGAAAGACTAAGTGCTGTGACCGCAGAACAAAGGAATAACTATTCGATAACAGGTAGCGACTCTATAGAAGATGTAACCTTTAGTGCTCCCGATAGCGTATTACTGACTTTTTCAAATAGCCTTCGTAATGATTCCAGCTATACATTGTCTATCAAGAATGTGAGTGACATTTTTAATAACTCCTTAAATCAGGCAGACACTTTATTTACTTTTTATACCGTTTCAACTGCCGATTCGGGCGACGTTTTTATCAATGAGTTCAGCTATGACCCAGCTTCAGGCAGCACAGAGTACATAGAGCTTTACAATTCAACAAACAAATCTTTTGATCTTAAAAACTGGACGCTAAGCGACAATCGCCGGCTCAGATCAACAATCAGTCATGACAAATTTATTGTACCTCCCGATAGTTTTGTAGTGATTGCCCCGGATAATTCGTTGAAGATAACCCATCCGGGTATTTCATTACTGCCAATGAACAGTTTTCCATCCCTAAACAACAGTGGTGATACCATTACATTAAGGAATGATAATGGAATTTTACTCGATTCTCTCACATATACCTCGGCCTGGGGCGGTAACCAGGTGGCACTGGAACGCAGAACAGTAACAATAGCCGGTAAATACAACGAAAACTGGGCAAATGCCTCCAACAGCTTTGGTACACCGGGTACAGCAAATGACGTCCCCGACGACCAAACAGCCCCCGAATTGGAAAAAGTATACCCGGCCAATGCCACAACCCTGCAACTCGTATTCTCCGAAACGATTACTCCTGCCTCTGCCACGGATATGGATCAATATACCATTGACCCATATCGTGAGATACAACTGGTTGCCGCCCGGGATGACAGTATAACTCTTATGCTTAACCGCCCACTTGCTTCTGGTAAAACATATAGCATCGGCGTTTCCCAAGTTTCCGATATCTTTGGAAATACTCTGAATACCGAAAGCCGGAAGATTACATTTCTAAAAAATGAAACTGTCCAGGGTGGGGATGTTGTTTTAAACGAAATCCTGTACAATCCCGGACCTGGCCAAGCCGACTTTGTAGAACTCTATAATACTACCGGAAAGTTTTTTAATCTAAACAACTGGTTTATCGGCGATGCAAGTAAGAAGACAGAACTTCAACAGGATATTATACTACCACCGGATGGTTATATCGTGTTAACCGGCAGCAGCAGTTTTGCTGCTAAACATGAAAACACTCTTGCAGTATCAGATTTTCCCGCCCTTAACAACAATCGGGGGGACGCAGTATATATTCAACAAGAAGATGAAATCACGGTTGACTCGCTCTATTATTCACAAAGCTGGGGCAGCAATAAGGGATCCCTGGAACGCATAGATCCACTGGCTGCAACCAATGATCCTTCAAATTGGAAGACAAGTTCTACAAACGGTAATATATCACCCGGCAAGAAAAACATTAACTATCAGCCGGATGCCCAACCGCCCAAGGCAGTCTTCTCCAAGCTGCTGCCCAACGGGAACATAGAAGTTCGCTTCAATGAATTTATAAATATTACCCAAGACCTACAATTTTCTGCGAACGGTGAGCTTTTGAACATTTCTTCGTTTGATTCTACCCAGGCCAATATGATCTACCTTACGCCCGGGCAACCCACGAAAGAAAACACTCCTAGAACCATCCTGGTAAACAATCTCAGCGATGTTAAAGGGAATACGAACGATAAGTCTGAAATAGCAATAGCCCATCCCTTGGAACCTTCAGCACTGGTAATTAATGAAATTATGTACGACCCGCTTAATAAATCCGATGACAATCAACCGGATCAAAGCGAATATGTCGAACTGCGAAATACCCGGGATTATGCGGTCTCTCTCGAGGGGCTGGTTCTACACGATACGCCGGATGAAAACGGCAGCCTCAAAACGCTGCATCCCGTTACCAGTATTGCTAAGTGGGTACCTGCCCATCATTATGTGCTTATTTACGCAGACAAAGCTCCCTATTTCGATCAAAGCAAAATAGCCCACTTTTTTAATATGAAGCCACTGAACTTACGTTCGATCTTACGCATCGACAGATCCAGTCTCAGCTTGGCATCAAGCGATGACGCCATTTTTATCGCCGACAGTGCCGGCTCCACCATCGACTCGGTATATTATGATGAAAGCTGGCAAAATCCGAACCTTATAGATACAAAGGGTATTGCATTGGAACGTGTCAATCCCAACAGTCCCGGGAATGATGAATCCAACTGGGGGTCCAGTGTCAATGCCAGAGGCGGTACGCCCGGCAAAGAAAATTCGATTTATCAATCAAATCCGGTAAAATCCGCAGAAAACGGTATTACCTTTACTCCAAATCCATTTTCTCCTGACGGAGATGGGTATGAAGACAAGCTATTCATCAATTACAAACTAGATCAGCAGGATTACTTGATTCGTGTGCGAATTTATGACCGTTACGGGCGGTTGGTCCGAAAAGTAGCAGACGGAAAGCCCGCAGGGTTTGAAGGGCAAGTTATATGGGATGGACGACAAGATGACGACAGTCGAAATCGTATTGGGATCTATATTGTCGTCTTCGAAGCGTATGACAGCGCCAGCGGAAGTGATAAATCTTTCAAAAAGACCGTTGTTTTAGCCAGAAAATTAAATTAGAATTCGTATTGTAAATGGAATTTGAATGGTAGTTGATCCTAACCCCTTAATTTTTAATTATTGAATGCCTACCTTCTGCCTATCGCATTGCAAAAATTGGATACCCCATTTGAATGGATAATAATTACTCCCCTATTGGCATTTTTGATTCAGGCATTGGCGGCCTGACAGTAATGAAAGATATTGTTGACCAGCTGCCCAATTACGATTACCTCTATCTTGGAGACAGTGCACGCACCCCCTATGGAAACCGATCCTTCGAATCCATTTATCACTTTACCCTACAATGCGTAAAGTATCTTTTCAGCCAAGAGTGTCATCTGATCATACTGGCATGCAACACTGCATCCGCCAAGGCACTACGCACTATTCAACAGCGCGACTTGCCCAAAATAGCGCCCAGAAAACGGGTGCTGGGAGTAATCCGCCCTACTGCAGAGGTAATCGGACGGCACTCCGATACCGGCCACGTAGGAGTTCTGGGAACGACCGGAACCATAGAATCAGGCTCTTATGAAATTGAAATTAGGCACCAGTTCCCCGAGCTTAACATCTATCAGCAAGCGTGCCCGATGTGGGTCCCCTTGGTGGAGAACGATGAACACAATAAGCCGGGAGCAGATTATTTCGTAAAAAAGTACCTGGATCAAATACATGAGCAATCTTCAAAAATTGATGCGCTTCTGCTGGCTTGCACACATTACCCGCTGTTGATGCCCAAAATTCGCACCATATTGAGGCCCGATATCTCTGTCCTTAGCCAAGGCCCTATTGTAGCCGCAAGTTTGCAAGACTACCTGCAGCGGCACCCTGAAATTGATGGAAAATGCTCAAAAAATGGCACTCAGCGATTTTTAACCACCGACGCTGCCGAACTGTTTGATCACCAGGCTACCACTTTTTTTGGACGTAAGGTAGAATCAGAACATATTGAAGTTTAAACTGTATCCTGACGAAAAATGAGTGAGCATACATTGGCTGTGATCGGAGGTGGAGCTGCAGGATTTTTCGCTGGCGTTAATGCGGCCCGACTTTTACCCGGTTTAAAAGTTACCATCTTTGAAAGAAGCCGTGAAGTGATGTCGAAAGTTCGTATATCGGGTGGTGGCCGATGTAATGTCACCCATCACTGCTTTGATCCTGAAATTTTATCCGAAGCATACCCCCGGGGGTCCCGGGAGCTGCGTTGGGCTTTTGAACAATTCCAGGCTTCGGATACTGTTTCCTGGTTCCGTGAAAGGGGCGTTGAACTTAAAACTGAGGCAGATGGACGTATGTTTCCCGTCACCGATGATTCTGCCACTGTCATCGACTGTTTAAAACGGGAAGCTCGAAGATACAATGTGAGTGTACAAACCCAAACACGGGTTGATGCGATTGAAACGGAAGGCGACGGGAAATACAGGCTCGCTATACGCGGTGGAAAATACAGCAGCTGTGATACCGTCATTATCGCTACGGGCGGATCAAACCGGCTTTCTACCTATGATTGGCTCAAAGAGCTCGGACATTCCATTGAAAAACCGGTTCCCTCCCTGTTCACATTCAATTTCCGGAATAAGGTTTTCAAAGATCTTGCCGGTATATCCGTAGATAAGGTATCCGTTGCAATTGATGGCACCTCTTTTCAACATTCCGGCCCGGTGTTGATTACTCACTGGGGATTAAGCGGGCCTGCTGTTTTAAAGACGTCGGCCTGGGCTGCCCGCTATTTACACGATTTGGAATATCGTTTCACCATACGTGTCAATTGGCTGCATTCCAAAGATGAACAACAAGTCAGGGAAACCCTAGATCGACTGCGTTCAGAAAATGCTCGAAAGACGGTTTCCCGGCAGAATACTTTTCCTATTCCAAATCGACTTTGGGAACGTTTACTGGAATTGTCAGATATATCTCCAAAGAGACGGTGGGCGGAACTTTCAAATCAACAAATGCATGAGCTGGCTCAACAGTTAACAGCGGCCAGTTATGATATCCAAGGCAAAACTACCTACAAAGAGGAGTTTGTAACCTGCGGGGGGATCCCACTCCGTGAAGTCAATACGGGTACCATGGAAAGCAAGATTTGTCCCAATCTTTATTTTGCCGGCGAAGTCCTCGATATCGACGGCATCACCGGGGGCTTCAACTTTCAATCAGCATGGACCACCGGTTGGATTGCCGCTCAGAGTATTAGCAATGGCTAGCCATATCATTAATTGAACCTATTCCCCAAAGTCATGCTGAACTTGTTTCAGCATCTTTAGCTGACACTTTTCAATATTTTCGACTGAAATTATAGCAATTTACTAGCCAAATTGGCCAATTCGGATCGCTCACCCTTTTCCAGGTTAATATGAGCATATAAATCATTGTCATGCATCCGGTCAACCAGGAAAGAAAGTCCGTTGCTCTGAGTATCGAGATACGGGGTATCAATCTGGTAAATGTCCCCCGTAAAAATTATTTTGGTATTCTCTCCCGCACGGGTGATAATCGTCTTAATCTCGTGTGGCGTGAGGTTTTGGGCTTCATCAACAATGAAAATAACGTTCGAGAGGCTTCGACCCCTGATATACGCCAGCGGAATAATACGAAGCTTTTCCGTTTCCACCATCTCCTCCACTTTTTGGTACTGCTTACTTGATTCAGGAAACTGATTTTTAATAAATGAGAGGTTATCCCACAGCGGCTGCATGTAGGGATCGATCTTGGATTTGATATCACCGGGCAGGTAACCAATATCCCGATTGCTCAGGGGTACGATAGGACGAGCAAGAAATATCTGCCGATACTCGTGGCGCTGTTCCAGTGCCCCGGCAAGTGCTATGAGCGTCTTGCCCGTTCCGGCAGCGCCGGTAATAGTAACCAGCAAGTTTTTCGGATTCATAATGGCCTGTAAAGCAAAGGTCTGTTCTGCGTTACGGGGCTTAACACCATAGGCTGAGTATCTTTTAACAGGCTCAATAAATCCGGATTTGGGATTATAGTACCCCAGGGCAGAACTGGAGTGGTTTTTAAGTATGAAGAAGTGGTTACTTGAAGGATCCCCCTCCATTACTTCCTTTGTATCAAGCCGCCCTTTCTCATACAATCGATCTATCAGTTTGGAATCCTCGTATTTGATCTCTGTTTTTCCCTTATACAAATGATCAATATCCTTTATGCGAATCGTCTCATAATCTTCGGCCTCAATATTCAGAGCCCGGGCTTTAATTCGCAGGTTGATGTCCTTTGATACCAGGATTACTTTTTTATCAGGCTCATCTTCCTTTAGTTTTAGTGCCGAATTTAAAATACGGTGATCATTCTTCCGATTACCAAAAACCTCGGCAGCATTTACTTGGCTTTTCTCATCATTAAGAACACGAAGGTTGCCGTGAGTTTTCCCATTCAAAGGAATCCATTTCTGCAACATATTCTTATCAGAGATTTTATCCAGGTATCGACTAAACTCCCGGGCATGCAAATTTATCACGTTATTACCCTTTTTGAAGGTGTCGATCTCTTCCAGAACGGTGATAGGAATGGCAATATCATTTTTCTGAAAGTTTTTAACGGCGTCGCTATCATACAAAAGAACGGAGGTGTCCAGAACAAAAATCTTCTCTTTCTTAGATCCGGGCATGGGCATTTCATTTAGATTTAAAAGAACGGCGGAGGTATAGCCTTTAATTAACGATATTGAATCGTCTGGTCAGAAGCAATTCTGATTACGATCTTAATTAAAAATTAATGTGGATACGGCCCTGAAATATTCCGGTTTATTTATCCGGCCGGTGATTGCTTTCCGACGATATCATACAGTGCAATAGATGCCGCTACCCCGGCATTCAAACTTTCCACTTTGGGTTTATCTTGTGGCGATGGGATACGAACCTTCAAACGGCCTGACGCAAAAAGCTGAGCACTTATGCCGTTCGCTTCATTACCGACTACAATAACAGTTTTTTCAGCGGATTTAACATCCGGCAAAGAGACCGCCCCGGCTCCGGCATCCAACAGAACGACTTGCCATCCCGCACATTCAAAAACAGGCAACACTTCTTCCAGATCCCCGTTCATAAATGGAATCAAGCCGGTGGCACCCGCTGTACCGCGAACCACTTTGGGATGGAAAAGATCGACAGTCCCCTTCCCCGAAACAAGGCCCGTTGCCTCAAACCAAGTAGCAGTCCGAATGATCGTGCCCAGGTTTCCGGGATCCTGAATACCATCGAAGGCTACAACCATCCCCCTTTTACTGGCCAGTTTTTCTACAGCTATTTCTGCCGGCATATGGCACAAAGCCAGTACTCCCTGTGGGGTTTCGGTATCAGATACTTCTGCGAAAATATCGCTTTGCAATATAAATGAGTCGGCCTGTTGGATAGCCTTGCTCCAATGGCCTTCTAACCAATACCGTTGATCTTCATCAAAGAAAAGGGCTTTTACTGTAATAGAATCGCTTTTCAAGAGCTGCTGGACTGCCCGTGCTCCCTCTAATAAAAAAAGCCGGTCTTTCCACCTATTTTTTTTCCTGTTAAGCTTTCGAAGCAGTGTACACTGACGATTGGATGCGGATTTAAGCTGCATTGAAGTAATAAAGTTAATTAAACCTTTTGCTCTTTAAATAGGCTTTCAAAGTTTTTTACAATCAGACCTTCAAATCATAAAAAGTATCGTTATTTTACGCACAAAATCTAATAAAATAAGTAACGAATCATTTTATGGAATTTCTTAAGAAACTTGGTATCGAAGGTACTAATTTGGGCACCAGTACCGGTCAAAAATTTATAGGATCGGCAAGTCAGGAAACGATCTCCAGCCATACACCTATCGATGGCTCACATATAGCGGATACAACTCTTACAACTCGGGAGAACTATAATAAAATAATAGAAACGGCACAGGAAGCCTTTAAGGAATGGCGTATGGTGCCGGCTCCCAAGCGGGGTGAAATAGTGCGGCAGATCGGATTGGAACTGCGTAAACATAAAGAAGACCTTGGACGGCTTGTAACGTATGAAATGGGTAAAATCTACCAGGAAGGCCTGGGTGAGGTACAGGAGATGATTGATATATGTGATTTTGCCGTCGGTCAATCAAGGATGCTTTACGGTAAAACCATGCAGTCCGAACGACCCGAACACCGAATGTACGAACAATGGCATCCTCTGGGGATCACCGGTATTATTTCGGCTTTTAATTTCCCGGTTGCCGTATACAGCTGGAATGCCATGATTGCAGCTATTTGCGGGAATGTGATGATATGGAAAGGTTCGGAAAAAACTCCTCTTTGCGCTATCGCTGTGCAAAATATTATTGCAAAAGTATTGAAAAGAAATGGACTACCGGAGGGAATTTTTAACCTTGTTACCGGCGATCGCCAAGTGGGCGAATGGATGACAGAAGACGAGCGTATCCCATTAATTTCAGCAACAGGTTCAATCCGCATGGGTAAAGAAGTTGCAAAAACAGTTGGCGCGCGTTTGGGTAAGACCATCCTCGAGCTTGGCGGCAACAACGCCATTATTGTAAGCGAAAATGCTGATCTTGAAATGGCTGCCCGAGCTACTGTTTTCGGAGCAGTAGGTACTTGCGGCCAACGATGCACTTCAACCCGACGCCTGATTATCCATGAAGATATTTTTGATGACTTCAAAGACCGGCTGATCGAAATTTACAACGGTATCAACATTGGGAATCCCCTTGAAGAGGATACACTGGTCGGTCCTCTTATTGACGAAGATGCCGCCAATAATATGCAGAATGCCATTCAAAAGATTAAGGAGGCAGGCGGAGAAATCATTTATGGAGGAGAAAAACTTGATTTGAAAAAACTGAATGGAGGCCATTATGTACGACCGGCCATCGCTGTTGTCGAAAATGATTATGATATTGTTCAGGAAGAAACTTTTGCGCCTATTCTTTATCTCATCAAATACCGAAATCTGAACGAAGCCCTTGCCAAACATAACGGAGTCAAACAGGGACTAAGCTCTTCCATGTTTACCTTGAATATGCGCGAGGCCGAAACGTTCCTGAGCGCGCGGGGCTCCGACTGCGGTATTGCTAATATTAATGTCGGTACCAGTGGAGCGGAAATTGGCGGTGCATTCGGGGGCGAAAAGGAAACCGGAGGCGGACGTGAATCGGGGTCAGACGCATGGAAAGCCTATATGCGCCGACAGACAAATACCATTAACTGGAGTGATGAGATGCCTTTGGCACAAGGTATAGAATTCGATGTGAACTAATTCCTAAACACCTTTATAGAAAAGCCTCGTAACCGAGGCTTTTCTATTGCTGATGTAATTAGGTATTACATTATAAAATACTTACTGAAACACCTGCAGACAGTACTTGTTTAATCTGAACTTTCCTTGAATAATCGCTGTCGTAAATCATTACGTACTGCACGGACATATTCATGAAATCATTAATCTTACCAATCAGTTCATTCGAAAAGTTAATATCCGTGTTATCGATGTGGCGCCGCAGGTTGGTAAATGTTTCTACAGAACTAATCAGCCTGACACTGCTGAAAACCTTCTTTTCAAAATTCAGGGCAATAGAATAACCGGGCTCGAAACGAAACTTATCACCAGCATTCAATCCGTAACGAGTTGACAAAGAGGTGTCAGTTACAATGGTTTCCTTCATAGCCAGGCCGGCCTCCGCGAAGAAATAATCCGTGGGGGTATAGGCAATACCGGCAATTTGCGTAAAATAGGCAGGGGCAAAAAATTTAGAAATCAGTATTGGAGCCTCACCATCCGGCACATTGTAATCGAAGCCTTGGTCAAATTGTGTGTTAAAGTTAATATTTCCAAATGCGCTCCAACTGTCATCCGAAAACAAATAGCTAAATTTATTATTTACCGCAATGCGGTCGTCTGTCTTTCTGGTACCCTGCCCCTCTAATTTAGCCTTGCCGTATTTTAGATTTGTGGCAAAAGCATAAGCGAACCGATTTTTCCTGTATTTCATGTTATATACGGTAGATGCAGTAATACTGATCGTATTCACCCCACCCTGGCTCCAGTTATTATAGGCGGCCTGTGCCCCGTTGAGGCCTCCAATCCAATTAACCTGCCAGCCTTCCAGGGAATCTGCAACGACCACCCTGCGATTGATCCGAGACATATCCCGGACAGAGATGTCATCATCGTCCTTAAGCATCTCGCTAATCTCAATAGCTTCCTGACCAAATACCGGAAGAGCAGTCATAAAAATGTAACACAAAATGAATAGTGCGGACGCGTATTTTTTCATAGACGTCTGTAGAATTTAATAATTATAGAATACCAATATAAAAATAGGACAAAAACTTATAAGTAGAAATCACTTATTTCCAATATCGGCTAAAAGCACTTGTTTTATTTGCTCCTTTTCAACAACTACATAAACATGTTCATTTAACTTAGTCGGTAATTCTATTCCACAGAATTCAGCTTTTATTGGAAATTTCCTATGCCCCCGGTCCACCATAACAGCACTGTGAATCTCGGATGGATTCAATTCTTCGGAAATTTTTTTTAATGCGGTAAACATCGTTTTTCCCGAGAAAATGACATCATCAACAACAATAACAAAACTCGATTTTCCTTTTTGTAAAAGCGGGGCCTCCCATAGCTCCTCATTATCCTTATTATTTATCAGAAGCTGTTTTGTCTCCACATTGCCTCCGAAAACAGAGCGAAGAATTTCGGTTAACTGTTGTGCAATCGCATATCCCCTCTCGTTAATTCCAAAAAACAAAACCGATTTATTGTCAACATTATTTTCGGCTATTTCGTGAGCTATTCGTTTAAGAGACCTTTGAATACGCCCCGTATTCATTAAAACCAATTTTCTAGCTGAACTCATGGTATTCATTTAATTAAAAATTCAAAATATTGTAATCCTTTAAAATAAAGCAACTCATTTGTACATTATAATCTCAAGAGAACTTAATAAAGCCGGCAACCAATCATCAACAAATCAGGGAGATATCATCATGGCAAAAAAATTTAATCTCGGTTCGCTAATACTAGCTACATCCTCATTTATTGGTGGTTTTGCAATTGGAATGCTGCTGGCACCTAACAAAGGATCCAAAAACAGGGCCTGGCTCAGTGACCAGGCAACAGAACTTTCCGATTGGATGGACCACCGGAGGCGTGCCGTCTCATATCAAACAAATAAAAAAATTAAAGTGCTTCGAAAAAATATGAATAGGGGTGTAAGACAACATATCCCAAACCTGTACGATGCAACCGAAAATATTAACCTAAGTGACCGGGATGTTTTCGGTGCATGAACCGAAGCGGAAATACCGTGAAGAACTACTACATTGGATATGGGAAAACCGGTGCTTCGAATTTCAGCACCTAACAACGGTTTGCGGTAAAAAAATAACCATCCACAACCCGGGCAGATACAACAAGTCTGATGGCCCTGATTTTAGAGATGCTGAAATCTCCATTGGGCCCCTTCGTTGGTATGGAGATGTGGAAATTCACTGGCAGCTTTCTCACTGGAAAGCACATGGACACCATAATGATGATAACTACGAAAATGTTATTCTGCATGTGGTCTTTCAGGATACGGATAAGAATATTCGCAGAATTGATCAAAGTAAAATCCCCACGCTGTGCCTGCATTCCCATTTATCGGAGCCACTACATTCATTTCTTGACCAGTATTTAAAACGTCCCCGGTTACCATGTGCCGGTCAAGTTTCTTTTATCTCCGAGGAGGCTTTTTCCAGACAGCTGGAGAAAGCACATCAAGAATATTTTGAGCAAAAGATAGATGATTTGCTCGAATTTTTCGATTCCGGCCTTCCCCCTTCTATGGCATGGAAGAAAATGTTCGCCATCGCAATTTTTGACGGACTGGGCATTTCCTATAATCGGCTGCCCATGCAAAAACTGGCCAATGAACTTTTTCCGAAAACGGCCCGGGTCTCGAATGCGGAAGAACTCCGTAGACAAGCCGTTGCGCTTTCCGGCATTCGATCCGGGAGAAGGTCGTCCTTGAATCTTAACTGGAAACGAAAAGGATGCCGGCCGGGTAATCATCCACTCCCAAGAATCAGGCAAGGCGCCGATTGTCTTTGGTATATCCATAACACGACCCTGAAGTGCTGGATGCAGGAGCCCCCCCAAAGCCTTTGGGAGAACATGCGAAATTCCATAAGGAGCACACCCTCAATGGGGCAAGAGCGATCGTCAATCCTATACGGAACTGTATTTTTACCAGCCTTATATTCACTGGGAAACCTGTTTTACGATAAGAAGCTCAAAAATGTGAGCTGGCAATTATGGCATGACTACCAAGCCGCCCTGCCCCAATCCCTTCTGGAAATGCTGCTTGATACGGATCTTCCAGCCTCTGTCTACGCAAAAAAACTGGGAACGATCTACCAATTGCGATCTTATTGCCGTCCAAGACGGTGCCAGCAGTGCGAGGTATTTAAAAGCGCAATTTCTTCTTGATTCGCAACGAGTAAATTCATATCATCTGCATCTGTCAAAAAAGCGACAAATTGCCCGGTCGTCTAAAGGCAGGACAGCGGGTTTTGGTCCCGTCAGTGGGGGTTCGAATCCTCCCCGGGCAACTACATATAAAAACTCAAGGATGACTGTTCAAGCCATCCTTTTCTTTTATTTTTAAATTCCGAAAAACTGCTTCTTTGGATACCCCGTTAGCCATATTTGCCGGCCGCAGCAACCTTGCTCTTTCCAGAGCGATTGCCGAAAAATACGGTACGTCGTTGGGGGAAGTTACCATTAAGCCGTTTTCGGATGGTGAGCTCTATGTAAAATATGAACAGAGCATCCGGGGTGAAGATGTATTTGTGGTTCAGTCCACGCCACCGCCGGGTGATAATATAATGGAGCTTTTATTGCTATTGGATGCTGCCAACCGTGCTTCGGCTAAACGGGTGACAGCGGTTATCCCCTATTTTGGATACGCCCGTCAGGATCGTAAAGATCAGCCCCGGGTTTCCATCGCTTCAAAGCTGATGGCCAATTTGTTGACGGAAGCCGGTGCAGACCGTATTCTTACAATGGACCTGCATGCCGCCCAGATACAGGGATTTTTTGATATACCGCTTGACCACTTGTATGCGAGTCGGTTATTTATTGATCATTTTAGCGAGCACCCAATCAAAAACCTGGTTGTAGTTGCTCCTGATGTTGGCAGCTTAAAAATGGCACGGTCCTATGCCAAACGCCTGGGAGCAAGATTGGCTTTTATCGACAAGCGCCGTCCAAAGCAGAATGTAGCTGAGGTCATGAATATTGTCGGTGAAGTAGAAGGAAAAAACGTGCTGATTGTAGATGATCTTATTGATACAGCCGGCACGCTAACGAATGCCGCCTCCGCGCTTAAAGAACGGGGGGCATTGAATATTATAGCAACATGTACGCATCCCATTTTGTCTGGGCCTGCGTACCAACGAATTGAAGATTCACCTATTGACCAACTGTTGGTAACGGATACGGTTCCGCTGCGCAAGCCATCAAATAAAATCAAGGTACTGAGTGTGGCCGGAATTTTTGCTGAAGCGATACAGCGTATACACACCAACGATACAATAAGTGCACTTTTTGACGATTAATTGTTCAACCACTAAACACGAAAGCACAAAAAAGTGAGTTTGTGCTTTGGTGGTAAAAAATAACATGTGAAATTATGACTACTCCAGAAGTTGTAGAATTAGAAGGAAAAGTAAGAGAAACCGGTCGGAAGGCTGCCGATGCTCTTCGTGACGCCCTGCGTGTACCTAGCGTTCTTTACGGACCAAAAGTAGCAGACAACATCCATTTTTCGATTGATGAACTTGAATTAGAAAAGGTCTTGTCCGTTAGTAAACGTCAAATAATTGAATTACGCATTGACGGGGAGGCGCACAGGACCCTGCTTAAAGAGGTTGAATATCATCCATTGACTGATCGGCCTATCCACGCAGACTTTTATGCATTGGCTGATGACCACAAAGTTACATTGAGTGTTCCCATCAAGCTTGAAGGTACCCCTGTGGGAGTTGTTGAAGGCGGCGGTCGTATCTTTCAACCCATGCATATCCTCCGTATTCGCGTGACACCGGATAGAATCCCCGGCGAATATACTATTGATATTACAGATCTTAATATCGGTGATTCACTCCATGTTCGCGATCTTGATCTTGAAGGGATCATCCCGCTGGACGATCTCAGCAGAACACTGGTAACCATTCGTCCTCCTAAATCCGAAGCGTTGCTCACCTCCTCGCTTATCACTGAAGAACCAAGTGAAGAAGAACTCGAAGAAGGAGAAGTGGCCGAAGGCGAAGAAGAAGCAGCCGAAGGCGAAGAGGGTGCCGAAGAAGGGGAAGAAGGAGAAGACGAATCCACCGAATAATATTTTGACCAAACCAGCGTAACTGCCCTATGTCATTAATAATAGGCCTGGGAAATCCGGGAAGTAAGTACGCTGGCACCCGTCATAATATCGGATTTGAGCTCATAGATAAACTGGCACAATCAATGTCAGTAAGAATGGGGACCGGAAAAGGTCCCTATTTAGTCGGTAAGGGGGCATGCTCAGGTACTCCTATATACCTGATCAAACCTACGACATATATGAACAACAGCGGCGATGCTGTTCGCCAGGCACTGCAATGGTATAAAGAAGAAATTAGCAACTGCTTGGTTTGTTATGACGATCTGAATTTGGAGCTTGGCACCATCCGGCTGCGCTCAAATGGAAGTGCGGGCGGCCATAACGGAATAAAAGATATCATAAAAAGACTGGGTACCGATGCTTTTCCTCGTTTACGAATCGGGATTGGAAATGATTTTGCAAGGGGGCAACAGGTGAATCACGTACTCTCCCCATTTTCCGATGAAGAACAAAAAGTTATTGACTCTACCCTAGATCGGGCTGCAGATGCCGCTTGCTGTTTCGTCAGAGAAGGTATCGAGCAGGCCATGAATAAGTTCAATTAATCGATTAATAACGCTTATAAATAATCAACCATCGACATGAATACTTTAATAACCTACTTAATTCCGGTTGCAGGAGCACTCGGGTTGTTATACACTTTTTTTAAATCGTCCTGGGTTTCAAAACAAGATGTGGGAACCGAGAAAATGGCAACCATCAGTGCCAATATTGCTCGCGGAGCCATGGCTTTTCTGAAAGCCGAATATAAGGTATTGGCTGTTTTTGTAGCATGTGTGGCTATCTTGCTGGGTCTTTCTGCTAATCCTGAATCTTCTCACTGGCTGGTAGCTGTGTCTTTCATTATCGGGGCTTTCTGCTCCGGATTGGCCGGTTTCATCGGCATGAAAGTCGCTACCAAGGCGAATGTTCGAACTACTCATGCCGCACGTAAAGGCCTCGGCCCGGGCTTAAATATTGCATTTGCCGGTGGCTCTGTAATGGGCCTTGGTGTGGTCGGCCTTGGCGTCTTGGGTCTTGGTGTTCTCTTTCTCATTTACGGAGATCTTTTCGGATTGAGCAATGTTCACCGAATTGTCAATGTTATTACCGGGTTCTCTTTCGGAGCGTCATCAATTGCTCTGTTCGCCCGTGTAGGTGGAGGTATTTATACAAAAGCGGCTGATGTCGGTGCTGACCTGGTGGGTAAAGTTGAAGCAGGTATTCCTGAAGACCATCCCTTGAATCCCGCTACAATTGCTGACAATGTGGGTGACAATGTTGGTGACGTAGCCGGTATGGGAGCCGACCTTTTTGAATCTTACGTTGGATCTATTGTAGGTACGATGGTACTGGGAGCTGCTTTTATGGGACTGACCGGCTTCGAGCAAACCAATGCTTTTGAGGGACTCAATGCTGTATTGTTACCGCTGGTACTTGCCGGAACCGGTATTATCACTTCGATCATCGGTACTTTCTTTGTTAAAGTAAAAGAGGGCGGAAACCCCCAAAAGGCACTAAATATTGGTGAATTCGGATCTTCCATACTGATGGTGGTACTCTCCTACTTTATTATTAACTGGATGTTGCCAACCGGGTGGACATATAATGGCATTCAATATACTCCGAATGGGGTTTTCTTTGCGACGCTTTTTGGGTTAGCTGCCGGGTTGTTGATTGGCCTGATTACCGAGCATTACACGGGTACCGGGAAAAAGCCTGTCATTGATATTGTAAAACAATCAGTCACAGGATCAGCAACAAACATTATTGCGGGGGTAGGTACTGGCATGATGTCGACTGCTATACCTATTGTAATTATCGCAGGGGCGATCATCGGTGCTTACCAAATGGCCGGCCTTTACGGAATTGCAATTGCCGCAGTAGGAATGCTCTCGAATACGGGCATTCAGTTGGCCGTAGATGCATACGGACCCATTTCTGACAATGCCGGCGGTATTGCAGAGATGGCCGAATTGCCCGGTGAAGTACGTGACCGTACTGATAAACTCGATGCTGTAGGAAATACCACGGCAGCCATAGGAAAAGGATTTGCTATTGGCTCAGCCGCCCTTACGGCCCTGGCACTTTTTGCAGCATTTAAAACAGCATATAATGCGACCCATACGGCCCAGCTCACAACTATTGATATTACGGATCCTTATGTCATTGCATCCCTGTTTGTCGGAGCTATGCTTCCTTTCCTGTTTTCCGCTCTTTCAATGAAAGCGGTTGGACGTGCAGCCATGTCAATGATTGAGGAAGTGCGCCGACAGTTCCGGGACATTCCGGAATTACGGGCTGGACTGGACGCTATGAACCGGAACAAAGGCACCAAAATGTCTGAGTGGTCTGATGAAGACCGAAAAACCTTTGAAGCTGCTGAGGGCAAGGCCGAATATGAAAAATGTGTGGCTATTTCTACAACAGCTTCTATTCGCGAGATGATCACACCCGGCGTTCTGGCTGTGGTTGTACCTGTTCTGTTCGGTTTCTTAGGTGGCCCAACGATGCTCGGCGGTCTGCTTGCCGGCGTTACCGCTGCCGGTGTGCTGATGGCACTTTTCCAGTCAAATGCCGGCGGTGCTTGGGATAACGCCAAGAAAATGATTGAGGAAGGCTTTGAGTATAATGGTGAAAAATTGATTAAAGGATCTGATGCTCATAAAGCTTCTGTTGTCGGTGATACCGTTGGGGATCCTTTTAAGGATACTTCCGGTCCCTCTTTGAATATCCTGATTAAGCTGATGTCGGTTGTGGCGCTTGTTATCGCTTCTATGATCTAAGCTTAATTTTCGACTCATTCCGAAGCCCTGTAGCTAAAATAGCTGCAGGGCTTTTTTGTGTTTAATGCATAATACATAATGCGTATCTTTTATGTTTTAACGCTTCATGGAAATAGTGTTACTTTATGGACATTTTTAAACTCTTCTTTGATCACGATCTTCGCTTGGATACCCTGGCTCCCAGAAACAGCCGTAACATAGAAAATTATGACGAAGATCGGCTGGCTGCATTCATGAGGCCTGACCCCACTTATTCGAAATTCTATTTTACCGGTACTCGGCTAGAAGAGGAGCAGTTTGGAATTAATTGCCTCAGCAAGGGAGAAGAAGTAATAAATCAGCTGGGCCGGGTTTTTAATAATCATACAATCAATACGGCTAAAGGACTTTCAAAATCCCTCTCAGAAGCATTTTCAGCTGCTGGGATTGGAGATGCATTAATCATCAGTAATAAGCCGATTACGGTGGACTTCACGGAACTTAAACTGGACGAAGAATCCAATGTAGGCCACAAAAAAGAAAAAGTACGCGAAATCCTGGAAACGGGTGCATATGTCTTATATAAAGAAAAAGCTCATAATGGCTTTGACCTCCACTTGTTTTCAAGAGAAAATATTTATCCATCCCTGTTTAAATACCTTAAGCCGCTGATTGATGAAGAATTCCGTTTTTTCAGCATAAACAGCAAGCGTATGAGATCAGAACGCCATTTTTATTTTGAAACCTGGATGCTGTCCAAACCCCCGCACGGGGCTGAAGAAATTTTCCCGGAAACGGAATTGTAAGGGAATGAGCATAAGAAGGCTGTAAGCCGACAAAAGCTTTTTTCCACTTTTATCGCTTCAAGTGGCTGATAATAAGCAACCGCGAACTGGTATTGGGGTCAAAATCATGCCCCTCGTAATCCCCGTAAATATGATCAATAATCAAATCATGGTTTGCCATTTTACGCTTGAACCAGTGGCAATCATACAGTTTTACACGCTCAGAATACTTTTTGGTCCCCCCAATCTTCTTCCCTGAAAATTCAATATCCTTGTGAATGGAGTTATCACTGATATATCGTTTAATTTCATAGTGGATACCATGAAATTCTCCGTTTTCGGCAGGTACATATGTTTTTTTGACTTTTTCCGCATTCAAATAGTCCAGTACAAAAATACCGCCCGGCTTCAGCATTTGTTTCACACTCTCCAATACACCGGCATTTTCGCTATCCTCTTCAAAATAGCCGAATGTTGTAAAAAGATTTACTATGGCGTCATAGGTTTCGGGAAGCGGATTCCTCATATCACGAACTTCAAACCTGATATTATCTAACTTTAAGTCCCTGGCTTTTTCCCGCGCCGTCGCAATCGCTTCTTCAGAAAGGTCGATACCCGTAACGTTATACCCTTTTTTACATAAATTTATGGCATGGCGTCCCCTACCGCACCCCAAATCTAAAATCTTAGAACAGCCATTAATAGGCAACGTTTCTTCCAACAACTCTACAAGGCGTGCGGCCTCTGCCTCATCGCGGTTGGCATACAATTTTTCATAAAGCGGGCTATCAAACCACTCTTCAAACCAGTTCATATTAGTACTTTTGTTGATAGATATTGCAAACGAATCAAATAAAATTACGGGGATATTGCAAACTTATCCTTTTATCTTTCCAAAGCTTTTAGTTATTTAGGCTTAACAGTGTTAACTAAGTAACATATAAGACGGGTATTTTGATCAGTAACCCTTTTAGTAGGCGCTAATAGCTGCATACTAATCATCTATTCCACTTTCTAATAATCATAATTAAAACCGGAGAATTTATGCGAAGATTCATAGTTACGATATGTCTCATATTTTTGTGTTCTGCCTCTGCCTATTCCAGTGGCTTTTCGATTTATGAGGCGAGCGTTCGGGCTAACGGCATGCTCGGTGCTTTTTCAGCGTACGCCGACCATGTTTCAACAATTTTTTATAACCCTGCCGGTTTGGGAGGTCTTGACGGGGTAAGAATCAGTGGTGGAGCTACCATCATCGCCCCCAGAACTTCTTTTAGAAATTTGTCTTCTCTCGGTCCGCTCGGGCAAAGGACAAATATGGAAGAGCAAAACTTCTGGGTCCCCAACCTATATGGCTCATATCAAATTACCGATAATTTAACAGCGGGAATTGGAGTCTACGCCCCCTTCGGTTTAGGTACAGAATGGCCCTCTGCCTGGGTGGGAAGGGGCGCTTCCGTGAAAGCTGAAATTAAGAGCCTGTTTGTTACTCCCGCCGTTGGATATACCCTGCCGGACTTTGGAATTGGTAAAATAAAGATCGGTGCGGGCTTAAGGGTCGCTTTTTATGGAAAAGTGAAGCTCAAACGAGCTGTCCAGTCCTTTACTCCCGAAGGTACTTTTTCATTAAAGGGTGATTTGGATGGACCCGCGATAGGGTTTAATGCCGGTATATTATATCAACCAATTAAAGCCATTACCCTAGGCTTTACCTACAAAAGTGAGGTCAAGACTAAATATAAGGGTGATGCGGAGTTTCTCAATCTCCCGGTGGGATTCCCGGAAACAGCCCAGGGATCGGCCGAAATTACATTCCCTGCCAGTTATGTTGCAGCTATTAACTTGAAACCGATTGACGGACTTTCTGCCGAGTTTGACTATGTATGGTGGGGTTGGTCCAGCTATGACGAACTGGCAATAAATTTCGACCGTGATATTCCGGCTTTAGGCGGAAGATCAATTGTGAATGAACGGAATTATAAAGACTCCTATCAACTGCGTTTTGGTGTTGAATACTCCAAATTCGGGGTTGACGGGCTAACACTTCGAGGCGGTTTAGCCTTTGATGAAAACCCGATTCGTGACAGCTATGTAGATCCAACACTGCCTGACTCAGATCGATGGTTATATTCAGGAGGTATTTCATACAGCCTGACAGATAATCTGGATATTGATGCATCTTATATTTTTATCAGGGCCAAGCAACGTGAGGTCACTAACAGTCAGCCGGGCGGAATTGATGGTGTATACAATACGCACGCCAACCTGCCGAGCTTTGGCTTCACATTGAAATTATAACAATATAGGAGATTTTTGATATGAATTACCTGATGAAGAAAACAAAAAGTATTTTCTTACTGGTTCTACTGTTCGTACTATCTTCCAGTTGTAAAGATTACAGCAGTCTGGACCTGCAAGCCGTTGATTCCGGAAGTGCTGATTTTTCCTCTTACGTGGCCGTGGGCAACAGTTTAGCCGCAGGCTACCAGAATGGAGCTCTCTACGAATCCGCCCAGCGATATTCCTTCCCCAACCTGATCGCCCAACAAATTGGGGTTAGCGATAAATTTACCCAACCGCTGATTAGCGACCCCGGTATCGGCGGACGTATCGAGTTGACAAATCTCGACCCGGTAGAGACTACCCGAAACACCTCACAGGGTACGCCCATCAATCAAAGCATGAAACCGTTTACTAACCTGGGTATCCCCGGGGCAGTACTCGTGGATTATACCAATCCCGGGAATTCAGGAAACCTGAAAGAGCGAGCTACGGACCCGTCCAACCCAGCGTTTAATCCATTCTACGGCCTTGTGATGGAACAATCGGAGTTGGCGAAAGCGGCCCCGAACATTCATGATGAAGTGGCCAAACAGGATCCCACTCTGATCACCTTTTGGCTGGGCAACAACGATGTACTCAACTATGTCACCTCTGGCGGCGAAGGACAAGCCCCGACAGCGCCTAACACCTTTGACCAACTATATCAGGCAGCCGCCCAGGCCTTGGCTTCTACAGGGGCAAGCGTTGTCGTCTATAATATCCCGAATGTCACGGACATTCCCTTTGTATTTTACCTGCGTACCGAACTGGAACAACAGGGAGCAATTACATTCAACACCCAGACACAAAGTTACCAGCTCGTCACTCCACAGGGGAATTTTGACATTTACATACAAACCGATAACGGGGCCCGTGTCATGAGACAGTTTGACTTTCCGTTGCTTTCAGCTTCGGATTATTTCGGATCGGTCGAGGCCGGCCAAGCTCCCCCTCCGATTCAACCTGGCGATGCCATCCCAGATCAACTCGTACTAGACGGCCCTGTCGGTGGTCCGCAGGGAAGCTCGGAGCTTGAGCAAGCGGCAGGTACGGTTGCCCAATACAATGCGAGCATCCAAAATGTTGTAGGAGCTACCGGTTTTACGCTGGTGGATATCAATAGTATTTTTACGAATATCTTTAACAACTTCCAAAATTCGGGAGGGGTTGGCGGATATGACGCCAACGGCCTAACGTTGCGGCCGGTACCTGGGGAGATTTTCAGTTTCGACGGCATTCATCCGACAAATCGCGGTGAAGCGATTATTGCCAATGAAACAATAAAAGCTATGAATGATTCCTTTAGCTCCGGTGTACCTACGATCAATGTTTCCAAGATACCTGAGGGATTCCCTGTGGCAATCGGGAGCTGATATAATATAAAGCCGTCTTTTTAAAGCGGAGGATTCTTCCTCCGCTTTTTTTATTTGAGATAATTTCGAATCCCTTGGATCAGTTTGTATCTTCCGCTGAATTAAAAAGAATCCAAGCATGACGTTTAAAGAAAAACTTTTTTCATCCATTAGGGCAACCCAATCCACCGCATGCGTGGGACTTGATCCCAACCTGGAATTGTTGCCCGAAAGCATTAGAACCCAGTCACGGCCTCCGGCCGAAAAAGTGGCCCATTTCCTCAAGAAGGTGATTGATATTACCCATCAGTATTGTGCGGCCTATAAACCCAATCTCGGCTTTTTTGAAGCGCTGGGCGCCGACGGCTGGGATATCTTTCAAGAAATTTTAAATTATATCCCTGATGATAAAATCATAATTGCAGATGCGAAACGTGGCGACATCAGTTCGACAGCGGAGCACTATGCCAAAGCTTTTTTTGAACGATTTCAAGTGGATGCGGTCACACTAAATCCGTTGATGGGATTTGAAACTCTGAATCCTTTTTTGAAGGATCAGGCCAAATGCGTATATGTTTTAACGCTCACATCAAACCCGGGAGCCCGGGATATTCTGCTGCAACAGTTAACGGATGGAAAAACAGTATCAAGTTATATTTCCGAGCGGCTAAACCAAAAACAAACCCAAAGCCAAACTGCAATCGGGATGGTCGTGGGAGCGACCCAGGCAAACGATATCCAAGCCGTTATTGAGCAGTTTAAAACATCTCCGCTTCTGATACCCGGGGTAGGCAGACAGGGTGGTTCCATCTCTGAACTTTCCGAAATATTAAAGCAACATGAAGGCATTCCGCTTATCAATTCCAGCCGAAGCATTCTTTATGCCGGCGGCGATTCCGATGATTGGGAAAAATCCGTTATCACGGCGGCAGAAGATCTTAAAACGAAATTGAGTCCAATCACAAAGAAGTATGTCAAATAAAAAAACGGTCATTGTATTTACTGACGGCGCATGCAGCGGCAACCCGGGCCCGGGAGGCTGGGCCGCCCTGCTGCAATGGAATGAGAGAGAAAAAATTTTAACCGGAAGTGCACCAAATACCACCAACAACCGCATGGAGATGCGCGCCGTCATTGAAGCGCTAAGAGCCATTAATCAACCCTGTCATGTCAAAATCCATAGTGATAGTGCCCTGATTGTCAACTCTTTTAAGCAGGGCTGGATTGACAGCTGGCTCAAACGGAACTGGAAAAAAGCCAATAAGAAGCCCGTGGAAAACCAAGACCTATGGAAAGAGATGCTGACAGCCATGCAGCCTCATGAGGTAGAGTGGATTAAAGTCAAAGGCCATGCAGATAACGAGCGAAATAACCGGGTCGATCAATTGGCGGTCGAAGCCTCAAAAAAGTTTCAATAATATGAATATTGTGATGCAGGGGCCCCTGGATCCAGATTCAATATTCTGCCAAACCTTCAAGATCTGCGAAGGTTTTCGGGATCATACCAGACATAATCATTTCTATATCCCTATGCCCAAAAATTTTCAGTTTCTATTTCAAAGTTACCTCGGTTATTTTTATATTCATTTAGATCAAGTTTAAATTGATATAAGCACTTGCTCATGCATCCATTAAACACTACGAAAGCCGGAGAAAAGATAAACATCCAATGTTTGGGATGTGACTGCCAAAATGCTTGCAGACTTCGCGAGCTGGGATGTGTTGAAGGAGTAAAGGGTAAGATAATTTCTAATAATTCAAATATTGTTCTCCAAGTTGGAGATACACGCTTGGCTATCAGTGAAAAACTGGCTCGTACTATTCTGGTAAGTCTCAATTAGTTATTCCATTTTCATGAGTACCCTCCTATCTGATGAGACAAAAACAGGCAAAAGAAAGATAACGGATGTAGTGGGCCCTAAAGCTGCACGTTTATTAGAAATGGGTCTGCTGCCCGGCACTACAGTAGAAATTATACGCAGTGCTCCACTTGGATTTCCGATCGAAATAAAAGTGCGAGGTTATTTACTGACCCTTCGCAAAGAGGAAGCTGAATGTATAGAAATTGAATAAGCATTATTTTGGAAAACCAGTCATTAACTATTGCTTTAGTCGGCAATCCTAACACAGGAAAATCTACTCTTTTTAATGCACTTACGGGACTCAAACAAAAGGTTGGTAATTATCCCGGAGTAACGGTAGAGCGTAAAACCGGTTATGTTCGGATTGATGGTACTAAACACAAAGTTATTGACCTGCCGGGAACGTACAGTCTGAATCATAATAAGGTAGATGAACGCATTGCGTATCAAACCCTAATCGGAGAATATGAATATGAGGAAACCCCCGATTTAGCAGTACTGGTTCTCGATGCCACCAACCTTGATCGCAACCTGTACCTTGCTACGCAGGTAATGGACTTGGAAATCCCGATGATTGTTCTGCTTAATATGAAGGATTTGGCGGAAGAGCGCGGCATCTCAGTCGATGCTAAAAAAATTCAGGAACGCTTGGGCGTACCCGTGCTTTCAATTGTTGCAAAAAATAAAGCAGATATAAAAAGAGTTCGGCAGGCTATTGCCGAACATAATCTGCAGGCCCCCGTTCCACTTAGCTGGAATCCCCAAAAGCCTCTTTTAGAAGCAATTACCCTCATTTCTGATGAGTGGCTAAAACCTTATACCGACTTACCAAATCGATCCTACCCTATTGAAGCTTTACGGTTAATTAGTGACAACCAAATACCGGATGATTTTCATAATCATCCAAAAAGAGATGTGGCAAAGAAAATTATTGCCAAAGCTCAATCGCATATAGAAAAAGCAGGGCAAAATCCTACGGCAGCTGAAGTATTGGCACGTTATGATTTTATTGAAAAATGTACCCGGGATGGAGCAAGTCGAGAAGAAGAAACCGAGTCACTTAGCGATAAAATTGATGCGGTTGTCACTCACAAAGTATTAGGTCCAATCATTCTGCTTGCCATTCTGTTGTTGATGTTTCAGGCTATATTTTCGTGGGCCGAACCGTTTATGAATCTCATTGATTTACTATTTGTCCATACCGGGAATTTCGTTTCTGAAGCATTGCCCCCTGGTATGTTAAATGACTTACTGGTAGAAGGAGTAATTGCGGGACTTGGAGGTGTTGTGGTATTCCTTCCTCAAATCATGTTTTTGTTTTTCTTTATTTCCATTCTAGAAGGTACCGGTTATATGGCTCGGGCAGCTTTTGTTATGGATGGCTTCATGAATAAAATTGGATTGCATGGAAGATCCGTTGTACCACTAATCTCGGGCTTTGCCTGTGCAGTGCCCGGCATTATGGCAACAAGAACTATTGAAAGTTGGAGCGATCGGCTTATTACAATTATGGTTCTTCCCTTTATGGCCTGCTCAGCCCGTTTACCGGTGTACGCTCTGATGATCTCTGCCTTTGTACCTCATAAGATGGTATTCGGTTTTATATCATTACAGGGGTTAACGTTTTTTGGGCTTTACATCTTTGGAATTCTTATGGCTATTCTCGCCGCCTGGGTGATGAAAACCTTTTTCTCTGATACCGGATCGACACCTTTTATGATGGAGTTACCCAGTTATAAGATGCCTAAATGGTCAGATGTGTTTTATAACATGTTTGAACGAGGATGGATTTTTGTAAAACAAGCAGGAAAAATAATTATGGCTATCTCGATTGTGCTTTGGTTTTTAGCCTCGTATCCCAAGGTAGAGATCCCTAAAGAGATAGCTAACAACAGCCATCAAACTGAATCGTCTTTTAATGCCAATGAATCCGAATCAGCTTATCAGTTAAAACATAGCTATGCAGGACAAATTGGCCACCTGATGGAACCGGTAATTAAGCCACTTGGTTTCGACTGGAAAATCGGTATTGGACTCATCACTTCTTTTGCCGCCCGCGAAGTAATGGTAGGAACACTTAACACTATTTACAGCGTAGGTGGACAGGGAGAGGAAAATATAATGTCCCTAAAACAAAAGCTTCTCAACGATAAAGATCCTGAAACAGGTGAACCCGTATTTTCTACATTGGCCGCGATTTCGTTAATGGTATTTTTTGCCCTTGCGATGCAATGTATGAGTACTTTAGCCATCGTTAGGCGTGAAACGAATTCATGGAAATGGCCTGTTGTAATGTTTACATATATGACTACACTAGCCTATCTCTGTTCGCTGATTATTTTTCAGGGTGGACAGGCGTTGGGCTGGTAAATTAAATCTTAAGTATTTGATTATGCAGACGTTGATCGCTTACGGGCTCCTAATTATTGCCGGTGCTTTCTTAGGCTGGAATTACATTGGGAAAAAATTTAAAAAAGCATCTGACAAAACCAACTGTGGACCGGATTGCAATTGTTCATAAGAAGATGTTTCAACAATCAGCCCCCTCTTTCTCCTTAAAAAAATGATTGACAGTGGCTGAAATGGAATTGGAAACTATGTCATCCTGAATTTATTTCAGGAACTGGAAATATTTGAGTCAGGAATAGAGTCTGAAGCAAGCCCAGAATGTTTTGCTTCCATTTTCTTTAACGCCTTCAAATTTGCAAAAGGCTTCATATTCATATCCCCAAACATACCACGCTGTGCCATCATATAACCTGTCACCGCAATCATAGCCGCATTGTCGGTGCAATAGGCCAATTTGGGTATATGGAGTGTACATCCTGTTTCCCTTGCTAATTCCCGGGCTTTTCGACGTAACATTGAATTAGCGGATACTCCTCCTGCCAGGGTCATTGTTTTCACACCTGTGTATTCGACGGCATTTTGAAGCTTTTTAATGAGCACTTCTGTAATAGCCTCCGAAACACTGGCACAAATATCTTCCAGGTGATCACCCAGAAATTCTTGACGCTTCGGCTGATCTTCCAGGTAGTATTTCACTGAAGTCTTGAGGCCTGAAAAACTAAACTCGAAATCTTCATCCAACAAAGCCTGGGGAAATCTATGAAACGAAGGATCCCCCTTTCTTGAGTGTTCATCTATTACCGGTCCGGCGGGATAAGGCAATCCCAATATTTTACCGATCTTGTCGAAAGCTTCTCCTGCGGCATCATCACGGGTCTGTCCCAGCAGTTCGTGTTGAAATGCTCCCGTCACATGCACCAGCTGGGTATGCCCTCCTGACACTGTAAGAGCTACAAAAGGATATTCCGGCTTTCGATCTATAAAATTGGCATAAATATGGGCGTCCATATGATTGACCCCTATCAACGGAATATTTCGTGACAGGCAAAGCCCTTTTGAAAAACAGAGCCCTACCAAAAGTGATCCCATAAGACCGGGGCCCCGCGTGACGGCTATCGCATCAATATCATCTAATGGGCAATCCGCCTCTTCCAGTGCCTGCTGCACGGTTCGCCAAATTGTTTTGTGATGAGCCCGTGAAGCCAACTCCGGGACAACCCCTCCATATTTTTCGTGGACGGACTGAGAAGCAATAATATTAGATTTGAGCCCGTCATCTGCATAAACTGCAGCTGCCGTTTCATCACATGAGGACTCAATACCGAGAATTTTCATTTGTTCCTTTAAGGCCGGTAGTTTTATTACTTCCTATTTAAATATCGTTGTACCCTGGTTTTCATTCTTGTTACGCTATACTGAGCATTCGTTCAATCGGCAAAAGTGCTTGCTCCGCTAATTCTTTTGGTACTTTTACCTCATGCTGATCATATTTTAATGAATCATAAAGCTTCTCAAGCGTAATCATTTTCATGTATTCGCAAACAGAATTTTCATTGGCAGGATAAAACCTCTTACCGGGATTTTCTTTCCGCATCCGGTGCAGGATGCCCGTTTCCGTAGCCACTACAAATTCTTCGGCATCCGATTCTTTAGCGTGATTCAGCATTCCGCTCGTAGAATGAATATGTCCGTCTTTGCAATCGAAATACATTGCGGATTTCATCATACACGAAGTCGAGCAGCCGCATTCCGGGTGGATCAATATCTCAGCATTGGGATATTCTTTCTGCTTCTCACCCAGGTTGAGCTCTCCTATTTTCTCATGTACGTGGCATGCGCCCTGCCAAATATTCAGCTCCCGGCCGGTAACCATCTCGATATAAGAACCCAGAAATTTATCCGGAAGAAAGAGAATCTCCTTGTCCTCTGGAATAGACTCTACAATATCTACGGCATTTGATGAGGTGCAGCAATAGTCGCATTCCGCTTTTACTGCTGCCGTTGTATTAATGTAGGTCACAGTAACCGCATCGGGATACCGTGCCTTCCACTCCCGAAGCTGCTCGACAGTTATACTGTCCGCCAATGAGCAGCCGGCATCCAGATCCGGTATCAATACTTTTTTATCCGGAGAGATGATAGAGGCTGTCTCAGCCATAAAATGCACGCCACAGAAAACAATTACTTCGGCATCTGTCTCAGCGGCCTGGTGGGACAGGCCCAGGGAATCACCGATATAATCAGCAATGTCCTGAACTTCCGGCACTTGGTAGTTATGAGCCAGTATAACGGCATTCCGTTCATCTTTCATCCGTTTTATTTCGCTTACAAGCTCTTGGGTATTCATACGATGACCTGGTTTTAAATTTGTACTTAATAATTTTTTTGTAATTCCTGACTTATATCAAACGCCTCAACCGAATGGGTTAGTGCACCGACTGAAATGTAGTCAACGCCGGTTTTGGCAACCTCTTTGACCCTAGCCAGTGTTATATTGCCCGAAGCTTCAGTCTTTGCTCTATCACCTATGGTTTTGACTGCTGCTGCCATCTGTTCGGTACTCATGTTATCCAGCATAATTATGTCAGCCCCGGCAGCAAGTGCCTGATCGACTTCATCCAAAGTTGTTGTTTCCACTTCAACTTTAACGCCGGGGTTGGATTCGCGCACCATTTTAACGGCCTTTCGGATGCCTCCCGCTGCCACGATATGGTTATCTTTGATCATAGCCATATCATATAATCCCATCCGGTGATTCATGCCGCCCCCGGCAGCTACGGCATATTTATCCAATTCCCTGAGGCCGGGCACTGTTTTTCGGGTATCAAGTATCCTGGTGTTGTATTCAGCCACTGCATCCACCAGATGACGGGTTTTAGAGGCAATACCCGACATCCTCTGCACAATATTGAGAGCAGTGCGTTCAGCGGTAAGTATAGCCCGGCATGAACCATGCATTAAAACAAGTTCCTGACCCACTTTTACGCGGGTTCCGTCCTCAACCCTCGGTTCCCAATCCAAGTTGGGATCCAGTGCACGAAAAACGGCCCTTGCCACATCCAACCCTGCAACAATGCCTGCTTCTTTTGCCTTCCAGATTGCATCAGCACGGCAACCTTCATCGATAACCGCATTAGTCGTAATGTCGCCACTTCCAATGTCCTCTTTAAAAGCTTGATCGATCAACTTATCGATCACTTTCTTGTCAATCAAAACTGTTGGTAAATCATTCATGTGCTTTTTAAAATCACCCGGTCATTGCCGGTTGACTATGATTTTCATATGAAAAATGCCGTAGTTCCGAACCGGCCTCGGGATAATCACTGCGTGTATGGACCCCTCGGCTTTCCTTTCGTTCTAATGCCGCCTTTGTAATTAGTTCGGCTATTTTCAACAATCCCCCGGTTCTAATAGCAAAATATTCGTTTGTATGTTCGGTAAAGCTTTCAGCCAATTCCCGAAATTTATTCAAGGCAACCTGTAATCCTTTTTCGCTGCGGTAAATTCCTACGTAGCGACTTAGCAAATCTGAAACCTGCCGGCGGAGAGCAAGAAATTCGGACTCCAGCCGGTCATCAATTTCCAAATTCAATTGCCTCTCTTCTATTGCACCAGGCCGCATTTCAGTATTCACCGCATTTTCAACGGCCCGTTTGCTAAATACCAGGCATTCTAACAGGGAATTACTGGCTAACCGGTTTGCCCCGTGGACCTCTGTTGCAGCAACTTCTCCACAGGCATACAACCCTTTCACTGATGTCCGGGCATCCAGGTCTGTAGCGATACCCCCAATACAATAATGGGCAGCCGGTGCAACCGGTATTCCATCGCTTGAGACATCAATACCCTGCTCCTTAATTTTGCGAAACAGGGCGGGAAAATGAGCTGTTAGATTAACCACATCAAGATGGCGCACATCGAGATAGACATAATTCTGTTCCTGCTGTTTAATCTGACGGAAGATCTCTTGCGATACCACATCCCGCGGAGCCAACTCTTCCCGGGGATATGCCTTCATAAATCGCTCCCCCCTCTCGTTATACAAGCGGGCACCTTCTCCCCGAACCGCCTCGCTGATCAAAAACGTAGACCCATCTTCAGCATAAAAAGCCGTCGGATGGAATTGTACAAATTCCAAATCCTTGAGACGGGCGCCCGCATTATATCCGAGCCAGAGGCCGTCACCTGTTGAAGTATGGGGATTTGTTGTCCGGCGATACAGACCCGAATAGCCGCCCGTTGCCAGAATAGTCACAGTACTTCGAATATTCAACAAGGTATCATCCCGGTAAAGGTATGCACTTATTCCCTTGCATCGCCCCTCAGACACTTGCAAACGGTATACAAAGGCGTGTTCAATAATTTCAATATTAGACTGCCTTTCTACCCGTTTGGTCAAAAACTCAACCAGGGCCTTGCCTGTAGCCGCCCCATTGGCATGCAGCACGCGTCGATTAGAATGCCCGCCTTCCAGTCCCAGGTCTAAAGTGCCATTCGTTCTATCAAACGGCATTCCAAGGTCTACCAGTTCCTGAACCCTTTCCGCGCCTTCCCTAACCAGAAGGTCTACTGCTTCGGTATTGCAGAGTCCGCGTCCCGCCTCCACCGTATCCTTTTTATGACTTTGAAAACTGTCATGGTTATTCAGGACAGCGGCAATACCTCCCTGGGCCCAGTAACTGCTGCTGGCTTCAAGGCTAGATTTTGTAACAAGGCTAACCCTCCCAAACCGGCTCGCGTGCAAAGCGGCATGTAAACCGGCTGCACCGCTGCCAATGATAAGAAAATCTGACTGTGAGGTTGTACTGTTCACCTGCTTATACTGAGTAAAATTCAACCACAAATATAACGCTTTGTAGGCAGTACACCTAAATTCCATTTTATTTTGAAATAAAAAAGGATGATAGGCAAAACAGCCTTTTGTGGAACAAAAAAATAAAGAAAAGCCCTCCACCATCCGGTGAAGGGCTCAGAAATCTAACTTCAATGTTTCACCGATTACTTGTCGTCGTCATCTACGACTTCAAAATCGGCGTCGACCGCGTCATCATCGCCGCCTGCACCCTTCTCGGCTTTTTCACCGGCAGCTTGTTCACCATTGGCCGCTCCGGCTGCGCCCGGACCCGGCTGTGCCTGTCCAGCACCTGCAGACTGATAAATCTCCTGCGAAGCAGCTGACCATGCATTATTCAATTCATCCATGGCTTCATCGAGTTCATCAAGATTTTCCTCGTCATGAAGCTTCTTGACCTTCTCGAGTGCGGCTTCGATTTTCTCTTTATTTTCATCGGAGATTTTGTCTCCATGCTCATCGAGCTGCTTACGTGTTGAGAAGACCAGGCTGTCCGCTTTGTTAAGCTTTTCAGCTTTCTCACGAATTTTCTTGTCTTCTTCTGCATGCTCTTTGGCAGCATTCTTCATCTTTTCAATTTCTTCTTCAGAAAGACCGGATGAAGACTCTATACGGATACTCTGCTCTTTTCCGGTTCCCTTATCCTTGGCGCTTACATTGAGCACACCGTCGGCATCAATATCAAATGTTACTTCAATTTGAGGAACGCCTCGTGGTGCCGGTGGAATTCCATCCAGATGAAATCGCCCAAGTGTTCGGTTGTCCTGTGCTTTGGCACGCTCACCCTGTAGTACGTGAATCTCCACGCTGGTCTGGTTATCAGCAGCCGTAGAGAATACCTCCGTTTTGCTGGTAGGGATCGTCGTATTGGATTCAATCAGCTGGGTAGAAACACCGCCCAACGTTTCGATACCCAATGTCAGCGGAGTAACATCCAGAAGTACCACATCATCTACATCGCCTGACATGACGCCACCCTGAATAGCCGCACCGACAGCTACCACTTCGTCCGGGTTAACACCCTTGCTTGGATCCTTGCCAAAGAAATCCTTAACAACTTCCTGTATCTTCGGTATTCGTGTAGATCCACCTACCAGGATAACCTCGTCGATATCATCCTTTGTGAGTCCCGCATCGTCAAGGGCTTTCTTGCAAGGATCGATTGTTTTTTGTACCAGGTCGTCAATCAATTTTTCAAACTGTGAACGAGAGATATCGATATTCAGGTGTTTGGGCCCTGAATCGGTCGCCGTGATAAACGGCAGGTTCACGTTTGTTTTTTGAGAACTGGAAAGCTCAATCTTGGCTTTTTCGGCAGCATCTTTTAATCGCTGCATGGCCATCGGATCATTGCGCAGATCAATGCCCTCATCTTTCTTAAACTCTTTTGCCAGATAGTCAATCAGTCGAGAATCGAAATCGTCACCGCCGAGGTGGGTATCGCCACTGGTAGAGTGAACTTCGAAAACACCGTCACCCAACTCGAGAATGGAAATATCGAACGTACCACCACCGAGGTCATATACGGCTATCGTCTGATCCTGGTCTTTCTTGTCGAGGCCATAAGCCAGTGACGCGGCCGTCGGCTCGTTAATAATACGTTTTACCTTAAGCCCGGCAATATCACCGGCTTCCTGCGTAGCCTTTCGTTGAGCATCATTAAAATAAGCAGGAACAGTAATGACCGCTTCCGTCACTTTTTCGCCCAAGTATTCTTCAGCTGTTTGCTTCATCTTCTGAAGGACCATCGCAGAAATCTCCTGCGGAGCATATTTTCGATCATCAATTTGTACACGGGCCGTATCGTCATCTCCTTTGACCACTTTATAAGAAGCCTGCTTGGCCTCTTCTTTAACTTCGTCAAATAGACGGCCCATAAAACGTTTAATCGAAGAAATAGTTTTCTCCGGATTGGTAATAGCTTGCCGTTTGGCAGGAGCACCAACTAACCTCTCGCCGTCCTTGGAGAAGGCTACAACCGATGGGGTTGTACGACCACCTTCTGAGTTCTGGATCACTGTAGGTTCATTGCCCTCCATAACAGCAACGCAGGAGTTAGTAGTACCCAAGTCAATTCCTATGATCTTTCCCATAATATTGATTTATGATTTTTGTTATCTGTTTTAATTTCTTTGCTCAAATTCTTTGGTAAATGCTAACACAAGCCTGTAGCGGTTCAGCGTAATGAAATCTATTTTTATTTAATAGGTATCGATTTTGAATCTTTGAGAACATCCGACTTCGGCATGGTAATCGAAAGAACACCATTTCTAAATACAGCGTCGGTCTCGGCGGCATTCACGTTTTCCGGCAGTGCAAACGAGCGTGAAAAGACACCCGTAGAACGCTCTTGCCGGCGGAACTTCTCCGATTCGCCAAGCTCTTCGACTCGTTCTCCTTTAACCGTTAAGACATGCTCTTTAAGAGCAATGTTAATTTCTTTTTTGGACAAACCGGGTAAATCCAGCTTTATGACATAAGTGTCATCGCTTTCAATAATGTCACAAACCGGGGTAAAATCATGCCCCTTGTCTTCCAGCGGAACAATCCGCTCTACAAAGTCTTGAATATCTTTACCCAACCTGGTTAATTGTTTTTCGATATCAATTGTAAATTCGCTCATGGATTTTACCCATTTGTTTTAAATTCACTTTTATAAGAGCAATGACAATGCCAAGTCATAAAGGAAAGATAATTTTATGACGTATTGGCATTATTACGTCAACAATAGGGGGGAATTGACAGATTTGCGGATTGACAGATCAATTCGTCAGATATTCTATGTCATCCCAAAAGGCAGGGTACGAAATGGCAGCGCATTCAGCGTCGACAATATGCGATTCTGATTTTCCCATCAGGCCCAAGACCGCAGCAGACATTGCAATACGATGGTCATGATAACTGTTAAAAGAGGATGCCCGGGGGATAAAATCGGAACGCCCCCTAACCTCAATACCGTCTTCGAATTCAGTGAAATCAGCCCCGGCCCGCACAAAGACATCCGCCACAGCCTGCAAACGGTCGGTCTCTTTGTGGCGGAGTTCTCCGGCACCGGAAATGCGTGATACTCCATCTGCGAAAAGCATGGCAACGGCCAAAACAGGAATCTCATCAATACAGTTGGGCACAAGTTCTTCGGAAATATCCACCGGTTCCAGTTCCGAGCTGCTTACTAATAAATCGGCCACAGGCTCTGTGCTTTCTTCATGAAGATTGCGAACTTCGATGGAGGCCCCCATTTTTCGCAGGACATCAATAGCACCGGTTCGACTTGGATTCATTCCTACATTCTTAAGCTCAATCTCTGCATCGGGATGGATCGCACCGGCAACCAGCCAAAAAGCAGCTGCTGAAAAATCATTGGGGATACGATAACTTTGCTCGGGTATCTCATTCCGTACATCCGAACGGATAATTCTTTTCCCGTTTTCTTTTTGAATGGGAAGATCCAACAGGCGCTCCGTATGGTCGCGACTCGGCAGCGTCTCAATAACTTCGGTCGGGGCTGTCCCGAATAGGCCCGCCAGCAACACGCACGATTTGAGCTGAGCACTGGGTATGGGGAGAGGAAATTTTAATGACTTCAAAGATCCGGGCCTGCTTATTTTAAGCGGAGCAAAATCGTTTTTTCGGGCTTCGATCCGGGCTCCCATCGCTGTCAACGGCTCTATGATTCGCTTCATGGTACGGGCAGACAACGACTCGTCCCCGGTAAGCCGAGCCGATACCCCTGCTCCCGCAACGATGCCCGAGAGTAGCCGCATAGTCGTTCCCGAGTTGCCGCAATCCAAATCTTCGTCAGGCTGCTGAAGCCCTTCCCTGCCTACCCCCTGAATCCTGATCGTATTATCTTCATCGACTTCACTAACAGCCACACCAAGCCGGCGCAGGCATTCCAGTGTACTGTGAGGGTCAGCCGCATCCGAAAAATTCCGAATGGTTGAATCCCCTTCGTGAAGAGCCGCAAACATAGCCGCTCGGTGCGAGATAGACTTGTCTGCGGGCAGCTGCAGGATGCCGCTCAGCGATTTCGCCGGTATAATCTCCTTCTTCATCTCTATTCCGTATCCAGCAGCCTTTGGCCTTCTTTAGCCTGCGGCGTACCCGGATAATTTTTAATAAGGGTATTAAGCGTGGAACGCGCTTCCCCCCGCTTACCCAGCTGAATATAACTTTCAGCTTTCTTTAACAATGCTTTTGCGACCCATTCGTCATAAGCCTCGTATAGGATATTCACATTTGAAAACGCTTTAACTGCTGCCTCGTAATTTCCTTGTTGTTGATTCACTATTCCCAGGTAATATTGCGCTTCGGCCCCGACTTCGGTCGTATTCGACTGGGCTACCAGCGTGAGTAAATCGTGGGCTTTCTGGTAGTCTCCTTTCTTCAATGCGACCTTGCCAAGACCAACCTTGGCTGGGTCATAACCACTGTTTTCGTTCAGCGCGGCCTGGTACTCCTGCTCGGCCATTTCCGTATTGTTCATGGCAAGTTGTGCATTACCCATCCCAATATATGCCTCCTGACGATACTTGCCTCCTTTTTCCGAAAGTCGGTTGAAGTAATCATAAGCTTTCTGATAGTCAACCCTGCTATAAGCGATCCGACCGAGCGCTGCCAGCGAGGGACCCACACGTTCTGAATTCGGGTACTCAGAAACCACCGTTTCATATTCATTAACTGCATTTTCAATCTGGTCGGTTTGCTCATAGGCATTGGCCAGGTTAAAATGAGCATCCGGCAACAGCTCCTTGCTGTTGGTAATACGGATATACTGGCGAAACTGATCTATTGCCCCCTTGTAATTGCCGGATTGCATCAAATTATCGGCCTGGCGAAACCGCAAGCGGTCAGCCATCGACGTCTGGGGATGCTCGGATAAAAAATCTTCCAGGATTGCAGAGCTTGAATCAGATTCACCGGAAGAAAGCTGAGCATATTGGATACCGTTTACTGCCTCGATGATGTACTCGCTTCCGGGGTATTTTTTCATCACCTCTTTGTAGGCAGCGATTGCTTTTGGGTATTCCCCGGCATTATAATAGGCATCACCGATATTATATTGAGAACGTGCCGCCCAGCTGGTATTCGGATATTTGTTAATAACCGTTTTAAACTCTTCCACTGCCTGCCCGTAATTACCGGAATTCAGATAAATGTAGGCGATATTATACTGGGCCTGCTCACGCAGCCTGCTGTAAGGATAGATACGCAAAAACTTTCGGAACGTCGACACCGCCTCATACGTCTGTTCGGCCCGGTAATGACAGTTGGCAATCTGAAACATAGCATAGTCTCCCCCCGGCTCGGCCCCTATGGCTTTTTGATAATACTCCATGGCGCTGGAATAATCGCCAATCGCATAATAGGAATCGCCGATACGCAGCTTGGTATCCGTATCATAGGGATAAAGAGCAACTTCCGGTGGTTGATACTTCTCCAGGAAAGTCTTAAAAGGTGCTATTGCTTTATCATAACTGGCCATCTTGAAATAACTCCATCCCAGGGAGTAGTTGGCCGGCCCCACCAGCTCATGATCGGGGTACTCCCTGATAAAACGGGCAAATTGTGTACTCGCAGGCCCAAAATCCTTCATGTGATAGTAGGCGTCGGCGCTCCAGAAAAGTGCTTCTTTACCCAGCTTGGTGCCTGGAAATTCATTATTCAGGCTCTCAAAGGTAGGCTGTGCCTGCTTATAAGCCTGGTTACTGTATTGGACCCAGGCCTTCTGGAAACGTGCCTGGCGCTTGACAGCCGGATCGATGTCTGCCGTCTTTTCTGCAGCATCAAAAGCTTGCATCGCACGGGTATATTCTTTGTTTGCGAAATAGGATTCCCCCAGAAGCGTATAGATTTTGCCCTTCCACTCCAATTCCTGGTCACTTCTGACAAGGGGCAGCAATACTTCAATGGCCTCGGGATAGTTACCCATTTCATAAGCGGTTATAGCCCATTCATAATATGCCTGCTCCACCCAAAGTCCTTCTTTAAAACGGTCACCAAAGGCATGAAACGTTTTGATAGCTTCCGCATACCTTGATCCCAGCTTTTCATTTACTGCTTTATAATACAGTGCCTTCCGGGCCAACTCATCGGAACCTTTAGCCGCTTTGTCAAATTCATCAGCCGCCCAATGGTATATTTTCTGTTTATTGTATACCCAACCCAATCCATAATGTGCCGCCCGGACCCTGTCGGATCCTTTATTCATATTAATATACTGCAAATAGAATTTTGAGGCCTCTTCAAAGTTGTTCAGGTAGTTGTAGCTTTCGGCAATCAGGTATACAGCCTTTGATTTCAACTCTTCGTCCAAATACGGCATGGCATTTTGGAAAGCCCTGATCGCTTCTTTGTATTTCCCTTGTTGGTAATAGGATTCCCCCAGCGCCGTACCGATTCGACGGGTCATCTCATCATTGGGATAACGTTTTTTCAGTATTTCGAAAGCAACAGTGGAGGAATCATACTTATTTTCACTTAAATACAAGCGTCCCCGCGCATAAAGTGCTTTGGGCGCCCATTCAGATTTGGGGTATTTATCGGCAAGTGTCAAAAAATAAGATCGTGCCTGCCGGTTATTCCCATCCGATACCGAGGCTTCGGCCATCCAGTAATAAGTCTCTGCCCCCTTCCTTTTCGACAACCCATATTTAACAGCACGCCGGTAATAGCCAAGCGCTTTCTGGTATTTTTGTCCCTTCTCCGAATCGTGCCCCAGCTCAAACAAAAGATGGGACGTAAAGTCCGACCAAGGATGCTGCTCAATGAAATTTTCATAGTAGGCAGACTTGCTCAAAGAATCCACCTGTCCCTTGGACCGGGCAAGATAATAGCCGGCGGAAATCTGAAGCTCGTGATCCTCATGTCTAGCCAGAAACTGCTCCAGTTCAACTGCGGCCTCTTCATACAAGCCCTTGGCAAATAAATTCACCCCCCGGTTATAATGATCTGTGGAAGAGTGCTGGACCTCCTGGGCGTTTAATTGATAAGTACAAATCAGACAAATAAAAAATAAGCCGGAAATTCCGCGTAAATTTAGCATTTGGTGGAAAAAGCAGTTTCTGTTTCAGTTATATCTGAATATATCAAGAATTGCATTTTTGTTTCGTAAAAACAAGAGAGGACCTACCGTCTACATGTCTATATATTTTAGCAATTCGTCGGCTCGATGTTCCAGTTCTTCACCGTGAACGGTGCTCTCCGATTCAGCCAGCACAGAATAGCCGTATCGACTCAATGCAGATTTTACCCGGGTAACATCACGGAGGTTGAGCTTAAACGAAACTTCAAATATTTGTTTCTGGCCGGCAGGAAATTCAACGGTAACACCGAGGATTTTTGCGCCTTCCCTCTCAATAATTTGAACAATTTCTGATATTGTAAAATCTATGGGGTCTAAGGCAACGGTAATGACAGATCCAAATTCAGCAAGATTGAGCATTTTTGAAAGCGACTCCAGCACCAACTGCTTGGTAATCATTCCCAGGAATATATCCTCATCATCCACTACCGGTATGGAACGTATCTCATATTGAAACATAACCCGGGCAATTTCAAAAATATGCTGGCCCCTGAAAACTCTAACCGGTTCCTCGAGGTCAAGTTCAGCAATCGTCTTATTCTCATCGGCATCCCGGATTTGGCCGTAACTCACCTGGCCTATAAGTTTTAACGTCTCGGTATCCACCACCGGCAGGCTGTTGGCTTCGGTCATTTCCATCCGGTTTTTTGCCTCTGTAACCGTACTACTGCCGGAGAGAGGCTTAAAATCAGTCGTTATTATGGATTTATTTACCAGCATCACGTGTCACATAAACTTCGTTAAATAACCGATTCGGTGGTATTAATGTTATCAAGCATCGTTTTCAGGCGCATAAAATCCGCTTTCGCTATATGAAATGTAAGCTTTATATCCGATCCTACGTATTTTTTTTCTAAAATGTTTGCGACTCTGTGCAAAAAAGCCACCCCTTCGTACTTGGCGGCGGGTATCGTCATTGTTTTTGTAACGAAATCTTCCTCAACAAGTTCCTGTATTCTAACTTCAAGCTTGCCAAGTCCTATACCGCGTTCCGCAGATACGAAAGCAGCATCCGGATACGCCCGCCTAAGCTCAGTAATTCTATCGGTGTCAATGGAATCCAATTTATTAAATACCAGCAACCTCTTTTTACCGTCGACCCCCATATCCTCGAGCGTGTCTTCCACCACTTCAATGTAATCTTCGTACATTATGGATGAAGCGTCTACCACATGCAGCAGTATGTCACACTCACGCACCTCATCGAGGGTTGACTTAAAGCTTTCGATCAAGTCATGAGGCAGCTTGCGGATAAATCCTACAGTATCGGAAAGCAGCAAATCATAATTAGCAATCTTATACTTTCGAACCGTGGAATCGAGGGTTGCGAATAAACGGTTTTCTGCCAGCACTTCCGTATCGGTAAGCGCATTCATCAGCGTAGATTTCCCGGCATTGGTGTAACCAACTAATGAGATCCGGGTTAGCTCAGAGCGGCCTTTGCGCTGAGTTTTCCGCTGTTGATCCAGCTTCTCAAGTTTTTCTTTGAGCCTGGCAATTCGCTTGTCAATCATACGACGGTCCATCTCTATCTGAGATTCACCCGGGCCTCTGGTACCAATCCCCCCCTGTTGACGAGACAAGTGTGACCAGAAGCGGGTCAACCGGGGAAGTAAGTACTGCAGCTGAGCGAGCTCAACCTGTGTTTTCGCTGCGGCCGTCTGGGCGCGAGAAGCAAAGATATCGAGAATCAATCCACTGCGATCCAAGACTTTGACCTTGGTTTCTTTTTCTATATTACGGATTTGAGTGGGCGACAAATCATCGTCAAAAATCAGTGTATCAATCCTTTGTTCGCCGGCAATTCCTTTCAACTCCTTCAGCTTACCGGAGCCAACATAAGAAGAAGGATCGGGATGCATTCGGTTTTGTAAAATCTTATCTACCGTGACTCCCCCGGCCGTATAAGTTAACAGCTCTAACTCATCCAAGTATTCTTCGGCTTGCAATCGAGGGGTTTCGGGGCCGTAGACACCAATAAGTAAAGTGCGTTCCTGGGCTATTTCAGAATTTCGTATTTCTTCGAACAAGTGTATGCGTGTATTATAAGTTATAAATTAATGAGCCTGTTTAATCAAACTCCTGTACGTTAATATCACTTTTAATATAACAACGGATCCGGTTCCCGAGTTTATGAGAAATCAGTTTTTTAAAAGATTTTTCCTTCCGGTCGGGGACATCCAATTCCAGTCTAATGAGATTTTGAGGCCTATCTGTTCCCTTTGGGCCATAAATAAAGATATAATGGTTTTTATCGCCCTCTTTCTTTTCTACAAAATCACGAATCTGATGCCAGGCAACCGTTTGTGAAGGTTCATTCACATTTTTTACAATCCCGTGGTCCGTGATAAATCGTTTTGACACAAAAAAACTGGCCGTAAACCAACAACACCCGAGCCATCCATATAAGCCGGCCGCTATCATCTCTTCGAGCGAACCCCGATACACCGAAATGACTCCGACCAATGCAGTAGCAATCAAAAAAAGCGTCGAAAATAGCGGGTAACCCAGCATTTTTCCTGATTTCCAGCTGAGACGCACATTCCGCAACCGAGCAACATTTGCTACTGTAACAGTCGCCAATACCGCCGAACCCAGCGTAAATGTGCTTAAAACTATCCAGAAAATAATATTTGTATCGACTTCAGGCATTGTCTCATGAGATGGATTCAGCTTTATATAAGCGTGAAATTAAAGTCTCTATAAGTAAAAAAAGCAAAGCTGCCCAAATAAACCAATTCCAAATTTCCTTTCCGAATACAGCCGTGTTCAATTGATCGGTAAGCTTGTCGACCGAGAGATTTTCAGCATTTATCACATCATTAACTTTAAAATGGGTTATCAGCATTTCTTTCCATTGCTCTTCCTTTAACGTATTAAACCTTGATTCCATTATACTTTGATTTATGGCAACTTTATACTGTTCATCACCTGTTTCAACGGTCAATATGCCAGGCTTCCATTCCCGACCTTCGTAAGCTACACGCACCCCGTCTGCCTTACGCTCAACATCCGGCTTGTAATCTATTCCATTCAAACGTAATAAAACATCTGATACCTCTGCTTTCCCCTCCCAGGTAAACGGCGTCCCCAATTCATGCTCTTGTAACCCACCACTCTCGGTCGAAGAAGCATATAGGATACTTCGATAATATAGAGGGGCAAACAGGGGATTAACCGGAAAATTTGACCACCCGGGATCAGCTCCTATGGCGGAAACCAAGAGTTCCCCTTTCCCGAATTTTTGTTCGGAAAGCATAGGATCGTCATTCACCACCTTCAGGATATCCACAGCACCGGCATTTGAAGGTTCTCGGTAACGGTAATAATAAAATAACGAAGGCTGTTCAACACTGATGGACTCGTTTTCTTGCTTTGAGAATAAATCATGCAGAATAGGATGTCCCTCTTCCAGTGGAGCCATCTTCACAACCGTCTTGAATGAACCATAATCGCCGACGACATTATCAAAGCGCCCGGCATTAAAGAGGGCAAAAAACTTGTTATAGTTTTGGATATCTCCTTTCTCGGAGGGAAAAAAGAGTATCCCCCTACCATTCTGAACATAACTCTGGAGATCCCGAAACCAGTATTCGGGAACCTGGTCGAGTCCATCGAGAACAATACAGTCATAGGTATCCCAATCAGCCGGATCCACCCGGTCTATTGTTTTCTCATCAAATGATATCTGGGCATTGGTCTGCCGGGCAGCTTCAAGGGCCGGGGCCAGGTAAGAGGTAAATGAAGACTGTCTATTTTGATTATTGACCAATAAAATAGAACGGCTTTGAGGAACGCGAATCACAAAATAGCGGATATTGTCATAGTCCACTTCATCCCCTTCCAGGATAATTCGCCCCGACAAATCCCCAAACTTTTCCGGCACGATCTGGAAGGAGAACTCTCGGCTTTCTCCTGGCTGAAGGGAAACTTCGTACTGACCGGACAGCTCCCCCTCGACCTCCAGGGACACAAATTGGTTGGCCGCCGCGGCACCGCCTACATTTTCAACCCCCACTTCTAACGTCACAGGGGCCCCCTTGCTCAGCATCTGACTTCGCAGTCTCAACGATGAAATGGCAAGATTCTGCTGCTTGGCCTGTTCCAGTGTAATAAGCTGCACCGCTACCTTTTTAGCAGAGGCCTGGCCATTGTCAATTTTCAAATCCTTGATATCGCTCAGCTGGGTCTCCTGTCCGTCTGTAATTACATACATGACGGCCTGCGACTGAGGTGCTCCCTGCAATAATTCATAAGTACTCTTAAATTTCTCTTTCGTATAGTGGGCAGTATTTACGGATGTAATTTCACGGAGTGCTTCCCTTGCCCTCGAAGCACCGGTAAAGGACCCACTGCCACCGCCGTCTTCATTTGTTGTGGTAATAAGAAATTTATCATCTGAGCCTCCGTTCTGTATGATACGGTCGGAGATTTCTTTGGCCCGGTCGACCAGGGGACCACGGCTTCCCACACGGCTCATGCTGGCACTGTTGTCGATTAGGATGGCCACTGCCTTGGGTTCATCGGAACTTACTGCCCCCGTTAATGTTGGAGGTAAAAATGGGCGGGCCAGGGCCAAGGCCAAAAACAATAACGCCAAGGCTCTTAACGCCATCAGCATATATTGTTTGATTCGGATGCGACGAATTGTACTTTTACGAAGCTCATTAAAAAAAGAAAGCGTCGAAAACGGTACTTTTTGCGGGCGACGCAGGTTGATCAGGTGAATGACCACCGGTATGGCAACCGCAAGCAACCCAAACAGGAAAAAAGGATTTAAAAAGTTCATTTATATTAAAATTATTACTTTTGGACTGGCGCCCTGAACTCATTCATGTTAAATAAAGCTATAAAAATAACAACGATTTAGTAACAATATAACTGAGAAAATTTCCCCATTTTCATGAATCTACAGAAACTCCCAGCCCTTATAATCCTGGCCCTTGTTGTCATCACGTCCTGTTCTTCAATTCCCGACCGACCATGGTCCGACGCCATCCCCGAAAATGCTCCCTATGTCATCATTCCATCCCGGGACGCTACCTTAAACTCGGTACTTAGCTCTTCCTACACGCCATTTCTTGATGATATTACTTCATCGGCCAATCAGCTTCTGTCGCAGGTTGACTCTACCGCTACAGATCCCATCAACCTAAAAGCCATCATGCTGTATCCCGGTGCTAATAACAATCTCGAAACGGTGTGGTTCGCTAACGCCCCAAAAGGGTTTATCAAACTGATGAAAGAGCACTTCTATCAGAACTTCACACAGAATCATTACTATTTCGAGGGCATTGTCATCCATAAACTGCACCTGCAAAACCGAATTCTTTATGCTGCCCAGATTCATGAAAACCTGATGCTCTCGGAATCAAGTCTCGGAATCGAGGATGCTATTCGGGCTTACCTCGACAAACTTCCGCGCGCCGACCTGGGCGACCTACCACTGGAACCGGGCCATATCATCATGAACACCCCCGCCCTGGACGGCTGGGTTGAGCAACTGGCCAAAGTTATCTATCGCCCCGTCATCAAAAACGCCCTTAAAGGGACGAAACCGGCCCTGCTTTCCATCGAAGAGACGGGCGAACAGCAAAACAGGGAATTCCGGCTGTCCGGCACTATCCCTTTAAGCAAGGAAAATATTCCCGACGACCTGGTAGCAGCTATCTCCAGTGCCAATGCTCCCATCGCCCTAGACCGCTATATTTCATCCAATGCGGCCGCCTTCGGGTTTTTCCGGCTGGAGCCGCGCCTGGCCCCTCCGACTTCTTTGCCAGACACCACCGACATGGACTCGAATTTGATGAACGACAAGGTGCGGTATGCCGACATCGCTAAAACCATCGGCCCGGAATTCGCGCTGGTGCTGTATGCCAAGTCGGGCTTTCTTTCCACGGGCGAACACGTTTTTTTGCGAAAGCTAAAAGATCCGGCCGCCTTTCGCCAAGAACTTTCCCGGCTGGCCAATGATGATTACATAGAGCGCAAAGACGGAACCTACTTCATCCGCAGCCATGCCATCGCCAAGCTGGTAGGCAGCTCCCTGTGCGGCTTCAAAGATTTTTACCTGGATGTCAGCAACAACGTGGCCATCATTTCAAAGCGAAAGGGATTGGTCGAGATGGTCTCCTCTGACCGCAGCCGCAGGCGTACCGTCTATTATGATCAAAAATACCGGGAGATCAAAAAACAGGTGGGAAAACAAATCAGCGGTATGTTCATAACCGGCAACGATTTCTATCCGTTTATTAAACCCTTTTTGGCCCCTGATAATTATGTGAATGCCGTCACCTCTAAATTCGATTTGATGGCCGTCTCTGTAGCTGTCAACGATAATGGAGGTAATAGAAGCCTCGATTTTCACCTGAATACGTACCAGACCAAAGACCGGAGCGCCCCCTACCGGGAAAAATGGCTGTTCCCCACCGGATCAGACCTTTCCGGCGAACCCGTATTGACCGATATCGGGGGCAGCTCGCAACAAGAAGTTGTTTTTGCCACCAAGTCGGGAGAACTGTTTGCGTTGGCCTCCGACGGTACCGTGGTCATGCAGGCCAACACCGGTACCGACGAACCGATCGGATCCCCCGTTGTATACGACTGGTATGCCACCAACCAAAATGTGATCCTGCAAGCGGCCGGCAACAAGATATACGGCTGGAACGACAATGGGGAACCGCTGCCTAAATTTCCCTTTAAGCTCAAGGAAAGAATCACCTCTCCTTTGGTCGTGAATGATGTTGACCGCAACGGTCTGCCCAACGCCCTGGTGGCTACGGCAGACCGCAAACTCCATGTTCTTGATGGGCGGGGCGAAGATCTGCCCGGCTGGCCGGTGATGACCAACGCCGGGATACACACGAAACCCGTAGTCGAAGATTACCGAGGCGCCGTCTCCATCATCGCTTTTTCCGAAAATGCTGTCCACGCATGGTATGCCAACGGGACCCCGAGGCGGGGCTTCCCCACTTTTCTGAATGCATCTCTGAATGGTTCTCCCATTGTTTACAAAAATGATATCCTGGGGAATGCAGCAGATGGCTACCTCTACTCTGTGGGACCAGTAAAGCTGTTCGCGGATTCACTGAACGTATTCGAAACGACCTCGGACTCCTCGGATATTGAAGCGGTATATGCTTCCAACAGCTCCCTGACAGGGACCCCCTCCATACAGGAACTGACGATACAAAATGAATCTAACACCTACCGAGAACCTATGATCATAACGATGAGCTCCAACGGTTCCGTCTTTCTGATGAGTACCTCGGGTGAACTGCGGTTTACCAAAAATATGGGACAACCGGCAGCCCCGTCCTTCTCTCCTTTTATTGCCGATATAAACAAAGACAAACAGGATGACCTCATAGCCCTGGCTAACTTCGGAAGGTTGTATGTATGGCAGGTTAATAACGGCGACCGTATTTTTACGGTTCCCACTTCAGGTATGCAGTATCCCATCGTTACCGACCTTGACGAAGACGGCTTTAATGAGCTCATCTCCCAAACCCAGGAGGGGCTTCGCTGCTGGACCATTTATGGCAAACAATAGCGCAGAAAGGACCATTGAGAGTCTCTCACAGTAGTAGATGCGCCGGAGTTGTCTTTAGACAGCTTTTCTTTGTGTAGACCGGGCGTTGACCGCGATCTCCTGCTTTCTCATTCGTTTGAAAATTTCCGGATGGGCTGGTTTTTTATTTCGCTTTGTCCTGAAGACAAAGATTGCTCCTCCCGCTTTGAACCCCACGAACCTGCGGTTGAATGACGATGCCTGGTTTGAAGATTCCCTTACCCCACAATGAACTACGGGGCTACAATTATTACGCAGAAAACCCTCGCGGGGTTAGCATCCGGCCTCCTTTTCTCTCTCCCCCCTTTTCTGTTGACACGTCACAAGTCCTGAGACTTCCGACAGCGAAGTTCTCCCTTATTCCTTTTCTGCTTTAATTATACAATTTCACCCAGAGCTTCTTCAAGGTATTCGAACCGGAATTCATAACCGTGCTGCTGTAACTTCTTGGGCTGCATGCGCAGGCTGGCCAGAATGGGTAGAGCCGCTTCCCCCAAGACTGCCTCTACGACGAACTCCGGCATCCTAAAAAAGGCCGGGCGCTGAAGCTGTTCACCCAGGATCCGGGCAAATTCATCCATCTTCACCGGGTTGGGAGCATTCAAGTTATAAGCACCCTCAAATGCCTCCTTCTCTAAAGGGTACGTCAATCCCCGGCACAAATCGAGCATATGGATCCAGGGGAAATACTGGTCACCGCTGCCTACCGATCCTCCCATAAAAAATTTAAAGGGTAACAGCATCTGCTGCAGGGCGCCCCCGTCCCTTTCCAGTACCACTCCGATGCGCGGAATAGCCAACCGAACCCCGAGGCCCGTTACCGGACGTGCCGCTTTCTCCCATTCGATACAGACTTTGGCCAGAAAGTTGTTGCCCGCTTCGGCCGACTCATCCAGCACACGGTCCCCGCCGTCGCGGTAGTAATTGGCCGCCGAAGCCGAGACCATCACCGAGGGCCGGTTGGAAGCCTGTTCGATCGCCTCCACAATCTTGATGGTGGTATCGATACGGCTCGAATAGATTTTCTTCTTCATAGCGTCGGTCCACCGCCCGAAAATAGACGAGCCGGCCAGGTTGATGACCGCGTCGGCACGGTCCATCTCAGCCACAAGATCCTCATCCCATGAGACAAATCGCTGGTTTTTAGCTTCCTCACCAGCATATTTTGCAGGTTTACGCGTCAGGATACTCAACAGGTGCCCTTCGCGCAGCAGCATTGTTCTCAGATACGAACCAATAAAGCCGGTACCCCCGGTAATAAAAATATCCATAGAAATTCTGTTTCTGTATTTAGATGGTAATCCATTACATTAAAAAATGATCAAACATTCCACAAAAGATCCTTAAAATAATGAACACCAAGAACAGACGCATTGCCATTACCACGATCCGGGTCATCCTGGGGCTCCTCTTCTTAGTTTCGAGCGTTGGGAAGTTCATCAACAGCTCCGATGCGCAGTACCTGGTGGAACTGATGGCCACCAAATTTTTCTGGCTGATCGAATACAAGCAGATAATCGTGCTCGGCACTTCCGTGGTGGAGCTAATACTGGCCGGCCTGTTGCTGTGGGGACGCTATCTAAAGACCGCCCTTGCAGGCTCGCTAGTCATGCTACTCAGTTTTACTTCCTCCCTCTCCTATTTTTACTTAAACGGGATGAACGTAGAGAACTGCGGTTGTTTCGGGGCCTTCAGTGTGGGCGGCGGCACCGAGTTTACGCTCATTCGGAATTCAGTGCTGATCCTCTTGGTCATTATCGGCTTTGTGCTGGTTGCAGGGAAGACAGAATTACAAAAAGAGACGGCGTAAAACGAAGTTATATGGCCAACTTACATACGAATAAAGTTTATAACAGTAGTACTTTCCTGTACAGGTTGCTAACATTCATTAAATATGCTTTTATAAACCTATAAAAAACATTTTGGTAAAGCAGAAAGTCCCTTCCTACGATCTTCCCTTTACAAAATTGTACAACTATATGCCCTACTACCCGTGTACTGAATCATTAACATAATGCTCTTAATGCTTTTCCCACTCCTGTAACTTTTTATATGCCCATGTATGAATTGGAAAAAATTGATTCTTATTTACTTATAACCATTCCGCAGAAAGTAGAAGAATTGGATATTGCCGATTCACTGAACGTAGGCTTTATTGGATTCAGTCAGGGGGGAGCTATTGCACCACTTGCTGCTACAAAACTCAGTGACACAGATTTTGTAATAGATGTTTCTGGTAGCGCTGTTACCTTCAATGATCAGCTAAAATTTGAAATTTACAATGATGTTCGAGCACGCGGAGTACCACAAGTTTTTGTACCGCTTGTTACTACATTTTATTCCAGAAGAGCCAAGACGAGGCGTCCTGTTTGGTGGAAAAAAAACGGTGCTTATAGTCCCGCTCCTCTCTAATAATTTTTGGAGGTAAGTATACTAATGCATCGGTATAGGCAAGTTTACAAAACGTAAGAAAAATTCAACAAACGCTTGAAGGCAAAAATATAACTGTCAAGGTTTTAAAAACTCTGGACATGCAATGGGTAATCCCGAAACAGGATGGATTCGAAAAGAATATCTCCAATTTATCACAACCTGGATAAAGAAGTTAAACAAGTACATTCATGAGGTCCTCTTTAGATTACTTACGGGTGATAATTGGGTGAGGACCTCCTATCTGAAAAGATCCAGCGCATTAAGTGGACAAGCCTAGCATCTGTTCTTGCCCACTTCCTATTTATTAGTTAACCTATTATTTGTAAATAATTTCAACACCTTGGCACCTACAGGTTAAGTGCTAATCGTTAACCTTCATTGGAGAAATATGAACGAGTTTGAAATCATCTATGATAAGTGGCACAAATATGCCAAAGGCCGGGATGTTCCATCTCTCATCAATTTGTATGCTGAGGATGCCATCTTTGAAAGCCCATTGGTGCCAGCCATCCTAGACCAGGATTCGGGCATTCTTCGAGGGCGGTCAGAGATTGTTCGTTTCTTGGAAGAAGGAACTAAACGAAGGCCTAACGACCTGGTTCGTTGGTATCGAACAGGCCAATATTTTATAAACGGCGACACTCTCATTTGGGAATACCCGCGAAAAACTCCTGAAGGCGACCAAATCGATATTCTTGAAGTCATGCAGATTTTTGACCATAAGATTACGAATCATAGAATTTATTGGGGTTGGTTCGGTTGTAACCGGCTCATTGCATCTGCTCTGAAGAAGAGCCAAATTGAAAGCTAACAGTTTATTCCAGCCGACCGTCCATTGGCTACGCACGCCAGCGGCCGTCGGCTGAATTTGATCGTTATACCCTAAGATACTTGAGCATTCTTAATAAAATTGTTAGAGATGAAGAAAGTTACTGGTTCCTTAATAATCATATTAAGTCTTAATCTTTCTGTATTACAATTCGTTCAAGCCCAAAGAATTAGGAACCTTGGATTTGATAAACCGAGTATTGTCAATCCTCAAGCTGCCTTCGGTTGGACCAATGTTTGGAAAAGACACCGACTTTCTATCGATTCACTAGTTTCACATTCCGGCAGGTTTAGCTTGGAAAGCCATGCCTTAAATAATGATATAAAAGGCTTTGGTATAAGTATGCAACATATTCCTGTAAAACTTATTCAAGGTAATAGCCTTAAGGTGTCTGTTTGGATACGTACACAAAAAATCACCAAGGGAGAAGCCATGGTCAGGTTTTTTGTATTTGACAAAAATCAAAAGCTCATCAATCAGCTTAAATTACCAAATTAAGGTGTGCATGGAAGCTCAGACTGGAAAAAATATACTGCTGATTTGAAGATTAAGGAATCTGCCAAAATTGCTTTTATACAGATGTATCAAAAAGGGAATGGCAAAGCTTGGTTCGATGATGTAGAAATTTTAATTAATGGTGCAAAGTATGCCCCATCCTCTCAGAAACTATGGTTGGCAAGTAAAAAAGAGATACGTTGGTTAAAAAAGAAAATTATTCCTTTAGCTACGGATAATCCGGATGCTACGTTTACAGATCTAAAAAAAGCTGCACCCACTTTTTAATGATGCAGGTATTATTGGACTAGGTGAAAATACGCATGGGTCACGCGATTTCTTCCGTATGAAACATCGATTAACAAAATGGATCGTATCGCAAAATGATACCACGGTGTTTGTTATAGAAGCCAGCATGCCGGAGGCCCGAGCTATCAACCAATATGTCCTGTACGGCAAAGGCTACCCTAAAAAACTGTTGGCGAATCTTCATTTCTGGACCTGGAATACAGAAGAAGTTTTAAACCTCCTGAAATGGATGCGAACCTATAATCTGTCAGGTAAGGGACAAATTGAATTTTGGGGATGTGATATGCAGTACCCCAAGGTAGCTGCCGACAGTGTGAGAGCATTCATTAACCGCGCGAATCCCTCATATTTGGCCAAATTAAATCATAATTATCAGTTGCTAAGTGGACCAGATAGTATGCGGGGTATGTCTCAACATAAGCTCGACACATTATATCGCAATTCCATGAGCGTGTTTTCGCATTTGCGAGAAAATATGAGCACCTATCTTAACAGGTTCGACAATGTGCAGGTAGAGTGGGCAATTCAAAATGCCAGGATTGTAGAACAATCTATTGCCAGATTCTTGGGTATTGGTAAAACACGGGATAAAAGCATGGCTGAAAATATAAAATGGATTGTTGACCACCATTCATCAAATTCCAAAACTATCGTTTGGGCGCATAATGATCATATTGGCCGGGGGTCAAATAATATGGGACATTATCTAAATATCTACTTTGAAAACAAATACAGGCCTGTTGCCTTTGCTTTTGGTGAAGGTAACTATTCCGCAGTATTGGGCCCAACAAAGCCGGTTAAGAGTTTTCCCGCACCAGCTCCTATGAAGGGTTCAGTAGAATATGTTTTGCATCAATTGGATGTTCCTAAACTTGCCCTCGACCTGCGCAGGGCCAATAATGATAAAGATGGTAAATGGCTTGCATCACCAAAATTATTTAGAAGCATCGGTTCCGTTGCGGAAGATTTGCCTTATAAAAAACAGGCCTTGACAACATCTTTTGATGCACTTATTTATTTTGATCACATAACTGCTTCTCATTCATTCGGTCGACCTTAAAGATTAAACACTAGAGTAACCAGGGCTTCAAGGGAATGGTATCTTTGCTCACTCGTTTGTTAAAAGGGTTTGAAGCGAAATGTAAAATTCACCCGTTGATTTTATTGTCCGATTATTGTAAGGTTGTTAATAAATTCTAAGTATCCTTAAAAGTCCGTTATGTTCAAGGAGTATTGCATTTTCCCCGTATTAGTCTTCGGTTTTTGCCTCTTTATTTCCTTGCCCGGTTTTGCCCAATCAATGATATCAAAAGGAACTCCAGCCCCTATGTTTACCGCCAAGGCCAGCCAGGCTGGAAGTGAATTTGAATTTTCACTAAAAAAAGCTTTGGACAAGGGACCAGTTGTGCTCTACTTCTACCCGGCTGCTTACACAGGAGGGTGTGATTTGGAGGCGCATACCTTTGCTGAACTCGAGGACAAGTTTACTGCGGCGGGAGCTACCATTATCGGTTTATCTGCAGATAATATTCAGCGTCTGAATGCATTCTCATCTGATTCGAATTACTGTGCCGGAAAATTCCCGGTAGCTTCCGACCCAGAAGGCAAAATCGCTGCAACCTACGGCCTAACTTTAATGCCTCCCCAGCCCGGAGTTAAGGATGTACGAGGCAAGCAGGTCACTCACGGTTTTATCCCAAGAACCACATTTATTATTGATAAAAAGGGGATAATTATAGCCACATTTTCGTCAAAAAGAGATCAAATCACACCTGACGGACATGTAAAAAAGGCATTAGCAATTATAAAAGGATTGTAGTTTTTAACAAAAGTTGGCTTGGCCGCTATCAAGAACCGATATAAAGAGAATGTAAAAACATACGGTTAGCTCCCTATATTCTAACATTAGATTACCCTCCCGAGTTGAGATGTACAAGACCGTCTCTCATATTGAGAATATCAGCACGGCGGCAGACAGGCTAATCCGCAGATACACTTAGATCCCAACGCTTGAATCAGTCCCCTGCCGACTATGATAAAACCTAAATAGCATTCCAGCCGGAAATTTCCAGCTTCTAATAGATTCAGGTTACGTAATAAAATGCATGGATATTCTAAGCTACTGTAATCCCACCAAACAATTATCACCAATTTCTGGGAAATGAGGTGTCCAAGGACACATTTACTGCTTGTTGCATCCGAGCCGGGCATATATAGTCTAGTAGACTAGCCGGAAGAATAGCTACCGTTTTCTTTGATCTTTAATTCTCTGGCGTACTTGGATGTTCGGCAGGACAAGATTTGTTAGATTGGGTAAACGTTAAAGCGGAATATTGGGAATTCCGATAAGTACTGCAGGTATGCTTAGTCATAAAAAAATTTGGGAATTAATATAAAATAGAAATGAACAATGATTATCAGCTACAACTCAGTCGAAAATTAATAAAATTCGGGATCATACTACTATTGCTAGGTTTGCTGACGGGCTTTGCAATTCCAGCAATGGAAAACCCACGCATGGGACTCTCAAGCCACCTTGAAGGAACAATGAATGGTATGCTATTAATAATAATTGGAATTGTCTGGCCAAAGTTGCACTTGTCGATACGCTCTTTAAAATGGGCATACGGACTTGCTTTATTCGGAACGTTCATGAATTGGCTTACTACCTTACTTGCTGGAATTTGGGGAGCCGGTGCTGAAATGATGCCCCTTGCCGGAGGTAATCATCTCAGTCCAGCTTGGCAGGAAGGTATCATTAAGTTTGGGTTAGTTTCATTATCAATCGCAATGGTTATTGTTGCTGTTATATTGGTCTGGGGAATGAGAGGGAATGCAACTAAAAGCTAAATAAATTTTTAGTTATAACCTGTTTTAAATGACTCATAAAAAGAGCCCTCGCAAAGTCGCGTATAACACGCGTATTATTAAAGCACCGTTGCAGACAGGTCACTAAAGGCTTACTCCCTGGCAAGGCCTATATATACTCTTTTAGCAACTGGGTTATGTTCTGATTATGCATAGGAGATCTAAACCCTGAATATTTTATAGGATTAAGCTAAACCATTCTATTTTAATAACCAATTAGGTAGATAACCATATGAATTAACCCAGATAGATTATGACTGTTCAAGGCCTAAAATTTAAACTTGAAAAGGCCTCAGAATAAGAAAAAGGACTTATAAATTTCCCTAATAGCATTTTATACTTAAATGTCATTAATTCTATTACAGATAGGGATTAAAACAATCAGGGCTTTCGGGAGCCGTTCAACAAAATATTTTCCAATGGATACAATTAGGGATTACTTTTCACCAGCGATCAGTGTAGGCATCTTCCTTATTACCTTACTTTTTTATTTACCCCGGTCCGGTAGAGCACAGCAGAATATACATCCATTCTCAATAGATCTTAATCTAGGCGGCGGCCTTATCGGGAACACTGATAGGGATGCAGCCCTGCAAACTGAACTGGGACTGAATTATATGCCCGGCGTCTTTGGCATCGGGCTCAAAGCCGGCATCATGTCGTATAAGCCAGCCTTTGAGGCGGCTCAATATACATCGGGTATTGAATCCTACACCTCCGTGAAGGGCGCCGGCAACAAATGGAGCTCCTTTTTTATCGGTATCGGACCCCGCTTCGATTTCGGGGGTTGGCTCCCGCTACACTTCCGAAGCAGCCTGGACGTGGGGCTCTCCTACAACGCCCCGCCCGAAATCACCGTCAGTTATTACGACCCCAACTTCCAAACCGGTGCAGCTCCGCTTGAACTGTCAGCCTATGCACCAGGAACCAACTACCACAAATGGTCGATGGCCCTGCGCCCCGCCTTGGAAGTGCAGTTCACTCCCGGTGGTAGTGACCGTTTTACCGTCAACATAACGACTGGCGTTCAGCACCGGTTTTCTGACAATAGCTTCAACTACACACAAAAGGATCTTTCAAAGGTGATTATAGTGAATGATTCCGGGGAAATGTATACACAGCTCGCATCGGCTCCAGACGTACAACGCCAAGCCAGCCCACCCATAACGAATTTTTTTGCAACCGTGGGCATATCCTTCAAGTTCGGCAAGTCCAAACACCTGCATTCGAGTGGCGTGATCCACCGGGACCTGGCGGCCCGAAACACCCGGCGTGCAGACAATGGTAGTGGCGACTGTGAGGACGGGGAGCCCTGTCCGCAATCCGATACCAAGGCAGCCGCTGCAACCGACTACAACTCGAGTCGTTCTAACACCACCAGTTCCATTATGGGAGATTCCGGCGATGAAG